>CAZQSF010000079.1:0-18316 GCA_964595955.1 uncultured Saprospiraceae bacterium
AATAGGTTGGATGCAGAAACTGAACCTATTTTGAAAGCGGGATTCATACTTGAAGTGGTATTCACGGTTTTCAGGATAAAATAGGTCTTGGTAAAAAGGTCATTTTATCCTGAAAACCGTATAAGGTGAGGTTGGGGTTGGGCTCGTCGCTAAATTCCTGAATTTCATACCCTTAAATCATAAGGTAGAGGGTAGTAACACACGCTGACGTGCCCCTACCCGGGCTTGGACCCTGACTACCATCCCTTGACGAAACGGGCCATGCCCAAGCTCACCTGAACCTAAAGCCGGCCCTTTCCAGAAAGGCGAACAAAGCAGCATCCAGGAGTTCGGGGGCACCCCCTTGCGGAAGATGCGGGCTGCGCCCTTGCTGCCAGGGCTTTTCCCGCCAGAGGCGGTCCCAGTGGAAGTTGGCCTGATCGGCCGTGGCAAAGCCCTTGCGCCCGGCCCAGTATCGGGCCAGATACATCTGTTCGGTCTGCCCGGGGGTAGGGACCAGCACGGCCGGCAGGCCGAGAACCGCCAGGTCCATCAGGCTGCTGTAGCCCGAGCGGCAAAGCACGAGGCCGGCCGCAGCCAGTTCGCGGTTGAGGTCCGCGGCCGGCAACCAGCTTTTCCAATGCATGGCGCCCAGCTTGCCGCCCTGTACGGGCTGCTCGGTCTTGCCTCGCACGACCAGGCTGCGGGCCGGGCCGCCGGGCAGCTGCTCAAACAGGATGGCCTCGAAACGGCTGCGCTGGGGCTCCGGGCCCGAAAGAACCGCCACCAGATCCCATTTCGGCTCGACGCGGCCGGGCCTCATCCGGGAAAGCGGGCCGATGTAGCGCTGCGCAAGGCCGGGCCGTGGCGGATGGCACAATGCGCCGGCCAGGTTATCCGGCCCGGCCCAGTCGGGGATCCAGCACTCATCGTGCTTCCGGATGAAAAAGCGATGCAGGCGACTGCTCCACGCAGCCAGGGCAGGCCAGGGCGGATACTGAATGTGCAGCTGATGGGTGAGGTAGGCGGTGGGAACCCGCGCGGAAAAGCAGCCCAGGGCGTTATCCGACAGCACGGCCGCAATGGGATACCGGCGCAGATATTGCTGCAGGCGTTTGTATTCGGCTCCGACCCGGGCAGCCAGCCTGGGCGCCTGCTTGAGCAAGTTCCAGGCCATATGGCGGCCGGAATAGTGCAGATCGTAGGACGGCAGCTCCAGAAAGGGCAGTGCCGGGCACTCCGCCCGAAGGAGGTGACCGGCCCGGCCGGAAGAGGCCAGGTAAACAGCTAGACCGAGCTCTTGCAATCGGCGCACGATGACCAGGGAGCGAGTCGCATGCCCGAGCCCCCAGTCCGGCACCGCTACTAAAACCCCTTTTCGGGTGGTCGGAGCATTCATATGGCAGGTATCCGAAAAACCCCGGGTCCGGAAAAAACCCGCTATCTTGGGGCTATGGCTCGAATCTGGCTTTTTCTGTACATGCTGTTGTTCCTGCTCGCCCTGTCGGCTTGCCGCACCCCCGGCTGCGGCTGCCCCATGCACTGAGCGCGCGCCGGGAAGCCGCCTCGGCACCGCCATCAATTCAGGCGGATCTCATCTTCATTGGCATCATAGAACTTGTACTCCATCAGGCCGAGCTCGCTGTTGGGCTGGATGCGGACCCACTTGAGGTATTTCTGAAACCACTCCATCTGTACGCTCGGCCAGCCTTTCTTCAGGAAGGCTTCCAGGTAGGGATGCACCTCCAGCTTGATCTTGGACTTCGGCCGGGATTGCACGATAAAGTTCAGGTCCCGTTTGATATCATCCGTCAGCAGAATGGAAGCATTGATCTTGCCGGTACCCCCGCAGGAGGGGCATACCTCGGCCGTGTTTTTCTTCACCTCCGGGCGGACCCGCTGCCGGGTGATCTGCATAAGGCCAAACTTGCTGAGCGGAAGGATGGTGTGCTGGGCGCGATCGCCCTTCATGTGCTGACGCATGGCCTTGAGCAACTCGCGTTTGTGCTCGGCCTTCTTCATATCGATGAAGTCGATGATGATGATGCCGCCGATGTCGCGCAGGCGCAGTTGGCGGGCAATCTCCTCGGCCGCTTCCATGTTGACGCGCAGGGCGGCGTCGGCCGTATTGTGCTTGCCGCTGCCCACCTTGTGCCCGCTGTTGACGTCGATCACGTGCATGGCTTCCGTGGATTCGATCACCAGGTAAGCGCCGCTGCTCATGGTAGCCGTCTTGCCGAAGGCGGATTTGATCTGCCGGGTAATTCCGTAGGCGTCGAACATGGGCTTCTTGCCCCGGTAGTGGTTCACGATCTTCACCTGCTCCGGTGCGATGGTGCCCAGGTAGTTCTTGATGTGCTGGTAGAGATCCTTGTCGTTCACCAGAATGCGGTTGAACGACTCATTGAGCAGGTCGCGCAGAATGCTGGACGTCTTGTCCAGCTCGCTGAGCAGTTTCTGCGGCGGTTTGGCTTCTTTCAGCTGGCCGAAAATGCTCTCCCACTTGCCCATCAGGTTTTGGATCTCTTCGTAGAGGTCGTTGGCCTTTTTGCCTTCCGCGGCCGTGCGCACGATGATGCCGAAGTTGCGCGGCCGGATGCTTTCGACCAGCACCTGAAGGCGCTTGCGCTCCTCGGCACTGCTCAGCTTCTTCGATACGGCCACTCCGTCCGAGAAGGGAGCCATGACCAGGTACCGGCCGGGCAGGGTGAGTTCGCAACTCAGCCGCGGCCCCTTGGTGGAAATAGGCTCCTTCTGGATCTGTACCAGAATCGGTTGGCGGCGCTTGAGCACGTCCTCGATCTTACCGTTCTTGTTAATGTCGGGCTCGATCTTGAAATTGTCGAGCAGGTGGGTATTCCTCGACCCGGACATGGCTCCGTTCGTATACTTCGTCAGGGAGCTGAGCTTGGGCCCCAGGTCGGTGTAGTGCAGGAAGGCGTCTTTGCTGTGGCCAATATCCACGAATGCAGCCCGAAGACCGGGCATGAGGCGCTTAATCCGCCCCAGAAAAATATCGCCTACCGTAAAATTGTTGCTCGTCTTTTGGTTTTGAAGCTCTACCAGCTTGCCGTTCTCCAACAAGGCAATTTCCACCTCCGTCGGGGTGGAGTTAATGATCATTTCTTTTTCCACGGGTATTCACCATTTAGGCTATGGCGAAGGATACCAGGGGGGCCTGAAATGCGGTGAACACCTGGTATGGTAAAGCGTAAAACAGCGGAGTGATCTGCACGGAAGGGATGAACTCAGAATTGTGGGCTGAGCATCCGGTGCAAAGTTCTTTTCGGGTGTCGCAAGGGGGAAAGCCCCGCCGGCGACGAGTACAGCCTGGAATGATTTTTGGGGAATGCATTCATCGGTAGTCGATACGCCACTGTTTTGAAAAAATACAAATGAAAGGGGAAGCAAATAGAGGCGACACCTCCGATTGGCTTCCCCCGGCATCCTTAGCCGTTAAAATCGGTTATTTCTTCTTCTTGTGGCGATTCTTGCGCAGGCGCTTTTTGCGCTTGTGCGTAGAAATCTTATGGCGTTTACGTTTCTTTCCGCAAGGCATATGTCTTGTCTTTTAATTGAAAAAAATCACTGGTTCATGTTCTTGCATCGGTCCTCAAAGATCGCTGCTTTTTCAGCTTGCCCGGCAGCCTGATAGGCTTCTGCCAGCAGGCAAAGTGTGGTTCGATTTTCCGGTGCCAGTTGGCGGGCATTTTCCAATCGCTCCAAGGCCTTGTCGTACTGGCCGGTACGAATGGCCAGGCGTGCTAAATTATTCAATACGGAAACGTTTTCCGGATGATCTTGGTTGAGCTGCCGCAACATCAACACGCCCTTCATGGGGTTGTCGGCGGGCGGATTCTCGGTGTACACCAGGGCCAGGTTGATTCGGTACTCCGTTTGCCCGGGCTCCAGCGAGATGGCACTTTCAAAAGCCCGGATAGCCCGCTGGGTGCAATAGGCGCGAACCTTTTCCGTCTGCGCGCGCTGCAGGCAGATGGTATACGTACTGCCGGCGATTCCCCAGGCCTGGTGGGTGCTGTCGATCTCGGCCACCCGCTGGGCATAATAGCCGGCAATGGCTGGTTTACCCTGCTGGTACCAGGTGCCCGAGAGCGTTTTGAAAGCTTCCACCCGGCCGCTGTCCGTCAGGGCTTCTTCCAGTTGCAACTCCAGGGCCGTGATATCCGCCTGGCGCTGAGCCGGAAGTTCGGCCTTGGCCTCAACCAGCAGCGCATCGATGTTCGTAGCCTCGGCAGCCAGAGCGCGTTGCTTGTCTCGTTCGGCCTGCTCCGGGGGGAGCCGGTCGAGCAACCCGTAGATCAGAAGGAACAAAACCGCTGCCAATCCCACGGCAATCCACTGCTTGGTTTGCATCATCGTCTGCGCTGCCTTACTTGTCCTGATTGTTCTCCTTGGGCAGGGCGTCCACGTTGGTCTTCACCTGCTCCACAAACACTTTGGCCGGCTTGAATGCCGGAATGTAGTGCTCGGGAATTTCAATGGATATGTTCTTCTTGATATGCCGGCCGATCTTTTTGGCCCGCTTCTTGATTACAAAACTTCCAAAGCCGCGGATATATACATTTTCTCCGTCGGACAAAGACTGTTTTACCTCTTTGAAGAACGTTTCCAAGGTAACCAACACATCTACCTTGGGAACGCCTGTTTTCTCGGATATCGCTGCAACCAGATCCGCTTTTCTCATTGTTAGTAGTTGGTTTATAGTAAGTTAGCAATCGTTTTGTTCCCTTTCTCTCGAAGAGTCGCAAAGATCGAAAAAAAATTCAGATTCGAAAAGAATTGCAAGCCTTGTTTGCCAGGTATCGTTTCAGGATCAACCGGTTATAGCGCCCGGCCACTCGCTCTCCAGAGAATAAAGGCTTTGTTTATATTTGCCCTGCACCAAGAAGCCCCTTACTTTTTTCTCACATCAATCCACTTTCGGTATGCTCCTATCCATGACGGGCTTCGGCAGGGTCAAGACTACATACGGCGACAAAACCATCAGCATTGAGCTCCGCTCGCTGAACAGTAAGTATACCGATGTCCGGCTCAAGCTTCCCAACCACTACCGCGAAAAAGAACTCGATCTGCGTTCCATGATCACCCGGCGGGCCGAGCGCGGCAAGCTGGACTTCAGCCTCGACATCCAGGCGCCGGAGCAGAACGGGGAGATCAGCCTCAACCAGTCCCTCTTTCGGAAATACCACCGCGAACTGTCGACCCTGAGTTCCGACCTGGACATGCCCACCGGAGATCTGATGCAGGCCATCCTGCGCCTGCCCAATGTGGTGGCCACCCAGGAGGAAGAGCTGGAAGAAGGAGAGTGGGAAGCCGTAGCGAAAGCGCTGAACGAAGCGCTGGATCAACTGATGGCCTACCGCCGCGACGAGGGCCAGGCTCTTGAAAACGACATCCGCCTGCGCATCCGGAACATTCTCCAAAACCTCGGCGAACTCAAGCCCTTTGAAACGGAGCGGGTAGACCGCCTTCGCCAACGCCTGTACCAGAACCTGGAGGAATACCTGGGCAAGGACAAAGTGGATGAGAACCGGTTCGAACAGGAGATCATCTTCTACCTGGAAAAGCTGGACATCACCGAGGAAAAGGTCCGGCTGGAACAGCATTGCCAGTACTTTCAGGAGGTGCTCGACAAAAAGTCCAGCCAGAAGGGCCGCAAACTCAGTTTCATCAGCCAGGAAATGGGCCGCGAGATCAACACCATGGGCGCCAAGGCCTACTCCTCCGACATCCAGCGCCTGGTGGTGAGCATGAAAGACGAGTTGGAAAAAATTAAAGAACAAGTGGCCAACACCGTCTGACCTATGTACAAGATGTTGCTCTTCGCGGCGCCTTCCGGAGCGGGGAAAACCACCATCGTCCGGCATCTGCTTCAACGGTTCGACAACCTGGCCTTTTCGGTCTCTGCGACCACGCGAGCTCCCCGCCCGGGCGAGGTCGACGGGCGAGACTACTACTTCCTTTCCCCGGAAACATTTCGGTCCAGGATCGAGGCCGGCGAATTTGTGGAATGGGAGGAAGTATACCCCGGAAAATACTACGGAACCCTGCGCAGCGAGCTGGAGCGGCTCTGGGCCGAGGGGAAAATTATCGTCTTCGATATCGATGTAAAAGGCGCAATGAATCTAAAAAAAGCCTATCCTTCCGATTCATTGGCTATATTTGTAAGACCGCCTTCGCTGCAGGAACTCGAAACACGCCTCAGTCAACGCAATACCGAATCACCCCAGGATCTGAAAAACAGGCTCGAGCAAGCGCGCGAGGAGTTGGAATATGAAAACCAATTTGACGTCGTTATCGTTAATGATGAGTTAAAAGAGGCTTTACACCAGGCTGAAGACCTCGTACAATCGTTCACCAGCCAAATGCAATAGTCAAGTGGAAACCCTAACCACCAACGGGATTAAAATTACGGTAGAAACAAGTTATCAGGCCGCCTACTCCAAACCGGCTGAAGATCAATATATTTTCGCCTACCACATCACGATCGAGAACCTGAGCAGCAATACGGTGCAACTCATGCGCCGCCATTGGCTCATCTGGGATTCGGTTGGCATCATACGCGAAGTGGAAGGCGAAGGGGTAATCGGCCGGCAACCCACTCTTATGCCGGGTGAATCCCACCAATACAATTCCTGGTGCCCCCTGCGCACGCCCATGGGCAAAATGTACGGCAGCTTCATCATGGAAGACAAGGTGGACCTCTCCGCCTTCAACGTGCACATACCCGAGTTCAAGCTCATTGCCCCCTTTATCTGCAACTAAGCAATGCCGCAAGCGGGAAGGGCGCTACCCCTCCTCTTCCGGCCGATCGAACCCTTGCAAAGGCGTTTCCGGCTTCTTCGAAATGCGAGGGGCCCATCCTGCGTTTAGATAGTACATACAGCCGATCACCATGTTTGTATCCCCGCATGCCTGCCCCCGACCACGCTTCGCTTTCGGGTTTCGCCTGGCGCTGGCGGTCTTCGCACTGCTCGCAGCCCCCCTCAGTGCCCGGGCACAATCCCGAACCCTGACGATCAAAGGCGGCGAACCCACGGCCGAACACTGGCCCGCAGTCCGAGACAGCAGTTTCGCTATCCAGTATCCCCCCGCTTGGGAACTCAACGACTCGGGCGTGCTGGGCACGGCCTTTTTCCTGTTCGCCCCCAGGGAATCTCCGATCGACAGTTTTCGCGAACACATCAGCCTGCACATCGACGACCTCTCGGAAAAGCCCGTGAAGCTGAGCGAATACGTGGCCTCTTCCCTGCAGAGCGAGGAAGCCCTCGTCGACGACCTCGCCCTGGAGAAGTCCGAACGCCTTAGCGACGCGCAGGGAGCTTACCACCAGCTGATCTTTACCGGGCGTCAGGGGGTGTTTCGGCTGAGGTGGCAGAAGCACTATCGCATCGCCGGTCGCAGGGGCTACGTACTCACCTTTACCTGCCAGGAAAGCCAGTGTGAAGCCTACCGGGAGTGGGCCGACCGCATCATGCATTCTTTCGTCTTGGATCCGCGCTGAAGCCCGGGCTTGGTGAGTTTTCGCCGGCAGCCTATATTCAGGCGATGAACCCTTCTGTGCTCCATCCCAAAAAAATCCTGATCACCGGCGCTACCGGCCTGGTCGGAAATCAGCTGCTCAGGCATCTGGCCATACATCCGGTCAAGTGCTTTGCGGCCCTGCGACCGGGAAGGGAAAAGCCGGTGGAATGGCCGCCGGAAGTGGAAGGTGTGCCCTTCGACTTTGGCGAACCCGATACCTATTCTTCCTACCTGGGGCAGATGGATGCGCTTTTCCTCATGCGTCCTCCGGCCCTGGCAGACGTACCCCGTTATTTCGAACCGCTCATCCATCGCGCCCAGGACAACCGCCTGAAGTTCGTGCTTTTCCTTTCCGTGCAGGGCGCCGATCAGCAACCCTTCATTCCCCACGCCCGGATCGAAAAGCTCCTCCGGGGCTCCGGGCTGAGCCACTGCATCCTGCGTCCCTCCTATTTCATGCAAAACTTCGAGCAGGCGCTTTGGCCCGACCTGCTGGCTGAACGGAGCATCGTCCTCCCGGCCGGCAAGGCCCGTTTCCTGCCGGTGGACGTACGCGATATCGGCGCGGTGGCGGCCCGCATCCTGATGGATCCCGACGACCATCTGCGCCGGGCATACGACATCACCGGCCAGGAACAGCTCACCTTCCGGGAAATGGCCAGGCAGCTCAGCCGCGCATTCGGCGAGCCGGTCCGGTATCGCTCGATCGGGCCGCTGCGCTTCTACCGCCGCCAACGACGACGGGGTATGCCCAAAGGCCAGGCCCGGATCATGACCCTGCTGCACTGGCTGCCGCGTTTCCTGCCCACGCCTGAGTGCTCTCCCGCGGTGGAAGCGCTACTGGGGCGCCCCCCCATCCCCTTCGAGCTGTATGCCCGCGGGCTGGGGCGCAAGATCCAGGCAGCAGCGGAGGAAAGGCGCTGAACGGATCAGCCGGGCAGCGCATTCAGCAGTGCCTCCACGCCCACTTCCGAGCACTTGAAATGCCCTTCCGGGCAGGCGGCATGGCCGTGCAGGCCGCAGGGGCGGCAGGGAAGGTCCTGCGCGCACTGCAATACATGCGATACGCTGCTCAGGGGCGTAAAGCCGAAGTCCGGCACCGTACTGCAGTAGATCTCGGCAATGGGCGCATCCACGGCCGTGGCCAGGTGCACCGGAGCCGAGTCGTTGGCGTAGTTCATGGCGGCCCCTTGCATCCAGGCGGCAGAAGCCAGCAGGGACAGTTCGCCGGCCTTATTGGTCACGCGCGTGTGACGGGTGGCCTGCCGGATGGCCTCGCAGGCTTCCCGGTCGGCCGGGCCGCCCAGCAGATAGACGGGCAAGCCCTCGTCCAGTGCGTCCAGAAAAGCGATCCAGCGGTCGGCCGGATACTGCTTGGTGAACCAGACCGAGGTGGGCGCAATGCAGATGTAGCGCTCGCCCCCGGGCGCCCCGGCATAATCCGCTTCCGCAGGATAAAGGCGCGGCTTCACCAGGCGATCGTCCGTGAGGTGGGCGATGAGGCTGAGGTCGCGCTCCACCTCGTGCTGCCCGGAGCCGATCTGATGCGGCAACCGGCGGGTGAAGCCGAAAGCGAGCGGGTTCTTGTCGAAGCCCACGATCTGGCGGGCGCCGGAAGTGACGGCCATCAGCCCGCTGGTGAAGAAGCGCTGGGCATTGACCACCAGATCGTAGCGGCGGGCCCGGATCCGCCGGATGAGCTGCAGCAGGCTGCGCCGCTTGTCCTTCTTGTCGAAGATCAACACCTCCCGCAGAATGGGATGCCCCTTCAGCAGACCTTCGTTGCCCTTGCGCAGGACAAAATCGATCTCCGCTTCCGGGAAATGGGCGTGCAACTTCTCGATCAGGCAGGTTGCCAGGATGACATCGCCGATGAAAGCCGTTTGTATGATTAATATGCGCTGCAAAACCGAAGATTGGGAGAACCGAAGATCGGAAAACGAAAAAGTTGGGCAATCCCTTCGATCACCCGTTCGTCCATCTTCGGTTCATGAGTTTTTTGTCTTTTCCACCCGGATCCGCACCTGAGTGTCGTCGGGCAGGTCTACCAACTCGCCCTGTTCCAGGCGCTCGGCCAGTTCCAGCTCGTCGGCCAGCACTTCGTGGCGGATGTAGTCGCCGAACTGCCGGGCGGCTTCCCGCACGGCATCCTTTGCTTCCAGATGCACGGCAATGCGATCGGTCACCTCAAAGCCCTGGTCCTTGCGCAGGTTCTGGATGCGGTTCACCAGCTCGCGGGCCATGCCCTCGGCCAGGAGTTCGCCGGTGAGGGTCACGTCCAGGGCCACGGTGATCTGGCCGTCGGAAGCCACCTGCCAGCCGGGAATATCCTCGGTGCTGATCTCGAAATCTTCCAGGCTGAGCTGGAAGGTGTCGCCGTTCACGCTCAGCTCGTAGCGGTTGGTTCGCTCCAGGGTGGCGATCTCTTCCTGGCTGAGGTTGTTGATGATCTGTGCGGCCGCTTTCATGTGCTTGCCCAGCCGTCTGCCCAGGGTCTTGAAGTTGGGCTTGGCCCTCTTCTTGATCACCCCGGACGCATCGGTGAGGTATTCGAACTCCTTCACGTTCACCTCAGCCCGAACCAGTCCCTCCACCTGTTCCACCTCCCGGCGAAACTGCTCGTCCAGCACGGGCAGCAACACCTTTTGCAGGGGTTGGCGCACGCGGATCTTCTCCTTCTTGCGCAGGCTCAGCACCAGTGAGCTGATGCGCTGAGCGTAATCCATGCGCCGCTCCAGTGCCTCATCGATAGCCGCTTCATTGCCCTTCGGCATGTGGGTGAGGTGAACGCTTTCGTGCCTCAGGTCGCTGCCGCCATCGACGGCCTTTTGCCGGATGTTGTCGGTCAGGTTCTTGTACAGCCAGTCGCTGAAAAAAGGTGCCAGCGGAGCCATGAGCTGGCCTGTCACCAGCAGGCATTCGAACAGGGTCTCGTAGGCGGCCTTCTTGTCGGCCGACATCTCGCCTTTCCAGAAACGGCGGCGCGACAGCCGCACGTACCAGTTGCTGAGGTGCTCGTCCACAAAGTGCATGATGGCCCGGGCGGCATTGGTGGGCTCGTAATCGTCGTAATGGGCCGTCACCTCCGCCACCAGGCTGTGCAGTTTGGAGATGATCCAGCGGTCCAGCTCGGGGCGCTCTGCAAGCGGCACCAGGCCGGCCTCGTCGAGTACGAAGTCGTCTACATTGGCGTAGAGGGCGAAAAAGGAATAGGTGTTGTAGAGGGTGCCGAAAAACTTGCGGCGCACCTCGTCCAGGCCGGCCTCGTCGAAGCGGAGGTTGTCCCAGGGCTGGGCATTGGAGATCATGTACCAGCGGGTGGGGTCGGCGCCGTATTCGCCTATGGTCTCGAAGGGGTCCACGGCATTGCCCAGGCGCTTCGACATCTTGTGTCCGTTCTTGTCCAGCACCAGGCCGTTGGACACCACCGTTTTGTAGGCCACGCTGTCGAACACCATGGTGGCGATGGCGTGCAGGGTGTAGAACCAGCCGCGGGTCTGATCCACCCCCTCGGCGATGAAGTCGGCCGGGAATGCCCGCTTGAAGACGTCTTCGTTCGCAAAGGGATAGTGCCACTGAGCGTAGGGCATGGAGCCGGAATCGAACCAGACGTCGATCAGATCCGGCTCGCGCTGCAGGGGCTGGCCGCTCGGGCTTACGAGCGTGATCTCGTCGATGTAGGGACGGTGCAGGTCAAAGGCTTCGCTGCCGGCCTGCATCGCTTTCAGGTAATTCCGGTTTGCCCGGGTTTCTTCCTCGCCCAGCTCGCCGGAAGCCAGGGCCTTCTCGATGGCCTCCCGCAACTCGGCCACCGAACCGATGCACACTTCCTCCCTGCCGTCCTCGCTGCGCCAGATGGGCAGGGGAATGCCCCAAAAGCGGGAGCGCGACAGGTTCCAGTCCTGCAGGTTTTCCAGCCACTTGCCGAAGCGGCCCTCCCCCGTACTGGCCGGCTTCCACTGTATGGTCTGGTTGAGCTCCAGCATGCGCTCTTTGAGCGTGGAGGCCCGGATGAACCAGCTGTCCAGCGGGTAGTAGAGCACGGGCCGGTCGGTTCGCCAGCAGTGCGGGTAGGAGTGCTTGTATTTTTCGGCTACGAAGAGCTTGTTCTCCTCCTTGAGCTTGATCACGATGTCCACATCCACGGGGCGCTCCTCCTCCTGGCCGTAGTCCTTCACGTAGCGGCCGGCAAAGTCCGTCACCTCCTGCACGAAGCGGCCCTGCTTGTCGACCAGGGGCATGGGATTGCCGTGCTGGTCCTTCACCAGCAGGGGCGGAATGTCGTTCTCGCGCGCCACCTTGAAGTCGTCGGCGCCGAAAGTGGGGGCCGTGTGCACGATGCCCGTGCCGTCCTCGGTGCTCACAAAATCACCTACCACGACCCGGAAGGCGGGCTTGTCGGGCTGCACATAGGGCAGCAATTGCTCGTATTCCAGCCCTTCCAGCTCGCTGCCTTTCAGTTCGGCCACGATCTCGATGTAGGGAATGGGTTTGTTGCCCGCCTTGAGGTCTTCGGGCCGGAGGTCCGGCTTTTGCTCGCTGAAGTAGGCCGGCAGGCGGTCTTTGGCCAGGATGACCGTAGAGGGCTCGCCGGTGTAGCGATTGAAGGTGCGCACCTTCACATAGTCGATCTCCGCCCCCACGGCCAGGGCCGTATTGGAGGGCAGGGTCCAGGGCGTTGTGGTCCAGGCCAGCAGGTATTCGTCGGCCGCGCCTTTCACCCTGAACTGGGCCACGGCCGAGGTGTCGGAGATCTCCTTGTAGGCGCCGGGCATGTTCAGCTCGTGGGAACTGAGGCCGGTGCCGGCCGCCGGCGAGTAGGGCTGAATGGTGTAGCCTTTGTACAGCAAGCCCTTGTCGTACAGTTGCTTCAGCAGCCACCATACGCTCTCCATGTAATCGTTCTCATAGGTGATGTACGGATCGTCCAGGTCCACCCAGTACCCCATCTTGCGGGTGATCTCGTCCCACTTGTCTTTGTAGCGCATCACCGTTTCGCGGCAGCGGCGGTTGTACTCCTCCATGCTGATGCCGCGGGGGCTGTCCGGATTGCCGATGTCTTCCTTGGTGATGCCCAGTTCCTTTTCCACGTTCAGCTCGATGGGCAGGCCGTGCGTGTCCCAGCCGCCCTTGCGCACTACGCGCTTGCCCTGCATGGTGTGGTAGCGGCAAAAGAGGTCCTTGATGGTGCGCGACATCACGTGGTGAATGCCGGGCATACCGTTGGCCGAGGGCGGGCCTTCGTAAAAGACAAAGGACCGCTCCGGGTCGCGCTGGTCGATGCTTTTTTGGAAAACCCGCTCCCGTTCCCAGAAGTCCAGGATCTCCCGGTCGATGGCCGGCAGATCGAGCTGTTGATACTCGCGATAGTTCATGTCGTAGCCCTCCTTTTCTTGGCGCTTGCAAAAGTAAGGCTTTTGCCGGGGACGAAGGCTACCGCCGGTGGGGGATTGCCGCCCGTTCCGATTTCGGCCAACCATTCTTTTTCGCGACTGTTACCCTAACAGACCGTATTTTTGCCACCTGTGGAATCAAATCTCAAGCGCCTGCTGGATGCATACCGGCAGGACGCCCGGCTGAACCAACTGGCTGATGCCCTGCAAGGGGACACGCCCGCCCGGCTGCAACTCAACGGCCTGGTGGGTGCCCAGGAAGCCTTTGTCCTGGCGGCAGCCCTGCAGCGCGGCCTGCCCCACCATCTGGTCGTAGCCAACAACAAGGAAGAGGCCGCCTACCTGCAGAACGACCTGGCCAACCTGCTGGACACCAAGCCGGTGCCCTTCTTCCCCGACTCCTTCAAGCGGCCGCAGCAGTTTGCCGAGCTCAACAACAACCAGGTACAGCAGCGCACCGAGGTGATCAACAAGATCACCCGCGCCGGCGAGGGCGGCCAGATCGTGGTCACCTATCCCGAAGCCCTGTTCGAAAAGGTGGTGGACCCCGCCGTCATCGAAGCCAACCGCATCGAGATCGTCAAAGGGGAGGCCCTGGACGTGGACGGCATGATCGACATCCTGCTGGAGTACGGCTTCTTCCGCGAGGACTTCGTGTACGAACCCGGCCAGTTCAGCATCCGCGGCGGCATCATCGACATCTTTTCCTTCGGCAACGACTACCCCTACCGCATCGAGCTGTTCGACGAGGAGGTGGAGAGCATACGCACCTTCCATCCCACCAGCCAGCGCAGCCGGCAGCACATCGCCCGGGTGAGCATCGTGCCCAACATCAACACCCGCTTCGCGCCCGAGGAAAAGGTCTCCCTCTTCCGGGTGCTGCCGCCGGGCACGGTGGTGTGGCTGCACGACTTCCAGGTGCTGCTCGACTGCCTGCAGAGCTGCTTCGAAAAGGCCGAAGAGTTCGCCCAGTCGGTGCAGCTGCTGGATGCCGAGGAGCTGCGGGAGATCTTCCGCGACCGGGCCTTCATCCGGCCCCGCGAGGTGATCGGCGACCTGGAGGAGCGCCCCCTCGTGCTGGTGAGCGACAAGAAACAGGAGCTGCCCGTGGAGCAGCACATCGCCTTCGGCGGCAAGCCCCAGCCCGAGTTCAACAAGCACTTCCCCCTGCTCATCGACAACCTGAAGGAAAACAACCGCCAGGGCTACGACAACTACCTCTTCACCGACAACCCCAAGCAGGTGGAACGCTTCTACGCCATCTTCGAGGACCTGGGCGCCCGGATCGACTTTCACCCCGTCACCAAGGCCATCCACAAGGGCTTCGTGGATACCGGGCTGAAGGTGGCCTGCTATACCGACCACCAGATCTTCCAGCGCTTCCACGCCTACCGGCTGCGGCGCGGCTTCAGCAAGGACCAGGCCCTCAGCCTCAAGATGCTGCGCGAGCTGGAGCCGGGCGACTTCGTCACCCACATCGACCACGGGGTGGGCCGCTTCAGCGGGCTGGAAAAGATCGAGGTCAACGGCCGCGTGCAGGAGAGCGTGCGCCTCATCTACCGCAACAACGACATCCTCTACGTCAGCATCAACTCCCTGCACAAGATCTCCAAGTACACCGGCAAGGAGGGCACTCAGCCCAAGCTCGACAAGCTGGGCTCCGACTCCTGGCAGAAGCTCAAGGCCCGCACCAAGAAAAAGGTGAAGGACATCGCCGGCGAGCTCATCAAGCTGTACGCCAAGCGCAAGGGCAGCGAGGGCCACCCCTTCCCCCCGGACGGCTACCTGCAGAACGAGCTGGAGGCCTCCTTCATGTACGAGGACACGCCCGACCAGTACCAGGCCACCCAGGACGTCAAGGCCGACATGCAGAAGGAATACCCCATGGATCGCCTCATCTGCGGCGACGTGGGCTTCGGCAAGACGGAAGTGGCCGTGCGGGCCACCTTCAAGGCCGTGGTGGGCGGCAAGCAGGCGGCCATCCTGGTGCCCACCACCATCCTGGCCCTGCAGCACTACAAGACCTTCTCGGAGCGGCTCGGCGAATTCGATGTGAAGGTGGACTACGTCAACCGCTTTCGCAGCACGGCCGAGCGCAACCGCATCTTCCGGGAGCTGGAGGCCGGCGAGATCGACGTGGTGATCGGCACGCACGCCCTGCTCAATAAGAAGGTCAAATTCAAGGACCTGGGCCTGCTGGTCATCGACGAGGAGCAGAAGTTCGGCGTGGCCGCCAAGGAAAAGCTGCGCAACCTCAAGGTCAATGTGGACACCCTCACCCTCACGGCCACGCCCATCCCGCGCACCCTGCAGTTCAGCCTCATGGCGGCGCGCGACCTCAGCATCATCCGCACGCCCCCGCCCAACCGCCAGCCCATCCACACCGAGACGCGGGTATTCAACGAAAAGCTCATCCAGGACGCCGTCTACTACGAGGTGGAGCGGGGCGGCCAGGTCTTCTTCGTACACAACCGCGTGAAGAACCTGCCCGACATCGCCGCCCTCATCCGGCGGCTGTGCCCGGAGGTGTCGGTGGCCATGGCCCACGGCCAGCTGGACCCCAAGGAGCTGGAGCGCACCCTGCTGGGCTTCATCGAGCGGGAGTACGATGTGCTGGTGTGCACCAACATCATCGAGACCGGCCTGGACATCCCCAACGCCAACACCATGATCATCAACAACGCCCACCAGTTCGGCATGAGCGACCTCCATCAGCTGCGCGGGCGCGTGGGCCGCTCCAACCAGAAGGCCTTCTGCTACCTCTTCAGCCCGCCCACCAGCACCCTCACGCCCGAGGCCCGCAAGCGTCTCAAAGCCCTGGAGGAGTTCAGCGAGCTGGGCAGCGGCTTCCACATCGCCATGCGCGACCTCGACATCCGCGGGGCCGGCAACCTGCTGGGCGCCGAGCAGAGCGGCTTCATCACCGACATCGGCTACGAGACCTACCAGAAGATCCTGGAAGAAGCCCTGCAGGAGCTGAAGGAGACCGAATTCCAGGACCTCTTCCGGGAAGAGCTGGAAGCCCAGACGATCTTCGTGCGCGATGTGCAGATCGACACCGATGTGGAAATGCACATCCCCGATACCTACGTGACCAACATCCAGGAGCGCCTCAGCCTGTACACCGAGCTGGACGGCATCGAGACGGAGGACGAGCTGCAGCGCTTCGAGGAGTCGCTGCGCGACCGCTTCGGCCGCATCCCGCCCGAGGTGCACGAGCTGTTCGACGGCCTGCGCCTGCGCTGGATCAGCAAGCAACTCGGCTTCGAGCGCGTCATCCTCAAGAACGACAAGCTGCGCTGCTACTTCGTGGAAAACCCCCAGAGCCGCTACTTCGAAACGCCCCTCTTCCAGCGCATCCTCGCCTACGTGGGCAGCGAAGGCGCCCTTCAGGGCCTGCGCTTCAAAAAATCCACCCGCCACTTCATCCTCCTCAAGGAAAAGGTGCGCAGCCTGCGCGAAGCCCGCGAAGTGCTCGTGCAGCTGGCCGAGCGGACCGCCGGGGTGGAGGTGGTTGGTAGAGGGTAGTTGGTAGAGGGTAGTTGGCATCTCGCTCTTGACAGGGCGTTGGCACCGGTCGTCGCACTTTATACGGTATTATTGGGTAAAGTTGGGAAATGCAAAGCACCAAATCTTGACACTTATGTCGGCTTTGAATAACTTTATTGAAACTCTTATTATTCGCTTAACAAAATCATTTTGTCATGAACCAGAAAACTAATGCGTTCTTAATATTTTTTCATCAAAGAAGTTTCTTCCAATAAAGTGATTACACTATTTATTCCGGTTGAAAGCTTTAGGGGCTTGAATGAAAGATACAAGAATTGGGTTACCAAGTACATAGGAGACCCGTGTTGCATTGAGTGCACTAGCCATAGTCAGCTGGGATGTGCATGTTACGACTTAGCCCGAATTAAGCAAGACCATGAATAACCAACACTCAAAGCCTGGACTCGTGCTTGCCTTCCTTACCCTTTTATCTTGTTCAATTACTAATGGCCAAGTCGTAAACTTATCCGATACCCATCCGGCAGTCTCCTTGTCAATTCGTGCGAAAGTGTACACTAAAAAAATAAGTGCATCTGACTTCTCGGTTCGCCATTTCCACCTGCTTGCTTCCCAGAATCCGGACAATGCCGCCTATGGCTGGGACTGGCGGATCGTAAAGGATAAAGACTCCTTCCGTGTAAACCTCCTGTATGTGGCCCAAACGCACGTCCTCTACTCTTCGAATCATCCCGAAGCCGGCATTCGACACTGCCCCCGGGGTATTCCTCCCGGACAGTACGCTGAAACGATGCGCTACTACCTGCTGCCCGACGAATGGCTCCATCCCGTAGAAGAACTGTACGGCGATGATCAGCCTGTATCGTGGAACGAAATCCCCGGCAATTTGCGCGTACTACAAGTTAACCTGAATGAAACGGCCCGGCGCGAACTGGTCTTTGAAAAAGGAAAACCCTTTCCCATTCAGGTCACGGAGACGCTGCGGGATACCGTTTTGCAAGACAGCCAGGTCATCCAAATTCAATTTGAAAACATCCGGCTCAATGCCCCCCTGCCCGATTCGGCGCTGAGCATCCAACACGTATTGGATCAGGGATATGCCCCGGTGGAATATGTCGGGCCGTCCACCGAAAAAAGCGAAGCACGCCTCACCGCCGAGCAGGTCCGGCTGCTGTGGCAAGCCCCTTTGCTGGGCCCGAATGGCGACACCCTGCTGCTCCGCCAGCCGGATGCCCGGGCCTATCTCATCGACTTTTGGTATGCCTCCTGTGCGCCCTGCCTCAAAGCGCTGCCCGAAATGCAGGCCTTACACGAAGCGTACCGTCCCCAAGGCGTCCACATCCTTGCGCTCAATGCATATGACCAGGACCAACGCCTCGAATTGAGCCAAAAGCTGAGGGCGCGCGGCTTCACTTTCCCGGTCCGCTTCGCTCCGCCAGGCCTCATCCGAAAGCTGAACATTCCGGCCTACCCCTATTACCTGCTGCTGGATGCCGAAGGCCGGCTGCACTATGCCGGCTGGGGCGGCCTCCAAAAACTAAGGGAGCAGATCGAAGCCCTGCTGTAGATGACGCGATGCGGCTTCGGATTGCTCCCAATCTGCCGCCTACGAGATCAAGAAGAATCACCTCAAAACACTGATCGAACTGCGTCCTGAGCTCGTATCGAACATAGGTGAAAAAGTGGCCGAGCGAAAGCTGCTCAACGAACAAAAACTGGCCCAATGGACCGAAGAGCGCCGCAGATCAGAAAAAGACCAGATCAAGGCAGGCCTCATCGGCCGCATCAAAGCGTTTTTCATAGCCTGAATCCATGCCGGCAAAGACAGTTTGCTCCGACATATTCAACCCCTGCCGGGGTTGGTCCGCTCTTTCTTTGGATGCCCCCGATTT
>CAZQSF010000080.1:0-18238 GCA_964595955.1 uncultured Saprospiraceae bacterium
TCCTTTGTGGCATCCACAGGTTTAAAAGTTGCCTTTACTTCACTCTACTCGATTGCGATTTGGCCGGGTCGGTAGCCGGGGCCTCGGCGCTTTCTTCGCCATCCAGCACTGGTCGGGCCGGCAGGTCGGTGTTGATGCGGAGTTTCTCGCCCAGCTTTCGGAAAGCCTTTTCCCATTCGGCATCCGAAAGGACCAGTTCGCCGTTTCGCCATTGTTTGAACAGCATCAGGTAGTGATTTTGGGCCTTCCAGTAGTTGGGAGCCAGGCCCATGTCTTCGATGGTGCGGACCTGCTGGATAAGCTGGTTAATTTCCTCGACGGCCGTGCTGGTATTCAGCTTTTTCAGCCCGTCGAAGATCAGTTCGCCGGCCCGAAGCTGGAGTGCAGCCTCATCGTGAAAGCGAATGTTCCAGCGCTTTTTTTCATCAGCCAGGCGTTGCAGATTGGCGTTGGACGGGTTGGGACTGTTCAGAGCGTTTACCAGCTCCTGATTGATCACGTGGGCGACCGCACTGAGGTATACTTCGGGAATGGGGATCTGGTATTGCTTCATGCCCAGCATGAGCTGGTAGGTATCGTTGTAGATCTCCCGAAAGGCGAGCTCGGCCTGGCTCAGGCTTTTTTCGGCTATGGAGCGCAGGATCTTTCGCTTTTCGTCCTGGAAAAGGTGTTTGATGGAAAAGCTCGGCTTTTGAAAGTGCGCCTGCATGAGGCTGATGGTTTCTCCCAGGTCGTTCTGGTGAAATGCCTGGCTCAGTGCTGCACTCATGGCCTCGAAGGCACCTGCGGTCATGGTGGTGCTGATGGAGCCAAGCATATTCTGCTGGCCCAGGTAGAGCACGGCAAAACTGAAGTGTTTTTCCGAGTGCGTAATGATCGAGCGCACCCGGGTGCGGCCATAGGCCAGGCGGTGATTGCCGGCTTTGACGCGCTGAAAGGACTCGGTGCGGGCCAGGTAGTTGAAAAAGGCCAGTTCCTCCGGGTATTTTTCAAACAGGGAGGATACGGCATAGTGCATCCCCACCCGCTCGAGGTCTACGGATTTGGGCAAGACGTAGCGGCGGTAGCTCTCAGCGGCCGTGCTGTACACGTTGCTGGGAATGCCTTCCAGTTTTTGTTCGAAGGCTTTTTGGAGGCGGAGTTCGCTCACCTGAGCGGCATAGGCAATGGCCCGGTGGGCATATTGAAGGATCTGGTTGGTCTCTATGCCCGACACCTCGTCGAAAAACCAGCCGCAACTGGTGTACATCAGCAGGCAATGGCGTTGCATCTCCAGCAGCCGGAGCAATTGGGTCTTGTCGGGCGCAGCGGGGATTTGGCCGGTTTCGCGCAGCAGAAAGGCTTCCACCTCATCGGGGTCGCGATCCAGAATGAGTTGGATATACCGGTCTCGGGTAGCCCAGGGGTCGGGCAGCCACCGGCCGGCCTCGCGTTCGAAGAGGGGAGCGAGCGTGTTGCGTACCCAGTCGAGGGTTTCGCGAAGCGGCGCTCGCCACTTTTGGTTCCAATTCGGATGCCCGCCGGTATGGCAGCCGCAATCGGCACGCCAGCGTTCGACCCCGTGCACACAACTCCAGGAGCTGTTTTCGTGGATTTGCACCTCGAAGTCGGGGGGGAAGTGTTCGAGATACTCGCCGTAATTGACCAGGGTTGCCTGGCCCGATCGTTCGATGTGTTGCAAACAGGCGGCCAGGGCCATCTCGCCGTAGCTGTGGTGGTGGCCGTAGCTTTCGCCGTCGGTGGCGATATGGGCCAGTTTGGGGGTGTCGTCGTCCGAAAAAGAGCCGAGCAGGCGATTGGCAAAGGCTTCGCCATTGTTGAGGAGTCCTTCAAAGGCCACGCTCTGGGCAATGCCCCCGTCGTAAAAGAACAGATCGATGTGCCGGCCCGAAGGCAGGTTGCATCGGTAGGGGCGGCGGGGGTCGATCTCCCCATCGTTCAAAAGCCGCCAGTTCTTACTGCCGATTCGGCGAAACGCCCTGGCCTGGCGAGGGGCCAGGATGGTAAAATCCAGCCCGTGGTCGGCCATCAGCTCCAGGGTTTCGATGTCCACAGCGGTTTCAGCCAGCCACATGCCTTCCGGAGGGCGCTGAAAGCGGTACTCGAAATCCCGTATTCCCCATACGATCTGCGTCTCCTTGTCTCTGCGGTTGGCCAGCGGCATGATCAGGTGGTTGTAGACCTGAGCCAGGGCCGAGCCATGACCGCCAAAGCGGATCCGGCTGATGCGATCGGCCCGCAGAATTTCCGCATAGGTGACGGGGTTGGTCTTTTCCAACCACGACAAAAGGGTGGGCCCCATATTAAAGCTTATCCGCGCGTAATTATTGACGATGTTGGCGATTCGGTTGTGGTGGTCCAGGATGCGCGCAGCAGTGTTCGGAGCGTAGCACTCGTAGGTTATTCGTTCATTCCAGTCGGCAAACGGGGCGGCACTGTCTTCGGATTCCACCACTTCCAGCCAGGCATTTTCGCGCGGTGGCTGGTAAAAATGGCCGTGAATACAAACAAATTTATTGGTCGAGTTCATAACTGCTTCTGACTTGTCGTTCAAAGGTAGGTCCTTCGGCCGGATGTGGCCAAACCCTTTTGCCTTCCTAAAGCTTTCTATCTTTGTGCCCGGCCCCATCAGCAAAATCATCGCCATATGCTTTTTCGTTCCCTTATCCTCAGCAGCATCTTCGGGCTGCTTGTTTCTCTTTCCCATCTCCGGGCTCAGGCTCTGCGTACTCCCGATGCAGCAGCCATCTTCCAGGGCATTGAAAAGCTTCAGTTCCTGGGGTCGGCACTCTATGTGGCCGCGCATCCCGACGACGAAAATACCCGGCTCATTGCCCATCTCGCCAACGAGGTGCACGCGGAGACGGCCTATCTTTCCCTGACGCGTGGCGACGGCGGCCAAAACCTGATTGGTCCCGAAATGCGCGAACTGCTGGGGCTCATTCGAACTCAGGAATTGCTGGCTGCACGCCGGTTGGACGGGGGGCAGCAGTTCTTTACCCGCGCCAACGACTTTGGGTATTCCAAACATCCCGACGAGACCCTGGCCATTTGGAATGAGGACGAAGTACTGGCCGACGTGGTCTGGGTAATCCGCCGGTGGCGGCCGGATGTTATCATCAACCGCTTCGATACGGACCGGGCGGGAAAAACGCACGGCCACCATACGGCCTCTGCCATGCTCTCCTACCGGGCCTTCGACCTGGCGGCCCGGCCCGATGCGTATCCGGAACAGCTGAAATGGGTAGCCCCCTGGCAGCCGCGAAGACTCTTTTACAACACCTCCTGGTGGCGCTACGGCAGCCGGGAAGCTTTCGAGGACGTGGACAAATCCGACATGGTGCAAGTAGAGGTCGGTACCTATTATCCCCTTCGGGGCATATCCAATACGGAAGTGTCGGCTCGCAGCCGAAGCATGCACAAATCCCAGGGCTTCGGAATGGTATCCGACCGCGGATCGGAGATCGAGTACCTGCAGATCCTGAAAGGCGACCTTCCCGAAGGAGAGGGCGATTTATTCGAGGGGATCGACACCCGATGGACCCGGGTGGATGGAGGGGCTCCCATCGGTCGCCTGCTGGCCGAAGTGGAGCGGGAGTTCGACTTCAAAGCCCCCCACCTCAGTCTCCCCGGCCTGTTGGAAGCCTATCGCCTGATCGATGCCCTGCCGGAAGGCTATTGGAAGCAGGTCAAGCGCGAAGAGGCCCGCGAGCTCATTCTGGCTTGCCTGGGCCTGTACGCAGAAGCGACCACCGATGTCTTTTCGGCAGCACCGGGCGAGGAGGTGGACGTATCCTTTGAACTCACCAACCGAAGCCCCGTTCCGGTAAAGGTCTTCCGGGCAGACCTGCTGCCCGCCGGAGCTGACACCAGCCTCGACCAAAGGCTGAAATACAACGCCCCCCTTCGCTGGAAACAGCGCGTGCGCTTGCCGGAGAAGCTGAGCTACACCAACCCGTACTGGCTCAACGAAAACTGGGAATTGGGCATGTACCACGTGGAGGAACAGTCCTTGCGGGGGCTGCCGGAAACGCCCCGGAGCCTGCGCGCCCGCTTTCACCTCGAGGTGGACGGCCTGCCCCTCACCTTTGAACGCGAGCTGGTGTACAAAGCGCGCGATCTGGCAGCCGGCGAGGTCTACCGGCCTTTCGAGGTGATGCCACCGGTCTCGGTAGCCCTCAATGACCGGGTATTCATTTTTCCCGACGAGCAACCCCAAACGCTTCAGGTAGAGGTGCGTGCCTGGCAGGATGAGGTGAAGGGCCGTCTTCGGCTGGACCTCCCCGAAGGCTGGCGCATGCAGCCCGAAGCGCAAGAGCTTGCGCTGGCCCGAAAGGGCGATTCCCAGGTTGCACGCTTTCAGGTGCAGCCGCCCCGGGGGCCGTCGGAAGGGGAGATCCGGGCTGTATTCACCCGGGCAGACGGCCGTGCCTACGACCGGCAGGTGATCGAGATGGAGTATCCGCACATCCCTCACCAGACCGTCTTGCTGGACAATGCCGCCAGGATCGTGAAGCTGGATATTGAAAAAGCGGGCAAGCGGGTAGGCTACGTCATGGGGGCCGGAGACGAGGTGCCGGCCAGCCTTCGGCAGATCGGCTACGAAGTGGACCTGCTCGATGAGGAGGCTCTGGCGGGCAATACCCTCGATGGATACGACGCCATCATTCTGGGCGTGCGGGCATACAACGTGCAGGACTACCTCCAGGCACAACAGCCCAAGCTGCTGGCTTATGTAAAGGCAGGGGGTACGTTGGTGGTGCAGTATAACAAGGCCTCCCGCTTTGATTCCCAGATGGTGATGAGCGATGAGAAAATGGGGCCGTTCCCCTTTCACATTTCTCGGGACCGCGTCACCGTTGAGGAAGCCGAGGTGCGGTTTCTGGAACCCGAGCATCCCGTGCTGAACTTCCCCAACCCGATCACTTCGGAAGACTTCGACCACTGGGTACAGGAGCGCGGGCTGTACTTTCCGGATGAGTGGGATGAAGCCTATACCCCCATTCTCTCTATGAACGATCCCGGGGAAGACCCCAAAAAGGGCAGTCTGCTGGTGGCCGCTTACGGGGAAGGCTACTACGTGTATACGGGGCTCTCGTTCTTCCGGCAGCTCCCGGCCGGCGTACCGGGCGCGTTTCGCCTGTTTGCCAATCTCATTTCGCTAGGTCAAGATGAACGCCCTTAGCATGAGCGAAGCACCTTCCCAAAAGGACGATCCGGCTATGGATGACGGCAAGCCGCCCGTTTTCCGGACCTGGCAGCAGATGTATGCATTCGTACTCGTGCTGCATGCTCTTATCATTTTCCTGTTCTGGTTGTTTACCCGCACCTATTCATAGCCGATGCCCTATGCAAGCTGCCGATTGGATCGTCATGTTGGGTACTCTGTTTGGGATCGTTGCCTACGGGGTGTGGAAAACGCGCCACGTGCGCTCCGTGCAAAGTTATCTGCTCGGCGATCGCGATCTGCCCTGGTGGACTATCGGGCTGAGCATCATGGCCACGCAGGCCAGCGCCATCACCTTCCTATCGACGCCTGGCCAGGCTTATTTCGACGGTATGCGCTTTGCGCAGTTCTATTTCGGCCTCCCTATTGCCATGGTGGTACTCAGTGTTTTCGTGTTGCCCATTTACTATCGCCTGAAGGTGTATACGGCCTACGAATACCTGGAAAACCGCTTTGACCGGCGCACCCGCACCCTCACGGCCCTTCTCTTTCTGGTGCAGCGCGGCCTGGCTGCCGGACTCACCATCTATGCGCCGGCAATCATCCTGTCCACTATCCTGCAATGGCCACTCACCCTCACTACCCTTTTTATCGGCTTGCTCGTGATCATCTACACGGTGGCAGGCGGCACCAAGGCGGTGAGTGTTACCCAGAAACAGCAAATGATCGTCATTCTCACCGGTATGTTCATCGCTGCCATCCTCTTGGTTTGGCAGCTGCCCGAGGAGGTTCTCTTCGGCGATGCGGTCGGCCTGGCCGGAAAGCTGGGGAAGCTCAATGTGGTGAGTTTCGAGTTTGACCTTTCGGATCGCTATAATTTTTGGTCGGGTATGTTGGGCGGGGTTTTCCTCTTTCTGTCCTACTTTGGCACCGACCAAAGCCAGGTACAGCGGTATCTCTCCGGGAAATCGCTTACGGAAAGCCGTCTTGGGCTTCTGTTCAACGGGATTCTGAAAGTTCCCATGCAGTTTTTGGTGTTGTTTGTGGGCGTGTTGGTCTTCGTCTTTTTCCAGTTTCAAAAACCACCTCTTCACTTCAACTCCGCCAATGTCGAGAAGCTGGAAGCTTCTTCCCTGGCCGGGGAGTATGCTGCGCTGGAAGACCGGTATGGGGAAGTATTTGAACGGCGCCAGCAGGAAGTGCGAACCCTCATGCAGGCTCTCCGGCAAGACGACGAGCAAGCCGTTCGGGCCAGCCAGTCGCGCCTCTCCGGCCTGGAAGGTGAGGTGGAGCACCTGAGGCAGGAGGCTGCTCAGCTGATCGAAGAGGAAGATCCATTGGCGAAGACCAACGACAAAGACTATGTGTTCATCACCTTTGTGGTCAACTACCTCCCGGTAGGGCTGGTCGGCTTGCTGCTCGCAGTTATCTTTTCGGCGGCCATGTCATCGACAGCCTCAGAGCTCAATGCGCTGGCCACCACTACCGTTGTCGACATTTACCGCCGCTCCTTCGTCAAAGATCAAAGCGACCGGCATTATCTCAATGCCTCCAAGCTGTTTACCATCCTTTGGGGAGTCATCGCTCTCATCTTTGCCGCCACGGCCGATCTGTTTGAGAACCTCATCCAGGCCGTGAATATCATTGGCTCGCTCTTTTACGGGGTGATCCTGGGGGTGTTCATGGTGGCTTTTTTCATGAAGCAGATCGGCTCCCGGGCCGTCTTTCTGGCCGCCCTGGTGGGAGAGCTCATCGTGCTGGCCCTGTTTTTGCTCAATCGCTTTGAGCCTGAGCTGACCCTTTTCGGCTATACCTTCGTTCTCAAAATCGCCTACCTCTGGCTCAACCTCATCGGTTGCCTGCTGGTGATGGCATTGAGCTGGTTGTTCCAGGGCGGCCGTACCAGGCAAGCGCTTTAACCCAAGCATTTACAGAATTTTCCAAGAACGCCTTCGAGTGCTGAACACGACAGCTCTTAATCCGGGTTATTCACGGAAACCTGTGAGTAATCCGGATTAAGAAAAGTTTGGCAGGAACAGCCCAAAGGGTGAAGTCCAGACGAGCTCTCAGTCGCCGGCCAGTAAAAAGCGGATTTTCCAGTCGCTTTGGCCTTCGCGATAAAAACCGGCCCGGAACCCGATGGGCGAATACACGTATTTCCCCCAAACATAGCCGCTCCGGTCGTCCCGGGTGCGCAGTTCGATCCAGGGGAAGGTCTCCCCGTTCAGGGTGGTGGAATCGGGGGTGAAAGCCTGGATTTCCACCAGTTCATAGGATAGGGTTTTTACGATGCGGCTGTCCAGGTCGGGTGCTTCGCGGAGGCGCACCCCCTGCCCGATGACGGCACCATGGGTGAAAGCATCCACATCTTCGGGCCAGCGGCTGAACACATAGGGAGCCGTAAAGGCTTTTCCCCCTTCGGAAAAGGTGCCGCCCAACGCCAAGAGCCGGTCGAGAGTTGGCCACACGGGCGATCTGGCGATGTTCTCTTCGGAATCGAGCTTCCACACTTTCACGAAATCGGCCACGCCCTGGCTTCCTCCGAAATCCACTTTTACATTTTCATCCAGCATGTCCAGCAAGGCGAAGGCATCTTTGCGGGCCACGGCTTCGCGCAAGCGTTCGCGGGCCACGAAAAAAAGGGTATCGCGCAGGGCTTCATCAACCGGGTGTAGTTTGCCCTCCTCTTCATGGGGCCAGGCAGGTGGCCAGTCGCTTCGGGCTTCGTAATACTGCCGGTAAGCGCGGCGAAGATCCAGCGTGTCTGCCCAGGAGGAAGGGCGGTCTTCAGCCGTGGGTTCCTCCTGAGAAGCGGTCTTGTTCCCACAGCTTCCAAGCAGTAACAAGAGGGCGCTGATCGCCGTCAATCGGATGAGGTTGCAGTGCATAGGGATCGACTTATGGACTAGTAATGCCGTATAAGCTACAAAAGAATTTTCTTCGGGCCGGATAAGCAGGCGGCAATCGGAGTCCAGGAATTCCGAAAAGCGGTTTTTGTCGCCAGCCGGAAGGCCGAAACCGCCTGTAGCCCGAGCGTTTGCAAAGCTTGCAGCAAGGGCCGTATGGCGGCGGGAAGCCTGGCAAAGATGGACAGATCTATGGGCCTCTCATTGAAAGTACGTTTCGAAAAACAGGAATTGGTAGGGCAATGCTGCTCGCCAATAGGCCCAATGGTGAGCCCCAGGGGCTGCCCGAAACGTATGGGGTATCCCGGCTCGGCGCAGGCGTTGGTGTAATTCCAGGTTCTCCGGGAAAAAGGGATCGCTCAGGCCGCAATCGAAATAGAGGGCCAGGCCGGAAGTGCGCAGTTGTTCGGCCCGGAAAAGCACGGAATGCGCCCGGTAGCGGTCCGCCCGGTAAGGGCCCAGCACTTCGCGCAATCCATAGCGGTCGGGATACCGGCTCAGGTCCATGACACCGCTCAGGCTCCCTGCGGCACCGAACAGTTCGGGGCGTTGCAGAGCAAGCCAAAGGGCGCCGTGGCCGCCCATGCTCAGTCCGCTCACCCCGCGGTAAGCTCGGCCGGGTCGCGTGCGGAAGTGTGCATCGATAAAGGGAATGAGCTCTTCGGCCAGGAAGGAAAGCATCTGCGAGGAGGTGTCTACCGGACTGTCGAGGTACCAGGAGTCGCGTAATCCGTCGGGGCAAACCAGCAGGAATCCACTTTCGGAAGCCCATGTTCCCAGTTCGGGGATGCGCTCCGACCAATTGGTGTAATCGCCGCCGTGGCCGTGAAGCAGGTACAGCACCGGAAAGCGCCTGCCGGTATCGCTCTGGTAGGCTGCGGGAAGCAGGACTCGTGCCGGCATATCCCGGCCCAGCACTTCGGAAGACAGAACGATATCCCGGGCGGAAGGGGCCGGAAGCGGCTCCTCAGCAGGGTCCGACCTGCAAGCTGCAAGCCAAAGAACCAGGGCGGCCAGCAACCCGCCGTGCACCAGGATGGGCTTGAGGTCTTTCATCGGTCGGTTCAGGGGCGGGAGCGCTGCTTTTCCAGCATGGCGAAGGCTTCATCCACCAGCTCGTCTTCAGCCAGGTAGGGCATGGTGATCCGGAGTTTCTCCTCCCGGGCCATGGCGCGCCGGGCGCTGAACTGAGCATGGGGGTTTCGGGCCCAGCTGCGTCGGGCGATGCCGTTGTTGACATCCCAATGAAGCATGGACCGCAGCCGCCGCTCCGCCTCCGGAGTGCCATCCAGTACCAGACCGAAGCCGCCGTTCATCACCTCCCCCCAACCTACGCCGCCACCATTGTGCAAGCTCACCCAGGTGGCGCCTCGAAAACTGTCGCCTATCACGTTGTGCACGGCCATGTCGGCAGTAAAGCGGCTTCCGTCCCGAATATTTGCCGTCTCGCGATAGGGGGAGTCGGTGCCGGACACGTCGTGGTGGTCGCGGCCGAGTACCACCGGGGCCTGGATCCGGCCTTCGGCGATGGCCTGGTTGAAGGCCTGGGCGATCCGGATGCGTCCCTCGGCATCGGCATAGAGGATGCGGGCCTGGGAGCCCACGGCAGGTACGTTTTGACGGGCCGTGCGGATCCACTCGAGATTGTCGCGGATCTGTCCCTGGATTTCAGAAGGGGCTTCCAGCAGCATGGCTTCCAGTACCTCGGCAGCAATGGCGTCGGTGGTATGCAGATCCGATGCATTGCCCGATGTACACACCCAACGGAACGGACCGAATCCGTAGTCAAAGCAAAGCGGCCCCATGATGTCCTCCACGTACGAGTGGTACTTGTACAATCCGCGTTCCTTATCCGACCAGATGTCGGCCCCGGCTTTGCCGGCTTCAAAGAGAAAGGCATTGCCGTAGTCCCAGAAATACATGCCCCGTTCGGCCATGGCATTCACGGCCTTGACATGGCGGCGAAGCGTATTTTTCACCTCGGCCATGAAGCGCACCTTGTCTTCCAGCAGAAGGGCTTTGGCTTCGACAAAACTGTATCCGCAAGGGCAGTATCCCAGGTCATCGATATTGTGCAGAGAGGTCTGGTCGGAGCCCAATTCGACTTTTACGTTTTTGTCGACCAGCATTTCCCAGAGCTCTACCACGTTGCCCGCATAGACCAGGGCGAGGGCCTCCCGCTTGCGACGGGCCTCTTCCAGGCGGATGAGCAGTTCCGGAAGGCTGTGGTAAACGTTTTCCTCGCTTATGTAGCCGTCGGCGAGGCGTTGGGCAATGGCATCGGGGTCCACTTCGGCAATGACACCTACGGCACCGGATACCACGGCGGCTACGGCCTGAGCTCCGGACATACCCCCCAGGCCGGAGGTGACGAATACCTTGCCGCGCAAGTCATCTTCTCCCAGCTTCTTGAGCCGGCCGGCATTGAGCAAGGTAATGGTGGTACCGTGGACGATGCCCTGCGGGCCGATGTACATAAACGAGCCGGCCGTCATCTGGCCGTAAGAGGTTACGCCCAGCGCCACGTATTTGTTCCAGTCGTCTTTGCTGGAATAGTTGGGGATCATCATGCCGTTGGTGACCACCACCCTGGGAGCTTCCCGCTGGGCGGGGAACAAACCCAGCGGATGGCCGGAATACAGGACCAGAGTCTGCTCATCGGTCATTTCCGAGAGATACTTCATGGTGAGCAAATACTGGGCCCAGTTCTGGAATACCGCACCGTTGCCGCCGTAGGTGATGAGCTCGTGGGGATGCTTGGCCACCCTGGGGTCCAAATTGTTCTGGATCATGAGCATAATGGCGGCCGCCTGCCGGCTGCGGTGAGGGTAGTCCTCGATCGGACGGGCGTGCATGGGGTAGTCGGGCCGAAATCGATACATGTAGATGCGCCCGTACTCTTCCAGCTCGCGGGCGAATTCGGGGGCCAGCACTGCGTGATGGCGGGGATCGAAGTATCGCAATGCGTTTTTCACGGCCAGGCGTTTTTCTCCGGGCGAAAGCACCTCCCGGATCAGGCGCTTCGGAGCGTGGCTCACGTTGGGGTCGAACGGCTTGGAATCGGGCAGTTCGACCGGGATGCCCTGGCGGATGGCTTGCTGAAAGGAGCTCATTGGCGTTTCGGCTTTTTCCATTCAATACTAACAAAAAAACAGCTTGCCGGACGCATCCGGCAAGCTGTTTTCTGTGCACCTGAAAAAGGGGGAGATCAGGAGGCCGATACTTCTACCGGCTTTTTGTCCTCTTTTTCCGGTCGCGTGCCCAGAATGTAGTCCCACAATGGAGAGCTCACACCGAAGTAGACCGTGTCGTCCTTGTAGTGGTGAACGGCATGATTGGTCCAGAGCGGCTTGAGAAACTTGAAGGGCGGGCGGAAGATGTGCACGGAATAGTGAACCAGGAGGTAAAAGGCATAGCCCACCATGAAGCCCGCCAGGAACCCAAAGGAATATTTATCCAGGATGAGCTCGAAGAGGAAGAGCAAGACGGTGCCGATGGCTACACTCATGACGGGAGGCATGGCCAGCCGCTGCTTATCCTTGGGGTAATCGTGATGGATACCGTGAAACTTGTAGGCGATTTCCTTGCGTTTTTCCGTACTGGGCTCGAGGTGGTACAACCGCATGTGGACCTGATACTCGACAAAGGTAAAGACGAACCAGCCGGCAAAAAAGAGGCCGATGATGGCGAGTATGCTCAGATCCGTGGCGACGTAGGCGTAGTAGATGAGCCCTGCGGCATACAGAAAGAAGAGGCCTACGGGTATGGCAATGTGCGTACGAGTGAACATGTCCAGCCACTTGTTGGAGAACAGGGGCGGAGATTCGTTCTGATTCGACTTGAAGTTTTTCTTCTTGTTCATGTGCGCGTTTTTGATTCGGAACTTAAAGCTAGTGAATGCCATGGGCACTCCTAGATCTTGAGGGTTTGGCGAAGATACCGTTTGTATTTGATGCGATAGGTGCGGTAAATGCGCCGGAAGTTGTAGTTGGAGACCAGGGCCGGATCCACTCCGCTGTTGAGAAAACCCTGTTGTTTCATCCATTCTTCGTTGTAGATCTTACCCAGGTAGCGGGTTCCGTGGTCGGGGAACAGCACTACTACGACATCCGTGGGTTTCAATCGGTCTTTGATCTGGAAAACACATTGCAGGGCCGATCCGCTGGAATAGCCGAGCAGGAGTCCTTCTTTGCGGGCGAGTTGCCGGGCGCGGGTGGCACTGCTTCGATCCGTGACCTTGATGAAGTCGTCGATGAGGTCGAACGACACATTGTCTGGAATGATGGTCTTTCCCAGCCCTTCTACCTTGTAGGAATAGATTTCATCCTTGTCGAACAGGCCGGTTGCCCAGTACTTCTGCAAGACCGAGCCGTAGGCATCCACGCCTATGATCTGAACGTCGGGGTTTTGCTCCTTGAGGTAACGGGCGGTGCCGGACAGGGAGCCCCCGGTGCCGGCGCAGCACACGTAGTGCGTTATCCGTCCTTGCGTCTGCCGCCAGATCTCCGGGCCGGTCGTCCGGTAGTGGGCTTCCTGGTTGTTGAGGTTGAAGTTTTGACCCAGATAGTACGAGTTGGGAATTTCCCGGGCAAATTGTTCGGCCTGGGAATAGTAGGAGCGGGGGTCTTCCGGCTCCACATCGGCGGGGCATACGACCACCTCGGCACCCAGCGCCCGGAGGAGGGCCAGCTTTTCCCGCCCGGCTTTACTGGTGACCGTCAGTACGCATTTGTAGCCTTTCAGGGCGCAAACCATGGCCAGGCTGTAGCCGGTGTTGCCCGAGGTAGCCTCAATGACCGTGCCTCCGGGTTTGAGTTTGCCGTTGCGCTCGGCCTCCTCCACCATATACAGGGCAATGCGGTCCTTGGCGGAGTGGCCGGGGTTGAAGGCTTCTACCTTGCCGTACACCTGAGCCGAAATGGGCTTGGTTACCCGGTTCAGCTTGATGAGCGGCGTGTTTCCTATGGTCCCCAACACATTTTCATAGTGCATACGCATGAGTATTGGTTTTTGTGCTGTTGTTTTCGTTTGAGTTGGAATATGGGGTTGCGGATATGCGCGTGGCGAAGGTCGTCATTCCGTTCTGATGGATCAAATCTATCGGTGAACCCAAATGGTTAGGAATTGCGGGGAATACAACACTTCAGCGCATAGATGGAGAAGACTTTCACTTCGCAATATTACTAAGCAGGGGGTAAAAATAAAAAAAATGGCTATTCTTGCCTGCGTAAAACGCGTTGCCTGACTCATCTAAGGGCCTGGTCGTGAATGCATTAGGTCGATCAGGGCACTAGTGTTAACACAATCCTAAGTGCTGCGGAACGCCGGAAGGTGGCAAATTGGGCCGAAACTATGGCAATCTCTCGTTCGCTTCTCAAGGTACGCCTCATTTTATACGACAAGGGACGCATCTTGCTCCTGCGCCAGACCAAGCCCAACGGCGGCAATTACACCCTGGTCGGCGGCAATGTCGAGTCTTTTGAATTTGCCCGGGAAAGCCTCATCCGGGAAAGCTATGAAGAGGCCGGGATCATCCTCAGGCCGGATGATCTGCAGCTGGTGCACGTGCTCCACAAAAGGCTGAAGCGGGGCGAGCACCGAATCACCCTCTATTTCAAAGCCTACCGCTGGGAAGGCGAGCTCAAAGCCCGCGAAAGGAAAAAGTTCAACGAGGCCGAGTGGTTCCCGCTCGATCACTTGCCCAGGAATCTCACCCAGACGGTCCGGCATGTGCTGGAAGAATACCGGGCCGGAAATTTCTACTCTCAAATGACAAAAAAATAGACCGGCGGGGCCTATTGCGAGCCGGATAGGCTGGCTTGCCGCGTTTGCACGCCGGCATTGCAGGGTTTGGAGCAATCCTTTTCACAGGATTTGTCATCCCGCTGGCCGGCCGCAGCGGAAGGGGCAGCATTCACGAAAGCGCCCGATTTCTGGCAGTAACTGACTTTCTGATAGGATACCCGCTGGCTGATCGGACAGACGGACTTGCGCACATAGCTCACCTGACCGGTCTGGGGGTCAGTGCGCCTTTCGATATTGGGATCCTTCGCCGCTACCTGGGCTGCCGCCGATTTGATGCAGGTGGGCGCGGTGGCCTTATGTGCGACCGAAACGGAGTGGCAGGACGTCTGCGCTATGGCGAAGCCTGTAAAATATAATAAGGCAAAGACGAGGTATGATCTGCGCATGATTTTGTAGGTAAGGGAATGGGGAAATATGCTTTCGAAGCCAAAAGATACGAGTCCTTGGGTTTTCCTCCAGAGTTGCGGGCTTAAATTTTTCTTAAAGTGGGCCGCCGTCCGGCCAAGCGAGAATGCAGCCAACTTTTCGTCCGGGTTTGTTCAATCATGAGGGTTTTCCTAATTTGTTGAGCAAAACCCGGATGCCCCGAATGACCCGAACCCTCTTGCTGCTGGCTGCGGTGGCTTTCTGTTGGCACTGCAATCGCAACACGCACACCTACGACGAGTTGCCGGATCGGCAGTTGCAATTCGGCACCGGCGGTGGTTTCACCGGCGAAGTGATTACCTATACCTTGCTGGAGAACGGCCAGCTCTTTGGGGAACGCAGCCTGCAACAAGGGGAGGCGAGTGCGCTACCCGCCGCCCGGAAAAAAGCCGCAGGCCAACTCTTTGAACAAGCTTCGGCCTTAGCTTGCAGCGAGGTGCTGCAACCGGCCAATCGGTATGCCTTTTTCAACCGGATCACGGCTGTGGATACCTGTCGCTGGATGTGGCCTGCCGATCAGGGGGCATCAAACCCTGCCATCGATTCCCTTTTCCGTCAACTTCTGGAGTTGACAGGTCCCTAAAAGCCATTTGTTCACTTCAATTTCCAACCCTAATGAAAAACATCTACCCCTTCGTTTTCCTCTTCCTGCTGGCATCGCAGTGGGGATGGGCACAAATGAAAAGCTTTTCGTCCCCTCCCCGGGAGGCATCCGGTGTCACGGAAGCGGATACGCGGCTTCGGGTCACCCAATACCGGCCGGGCGTACCCTCGGCCGCCCAGCCCTTGTCGGCACCGGCCTATCGCCCGCTGCCCGCGCTGCCCATGCCCTCCAAGGGGGTGACGGCCGTTCGGGTCCTTCGGGATGAGGAAGCGGACCGCCCCATTTTTATTTGCGCCCGGGTCGAGGTATTGCCGCCGGTCTCCAAGGGCCGCTCTGCCAGCGAGGAAAAGGCCTTTGCCTATCTGGAAGCACTGGCACCCATACTGGAGTTGGACCGGCCCGCCCAGCAGTTTGAGATCAGCCAGGTTCGGGAAGATGAAATCGGAATGACCCACCTTCGCATGCAACAATACTGGCAGGGCATACCGGTGTATGGAGGCGAACTGATCGTGCATCTTCAGGGCGAAGAGCCCCGAATGGTGAACGGCAGGTACTTTCCCAGCCCGCAACTCACCGACCTGCAGCCCCGGCTCGACAAGGCGGCGGCAGTCCGGCGCGTACAAGCCGAACTGTCTGCTTTTACGTCGGTGCGCAAGCTGCAAGCCTGGGAACGCCAGTTCATGGACCGCGATCCTGTCCGGGCCGAATTGGTCATCTATCACCCCAAGGGAAAGGTCACCGGCGAGCGCCTGGCCTGGCACGTGGACATCTACCCGAATTTTGCCGAAAACTGGCACTATTTCCTGGATGCTCAAACCGGTGAGGTGCTCAATCACTACAATGCCATTTGCCAACTACACGCCCATGGCCCCCTGGGTCCGCGCGACGGCCCCGCCACGGCCAATGCCACCGACCTGAGCGGCCAGACCCGAACGATCAATACCTACGAGATCGGGGGCCAGTACATTCTCCTCGACGCCAGCCGCGACATGTTCGATCCGGTTGCTTCCGACATTCCCAACGACCCGGTAGGTGCTATTTTCACCCTGGACGCCAATAACAGTTCGCCTTTCGGGAACGGCAGTTTCCAGGCCGGTCTCATCAGTTCGCCCAACAACAGCTGGAACAACCCCAATGCCGTTTCGGCCCATTACAATGCGGGGAAGTCCTACGAATATTTCCGCAACACCTTCAATCGCAACTCCATCAACGGCCAGGGCGGCACCGTGTACTCCTTCATCAATGTAACGGAAGACAACGGCCAGTCTATGGACAATGCCTTTTGGAATGGCTGGGGGATGTTCTACGGCAATGGCGACTTTGCCTTTACCCAACCGCTGGCCCGATCGCTGGATGTGGCCGGCCACGAAATGTCGCACGGTGTCATCCAGAACACGGCCAACCTGGAATACCAGGATGAGTCCGGGGCGCTCAACGAATCCTTTGCTGACGTCTTTGGCGTGATGATCGACCGGGACGACTGGCAGCTGGGCGAAGGTATTTCCAACACTCAGATCTTTCCCACCGGATTCCTGCGCGACATGTCCAACCCCAACAACGGCGGCAGCAGCCTGAACGACAACGGCTGGCAGCCCGACAATGTATCGGAGCAGTACTTCGGTCCGCAGGATAACGGCGGGGTGCATATCAACAGTGGGATACCCAACTACGCCTACTACCTCTTCGCTACCCATCCCGATGTGGGCAAGGATAAGGCCGAGCAGGTGTTCTACCGGGCACTGACCACCTATCTGGTTCGCTCCTCCCAATTTGTCGACCTGCGCGGAGCCGTCGTGCAATCGTGCCAGGACCTATACGGGCAGGCCGAAGTGAATGCAGCCCGCGCCGCTTTCGATCAGGTGGGCATCGAAGGAGAAGGCGATAACGATTATGAAGAGGATATTCCCCAAAATCCCGGTCAGGATTACATTCTGTTCGCCAATTTCCCCACGGAAGATCTTTTTATAGCTACCCCTCAGGGCGAGCTGATCTTCGACCCCCTGGTGACGGGGGGCATCTACAATCGACCGTCCATTACCGACGACGGTACTTACGTGGTGGCCGTAGGCCAGGACAAGCACATCTACGGCATTGCCATCGACTGGACCAATCTGCAGAGCAGCGTAGAACAACTCTCGGTTGAGCCCATCTGGGGTAATGCCGCTATTTCGAAGGACGGCCGCCGGCTGGCTGCCGTGGTAGATCCCGGCGAAGCCCCCAGTTTTGGTCCCTTCATTTTTGTGTTCGACCTGGAAAGCGGCCAACAGCGAGACTTCGCGCTGACCAACCCCACCTATACCGACCCCGATCTATCCGACGACCTGGCTACTGCCAATGTGATCGGAGCGGACTTTCTGGAATTCGACAATACAGGGGAGTTTATCATCTACGATTCGGAGAGCCTGGTTGCCACGCAATTCGGATCCAGCTTTGAATACTGGGACATTAGCCTCATCCGGGTTTGGGACAATGCCTCCGGCCAATTCGGCGACGGGTTCATCGATCGGCTCTTTGCCAACATTCCCGAGAACGCGAGCCTGGCCAATCCCACTTTTGCCAAAAACTCGCCCTACGTTATCGCCTTTGATTTCTTCAATGCGCAGACCAACGAGTTTTTCCTGCTCACGGCCAATATTCAGACAGGGGAGATCGGTCAGCTGTTCTTCAACGATCAGATCCTCCACTATCCCAATTACTCGCCCGACGACGACGTGGTGCTGTTCGATGCGTTCGACACGCAGGGGCGCTACATCATTGCCGGCACCTTTGTAGACGACAGCAAGCTCAATCCCGTGGGCGACCCCGGTATCATCATCGATCATCCCGAGCAGGCAAACTGGGGCGTGTGGTTTGCCACGGGCGAACGCGATCTCGTATCGGTGGAGGATTTGTTCGGTGGGGAGGCGGAATGGACCCTATTCCCCAATCCCGCCAGCGAGCAGGTAACGGTATCGCTCCGGGCTTCCCGGGCTGCTGCCCTTCAGCTGGAGCTGTTTGATGCCACCGGCCGCCGTGTACGCGCTGAGTGGATGAGCGTGAGCCCTGGCGAAAACCAGCAAACGCTGGATGTAGCTCAGTTGCCGAGCGGAAGCTACTGGCTTCGCCTTCAGGCAGAGGGGTATCGTGCCGTTCGGCCCTTGATCATCGATTGAGGTAAACCGGTATAGACACAGACATGCAGGGCGTACCGTTCAAAGGGTGGAGCATCTGCCCGCGGAACGGTACGCCCTTCTTTTTTGAGGTCAGGTTGGGGTTAGGCACTTATACCGTTTCAGGTATGAAATGACCTGTCCCGCTTTAAAATAGGTTGGATGCAGAAACTGAACCTAT
>CAZQSF010000081.1:0-18130 GCA_964595955.1 uncultured Saprospiraceae bacterium
TTTAACGTGAGGTTGGAGGTCGAGTTGTTCGTTAAATGGCTGAATGTGAGAACCTCACGTTGTACCTGGTAGATGGTAGTAGGTAGTAGAGCATGCTGACGTCCATATACCCCCTACCCACTACCATGTACCGGGAGGTTGGGCCCTGACAAACATCGCTTTACGATAATGTCCTTGCCCAACCTCACGATATTTTATTTATTTTTAGGTTGAAAAACCAATTTAGAAACTACAACCTAAAACATCCTCTCATGACTAATCTCCTAGACCTGCTCCAAAGCCAAGTGGGTGACACCTTGGTCAAACAGGCGGGCAGCCTGCTGAATGAAAACGAATCCAACATGGGCAAAGCGATAGGTGCGGCTTTGCCTTCCCTGATGGGCGTCCTCGCCGATAAGGGCTCTTCCGAAAGCGGCGCCGGGGAATTGATGGATATGATCAGTTCCGGGGGCTTCGACGGCAGTATGCTCGACAACCTGGGCGACATGCTGGGCGGCGGCGCCACCAACAATGCCGGCCTGGACAACATGCTCCAGCAGGGGGGCAACATCCTGGGCAACCTGCTGGGTGGCAACAAGCAAAACGGCCTCATTGAAATGATCGCCAATTTTGCCGGCATCGGGAAATCGTCTACCGGATCCTTGCTGAAAATGGCAGCTCCGCTCTTGCTGAGCACAGTGGGCAAACAGGTCATGAAAAACGGCTTGAACGTTGGCGACCTGATGAAACTGCTCTCCGGCCAAACCGACTTTGTCAAGTCGGCCATGCCGGGCGGCCTGGGCGGCGTGGGCAAATTGCTGGGTCTGAGCGGTCCGCTGGGCGACCTGGGTGCCGATGCCCGCGAGGCGGTGAGCGATGTGCGTGAAACGGCCACTGCTGCGACGAACAAATCGCGCAATTGGCTGCCCTACCTGCTGCTGGCCGTATTGGCTGTGGCGGCCATTTGGTGGTTCACGCGCGGCGGCGGAGAGGAAGCGGTAGAAGAAGGCGTCGCCAAAACGGAACAATTGGCTGAAGACGCCGCTGAAAAGACCAAGGAAATGGCTTCGGATGTGGCTTCCGAAGTGCAGGCTGCTGCCGGCTCGGTAGGCGCCAAGCTCCAGAACTGGCTCAAATCCGGTACGGGCGAAGGCGTGTTCGAATTCCAGCACGCCACTTTCGAGACCGGCTCGTCGGACATCAATCCCCAGCTGGAGTCCGAGATCAAGACCCTCGCCGCCATCATGAAAGAGAATTCCTCCATGACCGTAGAAATTGCCGGCCACACCGACAACACGGGCGACGCGGCCAACAACAAGGAACTCTCCATGCTGCGCGCCCAGAAGATCAAAGCTATGCTGGCCGCCGAAGGGGTGGAAAAAAGCCGCATCGAGGCTAACGGCTACGGCCAGGAGAAGCCCCTGGCGAGCAACGATACCGAAGAAGGACGGGAAAAAAACCGCCGCGTAGAGGTGAAAGTGCTTTCCAAATAGAAGCATCGTTCAGGGAAAGACAAATTGAGGGAGTCCGGAAGACCGGGCTCCCTTCGTTTTTTGGCCGTTGCTGGCCGGCGTCGTACATTCACCCCTGTACTCAAGCTGATACCCATGGCACTACCCACCGCCGAATTCGGCGCCACCGGACTCACCCTGCCCCGCCTGGGCCTGGGCCTGGCTGCTCTGGGCCGCCCCGGCTACATCAACCTGGGCCACGGAGAAGATCTGGCCTCCAACTACGTAAAGGAGGCCATGGAGGGCCGCACTCACCAACTGCTCGACCTGGCTGTACAAAACGGGATCCGGTACTTCGATGCGGCCCGCTCCTACGGCTGTGCCGAGGACTTCCTCCTCAGCTGGCTGGAACAGAACGGCAAGGCGCTCACCGACTCCCTCGTCATCGGCTCCAAATGGGGCTACACCTACACGGCCGACTGGAAGGTGGAGGCCGACACCCACGAGGTGAAGGATCATTCGGCAGCCAACCTGAAAAAACAGTGGGAGGAATCCAGCTGCCTGCGCCCCTACCTCAAGCTGTACCAGATCCACTCCGCCACCCTGGACACCGGCGTGCTGGACGATGTACAGGTGCTAGACACCCTCAGCCGCCTCAAGGCCGACGGCCTCCTCATCGGCCTCAGCATCAGCGGGGCTGATCAGCCGGCAGTACTGGATAAGGCCCTCGGTATCGAGCTGGACGGGCGACGCCTGTTCGACAGTGCCCAGCTCACCTACAATGTGCTGGAGCAGTCGGCCGCCCCGACCCTGGAAGCCGCTGCCGCCGGCGGCCTGGGCATCATCGTAAAGGAAGCCCTGGCCAACGGCCGCCTCACCGAGCGGAATAACAGCGACAATTTCGCCGACCGCAAGGCCGCCCTGAGTGAACTGGCCGAAAAGTACCACTGCGGGTTGGATACCATAGCCCTGGCCTTTGTGTTGCGGCAGCCCTGGGCGCATGTGGTGCTCAGCGGCGCGGTTACCGAGCGCCACCTGGAATCCAACCTCAAGGCCGCCCGCATCCCCGTGCAGGACGACGAGTTGGCCGCTCTGGAATCCCTGCAGATGGAGACGAAGGCGTACTGGCAGGAGCGGGCAGAGCTGGCGTGGAATTAACCCGGGTTAATTGACCGCCCGATGGGCCTGCACTCGTATTCCCGTTTCCTGGGGAAGCCGTGGTGGGAGCCCATATCCTTATTCCACTTCCTTCAAATACGCCTCCTGCCCCAGCAGGGCGGCCAGGCGCTCGTACATTTCGGGCCAGTGTAGGCGGAAGGCGGGGGTGAATTGGAAGAGGTGGTGAACGGCCACGGCCAGGGGGTCGATGTCCGGGAGGTTGATGAAGCGCTGGATGGCGTCCTTAGAAAAGCCGCTGATCCGCTCCAGCTTCTCCCAGCTGCTCTCGCCCAGGATGGGCCATTTCCAGTCGGGATAGAGGATATGCAAGGCCTTGGCGTACTCGTAATGGGCCAGGCTGAAGTAGCGCGTGGGCTCCATGAAGCCGCGGATGAGGTGCGGCACGCTGAACAGGAGTACGCCGTCTTCCGCATAGAGCTCGGAGGTGTGCAGATGTTTGGGATATTGGGGCGAGGGAAAGGGATGGAAATAGAGGATGATCTTCTCGAACTTGTCCAGCAAAAAGTCTTCCTGCCCGAAGGTGAGCTCCGCCACGGCATGAGCCAACACACCCAGGGCATCGGCCGGGATGGTGTCCATGTCGCCCATGGCCTGGAAGTCGTGGGCTTCCATGTAGAGCGACATGCGCGTGCGGAACTTTTTCTTGTCAGCTACGCTTAAATTTTGGTAGTAGGGGCTGCGCTTGAGCAGCAGCTGCTGCAGGCGGCGGTCCAGTTTGGGTGGACGGCGCAGGAAGTACCACCAATTAAGCTGGGGGCTGAACACGTAGATCACCGCCAGCAGGATGAGAGGCGGCGCCATGTAAATGGCCCATTGCCCGCCCTGGGTCCACGCCAGATAGAGGAAGATGAAGACCAGAATGACCAGGGGGATCGCCAAAAGTCGAGCCAGCATAGAGCAAAGAAACGAAATCCCTCCTTTAGAAAAATGTGGAAATGCATTTGCGGAGAATAGGGGAAAAGGACTATCTTTGTCCCGCCTTTGAAAGAAGGTAGCCAATTCAGCCGGTACGGTAGCTCAGTTGGTAGAGCACAGGACTGAAAATCCTGGTGTCGGCGGTTCGATTCCGCCCCGTACCACTCCGACAGGAAACGCCGATTCTCCATCCGGAGTGTCGGCGTTTTTGCTTTTGGATGGGCAATCTCGATGAAGCGGCAAAGCGGTCGTTTTTTCTAAAAAATTGAAAATCAATAATTTTTAGTTACCTTTGATAGATCGACTCAAGAGTGGGTCGTCATTTTTTCTATTCTCAATCACGTTTTATGAACATTTTTGTTGCGAGACTGAACTACGATACTCGCGAATCCGAACTGCAGGACACCTTCGAAGAATTCGGCGAAGTGTCTTCTGCGAAAATCATCATGGATAAATTCACCGGCCGCTCCAAAGGATTTGGCTTTGTGGAAATGCCCAATGACGAAGAAGCCCAGGCGGCCATCAACGAACTCAACGAATCCGAATTGGACGGCCGCAACATAGTCGTAAAGAAGGCTGAACCCCGCGAGCGCAGAAGCAACCGTGGAGGATTCGACCGCGGCGGCTATTAAGCAAGCCATATCCGAAAAAAGGATACTGTGAAGAAAGCCTCTGCCAACCGGCAGGGGCTTTTTCATTTTGCCCCTGTTGACAGTATCTGTTTCCTTATACCGTTTCAAGTATGAAATGTCCTGTCCCGCTTTAAAATAGGTTGGATGCAGAAACTGAACCTATTTTGAAAGCGGGATTCATACTTGAAGCGGTATTCACGGTAATCCGTGAATAATCCGGGTTAAAGGTCTTGTCCGAAGAAGGATTTTGCCAGAGGTTCCATCTATCCTTGCCTCCTGAGCTTACAAGGCTTTTGACGACGATGAGCTGGATCAAACGAACCCGTAGGTGATGGGGGCAACCGTATTGGGCATCCATCTTATTGAGCGCCTACGGCCATCCGGCTTTCCATTATGCCATCCGGCCGAAGCGCACCCAGGCGCACCGACTGCAGGGTATTGATCAGCTCCGGCTGCAAGGGGGCATCGACCTTGATGTAGTTGTCCGTGAACCCGCTCATGCGACCGGCTTCCTTGCTTTGCTCGAAGAGCACCCTGCGTTCCTGGCCTTCATGCGCTGCATAGAAGGCTCGTTTCTTTTTGTCGCTCAGGATGGTGAGCATGCGGTTGCGTTCGCGGCGGAGGTGCAGGGGTACGGCCCCCTCCATATTGGCCGCTGGAGTGTTGGACCGCTCGCTGTAGGTGAACACGTGCAGGTAGCTCACGTCCAGTTCCTGAATGAAGCGATAGCTTTCCAGAAAGTCGGCTTCCGTTTCGCCGGGGAAGCCCACGATTACATCCACGCCAATGCAGGCATGGGGCATTCGCTCTTTAATGAGGGCTACCCGCTCGGCATAGAGTTCGCGGCGGTAGCGGCGGCGCATTTGGGCGAGCTGTTTGTTGTTGCCGCTCTGCAGAGGCATATGAAAGTGGGGGACAAAGCGGCGGGAGCGGGCTACGAATTCAATGATCTCGTCCGTACACAAGTTGGGCTCAATACTGGAAATGCGGAAGCGCTCAATGCCATCGACCTCATCCAGAGCTCGAATGAGGTCGATAAACATGGCCTCCTTCTTGGGGCGGGTACCTTCGATCACATCCGTACCATTCCCGAAATCGCCGATATTTACACCGGTCAGTACGATTTCCTTCACGCCCAGGTCCGCAATTCGGCGGGCATTTTCGAGTACGTGCGGCACGGTATCGCTCCGGCTGGCACCCCGTGCCCTGGGTATGGTGCAGAAGGTGCACTTGTAGTTGCAGCCGTCCTGCACTTTCAGGAAAGACCGGGTTCGATCGCCAAAAGAGAAGGCATCTACAAAGGTATTGGCCTGTTGCACCTCACCGGCCCGAACCATGCCTTTGCCAGGGGCCTTGCTCAGTTCTTCCACATAGTCGAGCACGCGAAACTTCTCAGCCGCTCCCAGCACCAGATCAACGCCCGGGATATCGGCAATCTCGCGAGGTTTGAGCTGGGCATAACAACCGATGACCACCACCTTGGCCGAAGGATTCGCTCGCAGCGCCTTGCGGACCACCTGCCTGCATTTGCGGTCCGCAAAATCGGTGACCGAGCAGGTGTTGATGATGTATACGTCCGCCTGCTCCCGGAAATCCACCACCTGATAACCGGCCTTTTCGAAGAGCCGGCCGATCGAGGAGGTTTCCGAGTAGTTCAGCTTACAACCCAGGGTGTAGAAAGCTGCCGAGCGAGGCGTGGCCATGAAAAATAGATTTAGAATGCAAAAGTAAAGCTTTCCAAAGACTGGAAAACCTCAAAACCCAACCGCTTACTCTTCCACACCGACCGGTCCCTAATCAGCGGTAGGCCTCCGACTTCTCTCTGCGGGGAGATTCGCTATCTTGAAGGTTTAATTTGGCGATTCAAGCCAAACCGGATGGTTAAAGCATGACCTTGGGCACCACAACGACTGATATCAGCTGGGAAGCCATCGTGGGCAAGATCCGCAAACAGCGGGCCATACTGGTCGTGGGGCCAGAGGCTTTCCTGTCTGCTGACAAGTCAAAATCCCTCCATCAAAGCCTGATTGGCGAGTTGGATATTCCCAACAACCGGTTCATCCAGAAGTACTATGCCGACGATGATTTCTTTCTTTTCAATGTAGGCGGGGGCCGCTCCTTTACCTGCGAACGCATCTACGATTTCTACAAAAGGCATGCACCGGGAGAAGAACTCATCCAACTGGCGCGCATTCCCTTCCACGTCATTCTCTCTGTATCTCCCGGCAAATTGCTGAACAAGGCCTTTGACAAACTTAACTTTCAATACCAGTTCGACTATTACCGCAAGACCCGCGGCCCGTCGGAGATCAAGGATCCCACCGTACAATTGCCCCTGATCTACAACCTCTTCGGCTGCATAGACGACGAAGAGTCGCTGGTACTCACCCACAACGACCTGTACGATTATTTCAAGTCCATCTTTGCGCGCCGGAGCATGCCCGAAAAGCTGAAAAACGCACTGACCCAGCGCGAGATCAATTGCTTCATCTTTCTGGGCATCCCCTTCGACAAGTGGTATATGCAACTTTTGCTCCGGGAATTGGAGATCCATCGAAGCAGCGAGGACTTTATTCGATATGCGGCCAATCAATCGCTGACCGAGGATGTGAAAACCTTTTGCACCGAACAATTCACCATTTCGTTCGTAAGCAACAACATTCCCAATTTCATCCACACCCTCTACGGATACTGCGAAGAGGCGGACATTCTGCGAACCGAGCAGGACACCGATCGCTGGACACAGATCAAGAACTACCTGGCGGAAGGCAAGCTGGGCATTGCCATTGAGCAATTTGTAGACCTCACGCGGGGCACAGAGCTGGAAGATGAGGCCATCGGAATCTCCGGCCGTCATCGCCGCTACGAGCGCAAAAAAAATCAGGGTATCTTGTACGGCAACGAATTGGACGTGCAGGCCAATCAGATCCAGAGCAGCCTGCTCGACCTGATTCAGGAGGCCGAAAAGCAATAATCCATGCCCCAGCATCGCTACCCGGGCGCTCAGCCCTTTTCCACAGATGAAGCCCACATCTTTTTTGGTCGAACCGAAGACGTCAAAGCGCTTTCCCGCAAGCTTCGGCTGGACCAACTGGTCGTGCTGCACGCCAAATCCGGCCTGGGAAAGAGTTCGCTGATCAATGCCGGCTTGATTCCCCGGCTGTTGCGCGACGGAGAGTTCACCACCTTTCCGGTCCGGTTCGGCTCACATACCCAGGAAGACGCTCCCGGTCTCAGTCCGGTCGATATCGTGATTGAGCAGGTACACAGCTCATCGCCTGTGCTGGAAAAGATCAAGCCCCAGGGCGAACACAGCATCTGGTATCAGTTGAAGAGCCGCCAGCTGCAGGACCCGGAACGGGGCGATTTTCTCCTGATCTTCGATCAGTTCGAAGAGTTGTTCGCCTTTGACGAAGCCGAGGTCAATGTATTCGGAGAGCAACTGGCCGAGGCCCTCTACGTAAAAATGCCGCAGCGCTTCCGGGATGAGCGGCGAAAGGGTTTTGATCGCAGTCCCAACTTCTTATCCAAGGAGGAGCTCACCCTGCTGGATCAACCTTTCCGGCTGCATGTCCTGGTAGCTATTCGCAGTGACAAGCACAGCTTGCTCAGCCAGCTCAAGGATTACCTGCCAACGATTCACAGTGCTGAGTACGAACTTCAGGCCCTGGGTGTTCCCCAGGCCGAGGATGCGATTTTGCTTCCGGCCTACCAGAAGGAGGGCGACTTCCAGACGCCCATATTCGACTACGAGGATGAGGCTGTGGAGCTCATGCTCAATTACCTGAGCAACGACGGAAAGGAACCCATTGAATCCTTCCAGTTGCAGATCCTCTGCGAATACCTGGAAGACGAAGTGGTGGCCAAGGAAGGCCGAAGGGTCATCAAGGCGTCTGACTTGAAAAAGCCCGAAGATCTGCTGCTGAACTACTACAACGATAAGCTTCAGACGATAAAAGACCCCAAGGAGCGCAAGTTGGTCCGCACGCTTATCGAAGACGAGCTGGTCTTGGAGGACGAACGCCGGCGCCTGAGCCTGTACAAAGGGCAAATCCAACGGCAGTTTCCCATTTCGGACAACTTGCTGGAGCGCCTGGTCCAGATGCACCTGCTGCGTGCCATCCCCAGCCGGCGGGGAGGGTACATCTACGAGCTCAGCCACGACACCCTGGTGACGCCTGTTTTGCGGGCTAAGCGGCAGCGCCGAATCGAGGAGATCCGGGCCAAACGCGAGCTCGAGCGCCGGGAGCGCGAAGCTGAAATGGCGGCCATGCGCCGCAAACGGCGCAATGCACTTCTCTGGGCATTGGCCATGTTTGTGCTGGCCCTGATTGCAGTCATCACCGCCTTTCTGACCTTTAAGCTGAAGAACGAAGCCCTGGCCAACGAGCGGGCCAACTTCAATATCGCCCGAGCCCTCAAACTGGTCAATGCAGATCCAACCCTGGGGTCTCGCGTGGTGGAACACGTGCTATACACCTTTAATGACGGGAAAGACAGCCTGAACCTAACCGGTGCGGCAGCCCTTTCCGTTTTGATCAACGACAAGAAGAAGGGATTCTACAAAACCAGTTACAGAGCCCATGAGGCCCAGGTCAACGCTCTGGCCATCTCCTCCGGGGGCGATCGCTTTCTGACGGGCTCGCATGACCGCACGGCCATTCTTTGGACTCTGGATGGCCGGCAGCTGGCGACTTTCACCCACCCGCTACGCGCCAACAATGCCAACAATCCCGTTTCCGCCGTAGCTTTCGCTCCGAATGAAGCATACGTCCTGACCGCGGCCTATGACGGCCTGCTTCGCAAATGGGACCTCAACGGCAACCTCCTGGAAGAATGGCCGGGGCACGAGAGCGAGGTCACCACGCTGGCCTTTGCCCCCGGCGGCCTATTCCTCATTTCAGCCGACAAGTCGGGAAGAGTGATCACATGGGTCAACGGCACGCCTACCAAAAACATACAGGCGCATGGCGCTTCCATCTTTTCGGTGGCTTTTCATCCGGACGGGTCGGAATACCTCACGGCGAGCCGCGACGGGACGATCCGCCGGTGGGGCTACAACAGCCAGCCTGCGGGTCCGCCCACTTTCCTGGGCGAAGGTCCGGTGTACCAGGCCGAGTACTCGCCGGATGGCGAATTAATCCTGGCCGCTACCTCCAACAACACGGCTTTGTTGCTGGACAGCGAAACCGGTGAACGCATTCGGTCCTTTACCGGGCACACCAATGAGGTTTTTTCCGTAGCCTTTTCAGATGACGGCCAATACGTTCTCACTGGTTGTGCTGATAATACCATCAAGATCTGGGACCTGGACAGCTACCTGCTCAAAACCTTTCTGGGACACAAGCAAACCATTTTTGCGCTGGAGTTTCTTCCGGATACGCCCAATGCCTTCCTCTCGGCCTCCGGAGACCAAACCGCCAAGAAATGGTACTACACCTCCTTTCTCGTGCATGAGCACCCCCTTTCCGGGCCCCGACTAAGCTCCGGTAGTTTTTCATCCCAAGGCGGAAAAGTGGTAGCCGCCGATGTTTCGGGCCGGGCAAAATGGGTGCCTGCTTCCGGAACCCTGGAAGATGCCATCGACATTCCCGTGAGGAAACCTGCCGTCAGTTCGGCCGTTTCAACGGACGGCCGACGGCTGCTGCTCGGACTGGAAGGTGGGGAAGCTTTAGTGTACGACTTTTCCACACGGGATACGCTCAGGCTTCGCGGGCATACGGATGATGTGCAATGCGTAGCCTTTACCCCCGAGGGCGACCTGCTCACCGGTTCTGCCGATCGCTACGTCAAACGCTGGAGCGGATCCGGAGAACTCCTGGGCTCCTACATGCAGCCAGGCAAAGTGTATGCGCTGGCCGTGTCGCCTACCCGCCCGGACGGAAGCTACGAGATAAGCGTGGGCACCAATGACAAGACCTCGTATGAAAGCCCAACCTATACCGTCCTTTCCCTCCAGGAGGATTCGTCAAAGGTTGCGGACGAAATTCGCCAAGGCTTCGACGATCGCGTGCAGTCCCTGGCCTATTCACCCGACGGAGAACAACTGTTCATAGGCCTCGACTCCAGCCATCTCGGGCTCTTACTTACCCGGGAAAAGCCCGGCCGGGGGCCGTTCGCCAAAATGAAAGACCCCATAGAGCTGCGCGGACACCAAAACGCGATCCACGCCGTTGCCTTCTCGCCCGACGGCCGTTATGTACTCACCGGATCGGCCGACCGTTCAGCTCGCCTTTGGGACCGAAACGGAAGCCAGATCCAGATTTTCAATACGCACGACCCGGTTATTGCCGTCGGGTTTTCCCGTAGTGGGGATACCATCTACACCTTAAGCCATCAGGGTGTTCTCCAGGCCTGGCATAGCTGGAATTCCTTCAGTCGCCTTTACGTTGCGGAATTCACACCTGCCGAATTGCTCGCCGAGGTGCCGGAGCTGCGCCTGAGCCCCAGGGAACTGAAACAGCTTCGCGATACGGCCGACATCGCCGGCCAGCGCGCCCTGGTGAGCTATTTCGAACAGACCAAACAGAATAAGGAGGCCCGGCAAACCATTATGCAGGCATCCAAGAAAGAGGTCCGGCCGCAGGATAAGATCAAGCTTTTCCAGCTCGATCGCACCATGGCTGAAGAAACCTTCAACGAACTGTTTCTGGTGGACGACACGACGGAACTGCAAGTGTTCTTCTCCTACTTCAATAAAAACGAATGGGTCACTCCCCAAACCACTAAAGCGGAACGCACGGTGGGCTACAACCGGGTTGCCAAAATTGGCGAAAAGCTGCTCACGGCCAACCCGGAGGACGAAAGCCTGAAAAAGACCCTGGCTAAAACCTACAACAGCCTGGGATGGTACAGGCTGCTCACCCAAGACTTCGAAGGCGCGGAAAAAGCGATCCGGCGAGGCGAAGAACTCGACCCCGAACTCCGCTTTCTATACACCAACCTGGCTCCTGTCCTTTTGTTCCAAGGCGACTTGGATGCGGGTAAAGCCGTGTATATGGAGTACATGAACAAGCCCTACGACGCATCCCGCAACCTGCCTTTTTACCGCGATGTGTTCCTAAAGGACATAGCTGTGTTCGAGCGGGAAGAAATCATACCGGATTCGGCAAAACCCGCACTGGAAGAAATCAGGGCTACCCTTTCCGAAGCCCAGCGTGCTTACGAAGAAGAATCGCTCAAGCGCAAACAGCGCAATGGCAAACGCTGATCACCAGTTGTCGCCCATCACCATATCGCCCAGGCCGCCGAGAACACTTCCTTCGCCTTTTTTCTTGCCGGCATAGTGGCTCGAAGCGCGCAGCACCCGGTCGGCCAGGCGGCTGAACGGCAGGGACTGAATCCAAACCGTGCCGGGGCCCTCCAGGCGGGCATAGAAAAGCCCTTCTCCGCCGAAGAACATGTTGCGCACGCCGCGGATCATTTCGATATCGTAATCGACATGGCGGGTGAAACCCACCAGGCAGCCGGTATCCACGCGCAGCACTTCGCCCAGTTCCAGGCGCCGTTCGATCACATTGCCACCGGCATGCATGAAGGCGTAGCCGTCGCCCTCAATTTTCTGCATGATGAAGCCCTCGCCGCCGAAGAAACCGCGGCCCAGGCGGCGGCTGAACTCAATGCCGATCTCCGCTCCCTTGGCCGCACAGAGGAATGCGTCTTTCTGACAGATGATCTTGCCCTCGTACTCCGTAAGCGGAACGGGGATGATCTTTCCGGGGTAGGGTGAAGCAAAGGAAACGCGCTTTTTCCCGGTACCCCCGTGCGTGAAGGCGGTCATAAACAGGCTCTCGCCCGTGAGCAGCCGCTTGCCGGCCGAAAGCACCTTGCCCCAGATGCCGCCCGATTCGTCCTTGTGGCTGCCGTCGCCGAATAGGGTAGTCAGCTCAATGTCCGGATCCATCATCATAAAGGCACCGGATTCAGCAACCACCGTTTCGTAGGGATCCAGTTCGATCTCGACGAACTGCATCTCTTCTCCGTGGATCTTGTAGTCTATTTCATGTGCTTGCATGGGTAATTCTTTTACCGGAAAATGGAGGAAACCCTGGGGAAAATCAAATGCAATAGACGAAAACCAAGCCCGAACCGATGGCACCTGGGAAAACCGCCGGGCTATCCGCCCAACAGGAACCGATGGCTCCTGAATTTCCTGTGGTAACCGATCCTTCCTTCCATTTGACCGGCAGTGTACAGGCCTCACCTTCGAGCAAATACGGTCCCAGGTATCCCTCACCCGGATCAATGATCCGGTAGTCGAGCGAACGAAGCACTACACGGCTTCCTTCAGCTGTTTTTTCAGGGCAAAGAGTTCATCCCGGTACTGGGCAGCCGAAATGAAATCCAGCTCCTTGGCGGCCTTCTTCATTTTGGCTTCCGTATCGGCCAGCATTTTCTCCAACTGGTCGCGGCTCAGGTAGCCTACCAGCGGATCGGCAGCCAGGCTGGGCTCTTCGGGCTCTACGTAGGCGCGGGCTTTTTTGCCCCGGATGTCGAGTATGGTCTTTTTCTCCATAATTTCCTCCCGGGTCTTGCGCACCGTTGTCGGTGTGATGCCGTGCTCCTCGTTGTAAGCCATTTGCACGGCGCGGCGGCGGTTGGTCTCATCGATGGTGGCCTGCATGCTTTCGGTGATGCTGTCGGCGTAGAAGATGACCAGGCCGTTGGCGTTGCGGGCAGCTCGCCCGGCCGTTTGGGTCAGGGATCGGTTGTTGCGCAGAAAGCCTTCCTTGTCGGCATCCAATACAGCCACCAGGCTCACTTCCGGCAGGTCCAGGCCCTCGCGCAGCAGGTTCACGCCCACCAGCACATCGAAATCGCCCAGGCGAAGGTCGCGCAGGATCTCCACCCGCTCCAGGGTGTCTACCTCGGAGTGGATGTAGCGGACCTTGATATTGAGCTTGGCCAGGTATTTGGTGAGTTCCTCGGCCATGCGCTTGGTGAGGGTCGTGACCAGCACCCGCTCGTCGCGCTCCACGCGCCGTCGAATCTCCTCCAGCAGGTCGTCGATCTGATTCAGACTGGGGCGCACCTCGATGGGCGGATCCAGCAGGCCGGTGGGCCGGATGAGCTGTTCGACAATGACCCCATCGGTCTGCTCCAGCTCGTAATCACCGGGAGTAGCGCTCACATAGACGACTTGATTGGTCAGTTGCTCGAACTCATCGAAGTTCAGCGGCCGGTTGTCCATAGCCGAGGGCAGGCGGAAGCCGTGATTGACCAGGCTGAGCTTGCGGGCCCGGTCGCCCCCGTACATGCCCCGCACCTGGGGAATGGTCACGTGACTTTCATCTATGACCATCAGGAAGTCATCCGGAAAGTAGTCCAGCAGGCAGAAGGGGCGCGTTCCCTGCTGGCGGCCGTCGAAAAAGCGGGAGTAATTCTCCACGCCGTTGCAGTAGCCCAGCTCTTTCATCATTTCGACGTCGAAGTTGGTGCGCTCCCGGATGCGGCGGGCTTCCAACAGGCGCCCCTCCTTTTCGAAGTATTTTTCCTGCTCGTACAGCTCGTCCTGGATCTCGTGAATAATCTGATGCATGCGTTCGCGGGGCGCCACATACAAGTTGGCCGGAAAGATGGCCGCAGCATCCATGCGCTCAATGCGCTTGCCGCTCTCCACCTCGATCCGTTCGATCTCCTCGATCTCATCCCCGAAGAACTGCACCCGGTAACCGTAGTCCACGTAGGGCAGGTTGATGTCCACCGTATCGCCGCGCACCCGGAAGGTGGCCCGCCGAAAATCCGTCTCCGTGCGCGAGTACAGGCTCTCCACCAATTCGTAGAGAAAATTGTTCCGGCTCACGGTCTGCCCCTTGCGGATGCGGATGATGCTGCTCTTGTAATCTTCCGGATTGCCCATGCCGTAGATACAGCTCACCGAAGCCACGATGATGACGTCTCGCCTGCCGGATAGGAGGGAGGAGGTGGCGCGCAACCGCAGCTTGTCCACCTCTTCGTTGATGCTCAGGTCTTTTTCGATATAGGTGTCGGTCACCGAGATGTAGGCCTCCGGCTGGTAATAGTCGTAGTAGGAGACGAAGTACTCCACTGCATTATCCGGGAAAAACTCCTTGAATTCCCCGTAGAGCTGGGCCGTGAGGGTTTTGTTGTGGGTCAGCACCAGGGTCGGCCGGTTCAGCTCGGCGATCACATTGGCGATGGTGAATGTCTTCCCCGAGCCGGTGACGCCCAGCAACACCTGAGCCTGCTCGCCATCGCGTACGCCCTGGACGAGCTGCGCAATGGCCTGGGGCTGGTCGCCGGTGGGCGAAAAGGGAGATTGCAGTTGAAATGGCATACGCGTATCTCGGTTTGAGGATTTGTCCTGCAAAAATGGATAAACGCAAATGCCCCGCCGGGAGTTTCTTTTTCTCCCGGCCAATGGAAGGCAATCGTCGGGTCGGCATGCCCGGCGGCCGACTGACCGCCACCCTTCGTTCGGCCCCTGGCTGGGTCAAACCACGGTCTTTGCCCTGCTTACCGGATTGCCCAGGCCGGCCAGGTGCTCCAGTTCCTGCAAGGCGACTTCCTGTTCTTTATCCCGGCGGATCATCTTTCCCATCCGGACGCATTGCTTGCGAAAAGCTTTTTCCGTCAGCAACCTCTGTACGGCCCTCCGGATCTTTGCCGGCGAGGATTTCGGCGAAACCTTCAGGCCCAGTCCGGATCGCACAACCTTGATGGCGTTGTCGTGCTGATCCCGCCCCATGGGTACACACAGAACGGGCAGCTCGTGGGCCAGCGCACGCATGAGCGTGCCGTGGCCGCCGTGCGTGATCACCAGGTCGGCCTGCGGAAAGACCTGGCTGTGGGGAACAAAGGATTCCAGGCACACATGCTCCGCCGGGGAAAAGTGCGCTTTCGCCATGGCCGGCCCCAAGGTCACCAGGGCCCGCACCGGAAGCTCTGCCAGCGCCTCCATGCAGCGCTCCATCACTTCCCGCTGATTCTGGAACGTAGTGGAAAAGCTGACCACCACCAAAGGCCTGTCGTCATCTGACGGCCAGGGGTTTTGCCAGCTGCCCGGATAATCGGGATCGTCGAGCACCGGGCCCGTGTAGCGCACGTTCTCCGGTGCCGGTTCAATCGGGTAGTCAAACCCGCGGCAGGTTTGTATGAAACGGCGGTCGGCCCCGTGGTACAAATCCAGCACATCGCCGAGCGGTTCCAGCCCATAATGGCGGCGAAGCTCGTTGACCAAAGGAAGATACCGGTTCATCTGCCAGCGGAACAAGCGGGAGATCAGGCGATCTCTCCATTTGCCCGGCAGGGAGGTTCCCGGAGCGATGCCCATAACCCCCGGCGGCCGATTCGGTCCCGGCAGGTGCTCGGGCATGTGGTTGAGGATCACGGTGGGCACCCCCATGGCTTCCGCCGGAATGATCGCACCGGGCATCAGGCAGTCGGTGAGCAGCACATCCGTGGGCTCCGCTTCCAGGGCCGCTTGCGTCTCCTCGGCCGTAATGGCCATGGGTCCGAAAAGCAGACTGTCCAGGGCGGGCTTCGGGCTTTTCGAGTCGTAGTCTTTCAAAAGCACTTCCGCTCGATCCGAACGCGTAAAATGACGCCGAAACGGTATACATGATGCCCCAAGGCGTTCAACGGTTTCTTCCAGGCAGGGCTCGGTCAGCACCCGAACGCGATGTCCGCGGTCTGCCAGGCGGCGTGCCATTCCCAATACCGGGGGAAGGTTTCCCCCTCCTTCCCAGGTGACGAATAAGAACTGTTTTTTATCCATGATCCAGCAGGTTTAGTCGTTTTCGATCAGGCTGTAGATAAGCCTCCGGAACACCTCCCTGACCTCCTCCGCACTGCGCCCGAGATCCCTGCGCAGGACTTTCCACAAATACACTTCGGTGGCGGCGTAGAGCGCGTCCAGCTTGCGGTCGTAATCCGGATGATCCGGCCCGGGAAGGTAGGGCTCGAATACCCGGGCCAGCCAGTTTCGGTGAAATTCGCGCGCCCCCCGCAGCATTTTCCCGAACAGGTCGAATTCCGATTCCGCGGCCAGGGTCCGGATGTTGGCATCGCCGTTCAGCTCGTAGTCTTCCATCAGTACCCGGATCACCTCCTCTACATCACCGGTAGGCACCTTCATCCGGTTGGTCCGGATATCGACCTCGTCATTGTTGATGCAGCTTTCGAACAGCTGATCGCGCGAGCCGAAACGACGCAGTACCGTGCGAGAGGAGACCCCCGCCCGTTCGGCCACTTTCTCCAGCGTGATCTCGGGATAGGGCATCTCCCGCCACAGGTCAACGGTGGCCCGTTGAATGCGACGGGTGGTCTCTTCCATGGCTTCAGCCCGGGCTACCATTTGGTAGGATCGCGAGGGTTCCTTTGATTTCATGTCACAAATATAGACACGAAATTTATTCGAGTCAACCTTTGTGACACGAAATCTGGAAATTTTCTGGTTCCGATTGGTCAGCGGAATGTCGTCTTGAGGAATATGCCTATATTTCGCCTCGGCCCCGGGCTGTTTCAGGCGCTTGCCCATTCAATGGATTCGATAAAGAGCCTTCAAAGTGGAACCAGATCCGAGCATTTTCGGACCAGCATAATTCCTGCCCAATGAGATACCAACTGAGCCGCCCCCTGCTTTTCGGGCTTGCACTGACCATGGTCCATTGCAGCAAGCCTGCTGAGCCGCCCCCTCCTCCGCCCCCCGAAGTATTGGTCGTAGAAGTGCAGCCCCAAGAGGTAGCTTTGGAACGCGACTTCGTCGGGCAGGTGTATGGCGTTGCCGATCTGCCGGTGCGCGCCCGGGTGGAAGGGTTTTTGCAGGGCATCCACTTCAAGGAAGGGCGCCGCGTGCGCAAAGGGCAATTGCTTTACACCATCGACCCCCAGCCCTTCCAGGCCAATGTGGCCCGCTACGAAAGTCAATTGGCTGAAGCCGAGATCCGGGCCGTGCGCGCCCAGAACGAATTGGAGCGCATTGAACCCCTGGCCAGGATCAACGCCGTCAGTAAAAGTGACCTGGATGCTGCGGTGGCCGAAAAAGGCGCCGCCGAAGCGGCCGTCGAAGCGGCTGAAGCCTCGCTCGAGCTGGCCCGCATCGAACTGGGCTATGCAAAGGTGACCGCACCGACCTCCGGCATCATCGGCAAAACCCAGGCCAAAGAAGGGGAGTTCGTCGGTCGCTCGCCCAACCCCGTCATTCTCAATACCGTTTCCCGAATTGATTCCGTGCTGGTGGAGTTCTTCATTCCCGAACGGGATTACCTCCAACTGGCCCGAGAGGTGGTGGAAAAGATCAAGACCGGCAACCTGAGAACGAATGATGAAAATTATCCCCTTCGGCTGATCTTGTCCGACGGCAGCATATATCCCTATCCCGGCCGGGTGCGGTTCTTGGACCGGGAGGTCAATCCCACCACCGGCTCCCTGCGGCTTCAGACCATCTTTCCGAATCCCGACCGGCTCATCCGTCCCGGCCAGTTCGCCAAAGTTCGGGTCGTGATGGACAAGCTGGATGAAGGCCTTCTCATCCCCCAGCGTTGCGTAAGCGAATTTCAGGGCCGGTTCAACGCCTATGTGGTGGCGCAGGACAGCGTGATCCAGCGCGAACTCACCCTGGGGCCCACCTATCGCGATTACTGGGTCGTGCTGGACGGGCTCGAGCCGGGCGACCGGGTGATCTATGAAGGCCTGCAACGGGTGCGACCGGGAGCCAGGGTGCAGTCCAAACTTCACGAATTCGTTTCTCAGGCTCCGGCCAAGCAATAAGCCCGTATGGAGGAGCAACCCAAGCATATATTTTTCGTCCGCCGTCCGATCGTGGCCATCGTGATCACTCTGTTTATGATCATCATCGGCGGCATATCGATCCTGGGGCTGCCCCTGGAGCAGTATCCCAACATCACCCCGCCGGTGGTTCGGGTGAGCGCCAACTACACCGGAGCCAGTGCGGTCAATGTTGAACAGTCGGTGGCCTCTCCCCTGGAGCAACAGATCAACGGGGTGGAGAAC
>CAZQSF010000082.1:0-17741 GCA_964595955.1 uncultured Saprospiraceae bacterium
CCGTCCTCGCCGGGCAGGGTGATGCGCTCGATCACGCCCGTGGTGCGGCGGTAGTATATGTTGCCCAGGAACGATCCGTTCTGAAAATAGTGGAGGTAGCCCGATTCCAGTACATTGGTGAACTCCGGCTGCAGATTGGGATTGCCGATGTTGTTGTTGCGCGGGTCGTTGAAGTTGGAAAAGGGCAGCAGCCGGCGAAAGTAGGGGCGGCTGATGCGGCGGCTGTAGCTGAACTGCAGTTGGTCCTTTTCCGAAAAGGAATAGGAGACCGAGGCCGAAGGAAAAAGGCTGAGGTAATCCTGATTGTTGACGACCTCCGATTTGAGCAAGGCTGCCGTGATGTCGGACAGCTCCGCGCGCAGACCGGCCTGAATACTGAGGGGGCCGAACTCATGCGCCCCGATCACATAGGCAGCGTAGATGTTTTCGGTGAACTTCAGCTCGTCGTCGAAATCGCCTACTGGTATGAATTTGCCATTATCGGCTTGTTCCTCCACCAGGAAGTCGTTGTTGACGGTGCGCATGCCCAGGCGCACTCCCGTTTCAAATTTGCTGTTCTCCCCCAGAGGGTGAACGTAATCGGTCTGAAAGAGAAAGTTGCGCTCGTCCTCGGTATTGCGCGAACGCTGTATGAGCGGCGGCTCGCCGTCGGTGGTGGTCTGAACGTAGTCGGCCAGTTCCGTATCGTCGTCCAGGATGTATTTCACATCCACGGTCAGTTCCCGGTCGGGATGGTCGCGAAAGGTGCGCCTGTAGAGCAGGGAGGACTCGAAGTTGTGTTCTTTCTCCAGCTCCGCAATGTCTCGTACTGTGGTGTTGAGCAATTCTTCATTTGGGGTGAAGTCGCGGTATGTCACCAGCGCGTCGTTGTTGTCGCGGCCCAGCCGGTAGAGCACGGAGCCGGTAAGGGTGTTCTCCTCGTCGATGAGCCAATCGGTACCTACCTGGAGGTAGCCGCCCGGGCCACCGCGGGTCTGGTCGGTCTCGGTCGTGAAGTAATCCGTGAGCTGGCCGCTGGGGTCGAAGAAGCGCTGGGTGGAAAAGCCGCCGCCGGGAAAGCGCCGGTAATCGAGTCCGAAATTGGAGAAGAGGTTGAAGTTGCGCTTGCGGTAATTGAGATTGTAGGATGCGCCAAAGTTTTGCGGATAGCCGGCCGTCAGGCCGAAGGAGCCGTTGACGCCCTTGTCCTTGTTCTTTTTCAGGATGATGTTGATGATGCCGGCCTCCCCCTCGGCCTCGTAGCGGGCCGACGGATTGGTGATCACCTCCACGCTCTCGATCAGGTCGCCCTGCATGCGCAGGAGGGCCCGGGTGTCGTCGGCACTGAGCAGGCCGGAGGGTTTGCCGTTGACGAGAATGCGCACGCCCTGGCTGCCGCGCAGGCTCACATTGCCTTCGGGGTCGACGGTCACCGAGGGCACGTTGTCCAGAATATCGGCGGCGGTATTTCCCGCATTGGTCAGGTCCTTACCCACATTGAACACCCGCCGGTCCAGCTTGAATTCCATCTGGCTCCGCTCGGCCCGCACTTCAATTTCTTCCAGGGCCACGGAAGAGGAGCGGATATCGATTGCCCCCAACTCCAGGTCGCCTTCGCCGGCCCTCAGCTGAATATCCGGAATGCGCTTGTCTTCGTACCCGACATAAGTGACCTCCAGGTAGTACGAACCCGGTCCGGCTTGAAGGCGAAACTGGCCGTCGTTTTCCGAAAGGGCATTGGCCACCATGCTGCTATCGGCGGTAGCGTACAGAATGACGGTGGCGAAAGCCAGAGGCTCTCCGGTGTCTTCCTGAAGAAGCCGGCCGGTAATGGATAAAGATTGAGCCAGAGCGAGGTGGGAGGATCCCAAAAGAAGAAAGACACCGAACAGGGTGGTAAAGGTGGGTTTCATAACGAGTGATCCATTAAAATTGATGTACTAACAACAATTTTGCCCGATTGATTGCTCGAAAGCCGGATTTTTCTCGCTACAGGGTGGGTGTCAGTGCTCTACGCCGCCTTTGCCGTGTTCGTGGCCGTGCTCCAGCTCGGAGTCCGTGGCCTCGCGCACCTGCTCTACATTGCCGGTGAAGTAGAGGTCCACGCCGGCCATGGGGTGGTTGAAGTCCATGACCACGACCTGTTCCTGCACTTCGGCTACGCGGCCGATGAGCTGATTGCCTTCCTGATCCCGCATGGGAATGCTGTTGCCGATCTTAAGCATGTCTTCGGCCAATTTGCCGTCGATGACGAAGGATTGCTTATCTACCGGAACGACGGCCTGCTCGTTGTAGGCGCCGTAGGCATTTTCGCTTTTGAGGCCGAAGGCGAATTCTTCCCCGGCGGCTTTTCCTTCCAGGTTCTCTTCGAAGGCGGGAAGCATCTGGCCTACGCCAAACAGAAAGGTGAGGGGATCCCCTCCGTAGGACTCTTCAATGAGCTTGCCTTTCGCGTCCGATTCCTGCAGCTTGTAATGCAGGCTAACCACCCGGTTCTTCTCAATTTGCATAAAAAGTGTATTCGCGTTAAAACCTGAAGGTACGGGATTTTCAGGGAGGCGCGTAATCTCAGGCGGCAAAAGCCAGATGGGGTGCGGAGGCGACTCGCCCGGCTGTGCTTTTCCCAATGCCGGCAATGGGCTATCTTTCCCCAAATTCCCGAACTGTGCGCGTACTCCTCATCGAAGACGAACAGCCTGCTGCCCGTCGATTGGAACAGTTGCTTGCGGAATGCGATCCGGAGCTCGAAGTGTTGGCCCTATTGGACAGTGTAGCGAGCAGCGTCCGTTGGCTGCAGGAACACGATCCGCCCGACCTGCTTTTCCTGGATATCCAGCTGGCCGACGGACTCAGTTTTGATATTTTCCGGCAGGTGGATGTGCGCGTACCCATTGTGTTCACCACGGCTTTCGACCAATACATGCTCAAGGCCTTTAAGTTGCACAGTGTGGATTACCTGCTCAAACCCATCGATCCGGAAGAGTTGAGCCAAGCGCTGCAAAAATACCGCCGATACTACGAGCAGGGCCCCTCCGAACGCGCCCTGCCGTCGCTTCGCGAACTCATGGCCAGCTTGCAACAACCCACCTACAAGCAGCGCTTCCTGATCAAGGCCGGCCAGCAGATCACCTACGTGTCGGCTGATGAGGTCCACTATTTTTACGCCGAAGACGGCCTGGTGCATCTGCGCTGCGGCGACGGCAAGCGGCATGTTATCGACTACACCCTGGACCAGTTGGTGGACGTGCTGGACCCCCAATCCTTTTTTCGCCTGAGCCGGAAGGTCATCACGCATGTGCAGGCCATCCGCAAGGTGGCTCCCTACTTCAACAACCGCCTGGTCCTGGATCTGCACCCGAAGCCGGGCTTTCAGGTGCTGGTGAGCCGCGATCGGGTAGGGGCCTTCAAAGCCTGGCTGGACGCCTGACGGTTCACCGGGATTCTGGTACAATTCAAGTGGGCCGTTTTACCATTCAGCCGAAAGTACTGGTTTGGGGGTGCGTTGGCGTGCAACTTGCAGCCAACAAAACACCACTGGATCATGAAAGCCATACTCGTATTCTTGATTTCCCTGCTTCTGTTGTTGCCGTTTGCCGGCCGGGCCCAGGAGGCCACCCAGACCGTGAAAGGCACCGTTTTGGACGCCCAGTCGGAAGTGCCGCTTATCGGCGTTTCGGTGGAGGTGCTGAACTTGCCCGGGGCCAAAGGTGCCGTCACGGATGTCGATGGCCGTTTTGTCCTTGAGGAGGTTCCCGTTGGCCGCCAGGCCATTCGCTTCAGCTACCTGGGCTACAAAAGTGTTACGCTGCCCAACGTCTGGATCACGGCCGGCAAGGAAGTGGCTCTTACGGTCAGTCTGGAAGAAACGGCCTTTGAAATGAATGAGGTCGTGGTCACGGCCGAAACGGAAAAAGACCGCACCGTCAATGATATGGCAGCCATCAGCGCGCGCACCTTCGACCTGGAAGAGGTCACCCGCTTCTCGGGGGGGCGCAACGATGTAGCGCGCCTGGTCGGCAATTTTGCCGGTGTAGCCGTAGCCGACGACAGCCGCAACGACATCGTCATTCGCGGCAACTCACCCACCGGGGTGCTGTGGCGGCTGGAGGGAATTCCCATTCCCAACCCCAACCACTTCTCGACCCTGGGTACCACTGGTGGCCCGGTGAGCGCCATCAATCCCAACTTGCTGCGCACTTCGGATTTTCTCACCTCTGCTTTCCCCGCCGAGTACGGCAACGCGCTGGCCGGGGTGTTCGACATCGGCTTCCGCAGCGGCAACAAAGATCGCTACGAATTCACCGCCCAGCTGGCTGCATTCAGCGGATTGGAAGCCATGGCCGAGGGGCCCATCAGCAAAAAGAACCGCAGCTCCTTTCTGGTGAGCTACCGCCATTCCTTCGTCGAGCTGGCGGAGGCGGCCGGCATACCGGTAGGCACCAACGCCACGCCCAACTACAAGGATCTTTCCTTCAAGCTGGATCTGGGACAGAGCAAAGCCGGACAGTTTTCCCTTTTCGGTATTGGGGCCCTGAGCGATATCGCCTTTCTCGGAGAGGAAACCGATGAGAACGACCTGTTTGCCGATCCCAACTCAGACTCCTTTACCGGCTCCAAATTGGGGATCATCGGTTTGCGACACAACATCATTGTGGGCGACGACGCCTACATCCGAACGGTGATCTCCTACTCGGCTGCCGAGGCGACCTTCGACCAGGACGATCTGCTGGACAGCCTCAGCGGGCAGAAGCTCCGTGTGACGGAAGTGAACGACCTCACCCAGACCTATGCCGTATCCAGCTATTTCAACAAAAAGTTCAGCCCGCGCTTCACGCTTCGCACCGGTATTGTGGGGCAGTACATGCTGCTCGACACCCGGGTGCGGGATCGCGACAACCGCCCGGATATGGATGACGACGGCCTGCCCGACTGGGTAACCGTCCGGGATTTTAGCGGCGGCCTGGGTTTGTATCAGGTATTTGCTCAGGGGCAGTTCCGGCTCAGCGAGGCCTGGACGGTCAATGGCGGGCTGCACGCCCAATACCTGGACCTGAATAACAGCACCGCCCTGGAGCCCCGCCTGACGGTCAACTGGGAGTTCCGCAAGGGACAGACCCTCAGCCTGGGCTACGGCCTGCACCAGCAGATGCAGCCCCTGCCCGTGTACTTCTTCGAGGAACAGGTGGGCGAGAACGAATTTCGCCGCACGAACGAGGACCTGGACTTCACCAGCAGCAACCACTTCGTATTGGGCTACGACGCCCGCATCGGTGTCGACTGGCGGGTAAAGGTGGAAACCTACTACCAGGCCATCAGCAATGTGCCGGTCGAAATGATGGCCAGCAGCTTTTCCATGCTCAATGCCGGCGCCGACTTTGTGTTCCCGGAGGTCGGCTCGCTGGTGAATGAAGGATCGGGCCGGAATTACGGCCTGGAACTCACCCTGGAGAAATTCTTCAACCGGGGCTATTACGGCCTGTTCACCCTTTCGCTTTTTGATTCCAAGTACGAGGGCAGCGACGGCATCGAGCGCAATACGGCCTTCAACAACGGCTATGTGCTCAACTTTCTGGCTGGCAAGGAATTCCGGATCGGCAAATCGAAGCGCAATGCTTTCACCATCGATACGAAAGTCACCTGGGCCGGCGGCCGGTATTACACGCCCATCGACCTGGAGGCCTCGCAGAGGGCCGGCGAGCAGGTGTTGATCGATGAAGAAGCCTATAGCCTCCGGCAGGATCCTTACTTCCGCTGGGATCTCAAGTTCGGTTTTCAGCTCAACAGCAAGAAAAAGCGCCTATCCCAGCAGTTTTTCATCGATCTGCAAAACCTGACGAATCGCGACAACATCTTCGTGCAGCGCTTCAACGAATCAACCGGGGAGATCAACAACGTGTACCAGAACGGCTTTTTCCCCGATCTGCTGTACCGGATCCAGTTTTAGTGCGAACGGCCGGGGTTTTGGATGGATGGCGGAATGGTCTTTCGGATCCGCCTTCCATACAGGGTTCCGGTCCACTCCATCCGCTGTTCTTCAAATTCTGTACTTTTAGACTATGACGCGCCGCGAACAACTCATCCACGCCATTGGCTTTGACGACCGCTGGTTTATGCTCGTCGGCATTCCGGTGGTCGCCTTTTCCATGCCCTTCATTTTCTTTCCGGATATGATCCTGGATGGCGAGGGGCCCGAATGGATCAGGTTTGGGGTCTCCCTGTTTTACTGCAGCACGATCTGGCTGGCCGTACGGGAGATCATCATGCGGCTGCGGTTGCAATTTCCCAAACCGGATCAAACCCGAAAACGGATTATCCTGAGCACCTTGGGCATTTTGATTACTTATTTTATCATCGACCGGATAGGCTGTGCGCTGGAAGAGGCCCTGGTGCCGGAAGGCCAAAGCGAATCCGCTGCGATGCTCATTCGCTACACTGCGGCCGGACTGGTAACTACCGCACTGATCACCTCCATTTATGAGGGTACGTTTCTGTTTTTCCGCTGGAAGGCCAGTGTACTGGAGGCGGAGCAACTCCGGCGCGAGACGGTGGAATCCCAGTTGGAAGGCTTGCGCAGCCAGGTGAATCCGCATTTTTTATTCAACAGCCTCAACACCCTTACCTACATCATTCCGGAGGATCCACCCAAGGCCGTGCAATTCGTACAAAAGCTCAGCAAGGTGTATCGCTATGTATTGGAGAGCCGCAGCGAGAAGCTCATTTCGCTGGAAGAGGAATTGCGGTTCCTGGATTCCTACGTCTTTCTGCTCAAAGAGCGTTTCGGAGAGAATCTACAGGTTGACATCGACATTCCGGAAGTCTACCGTTCCACCCGCATCGTTCCGCTTTCCCTGCAACTGCTGTTCGAGAATGCCATCAAGCACAACATCATCTCGGCCGATCAGCCGCTCGCTATTTCCCTGCAGGTGGATAACAGCCACCTGCTGATGCGCAACAAGCTGCAGCGCAAGCACCAGAGCCAGCCCTCCACCGGCGTGGGGCTGGAGAACGTGCGCCACCGCTACGCTTTCTTCACCGACCGGAAAGTGGTCATTTCCGAAACCGAAGACACTTTCGAGGTGCACCTTCCGTTGATTGAAGTGCCTGCGGCCAAAGCTTTGGTTGGCCAGCCGTAGTGCCGCACTACACGGCCCGAGCGGGCTTTTGTCCGGCACGGCCCGCCCCGCTCGAAGGAAACGGCCAAATCAAGCCTCCCCGGTAATGTCGAGCACGATGCGGCCGTCGATCTGCCCGGCCTTCATGCGGTCGAACACCTGGTTGATGTCCTCGAGGGCGGCCGGGGCCACCGTGGATTTTACCTTGCCCTCGGTGGCAAAATCCAGGCATTCCTGCAGATCCTTGCGCGTGCCCACAATGGAGCCGCGAATGGTAATCCGGTTGAGCACCGTCTCAAAGATGGGCAGGTCGAAGCTTCCCGGCGGAAGGCCGGTCATGGACAGGGTTCCTTTGCGTCGCAGCGTGGATATGGCCTGCGAACGAAAAGGCCTGGGTGGAAACGGCCGTGACCAGCGCGCCGTGCATGCCGCCTCCGCTTTCCTTTTTGAGGTACGTGCCGGGATCGGTTTCCTTGGCGTTCACCACCAGATCGGCGCCGAGTTTTTTGGCGAGCTCCGGCTTGTCGTCGGCTACGTCGATGGCGGCTACGTGCATGCCCATGGCCTTGGCGTACTGCACGGCCACGTGGCCAAGCCCGCCTATGCCGGATATGGCTACCCATTCGCCCGGCTTGGTGTCGGTTTCTTTCAGGCCTTTGTACACGGTCACTCCGGCACAAAGAATGGAAGCTATCTCGAGGAAGTTGACGTCTTTGGGCAGGTGGCCTACATAACGGGAGTCGGCGATCACGTATTCGGCATAGCCGCCGTCCATCCCGTAGTCGGTTTTTGCTGGCTTTCGCAGAGGGTCTCCCAGCCGGTAATGCAGTGTTCGCAGAAGCTGCAGGCGCTGTGCAGCCAGGGCACGCCCACGGCATCCCCCTCTTTGACGTGCTTCACCTCCGAGCCCACAGCCGCCACATAGCCCACCCCTTCGTGTCCGGGGATGAGCGGCAACTTGGGCTTGACCGGCCAGTCGCCTTCGGCAGCGTGCAGATCCGTATGGCACACGCCACTGGCAACGACCCTGACCAGGATCTCGTGCCCCTCCGGGCGGCGTACGGGCATTTCTTCGATTTGCAGCGGCGCACCGAATTCGTGCACCACAGCGGCTTTCATTGTTTTAGGTAGCATAGCGTAGGTTAAAAGATTGGATGCAAGGGTTAATAGTAAGACTATTGGAAAAAATAGTATTATTTTTTCAATTCGGAAAATTTTCCAGGATTTCAAGCATACTGCCTTCTCAGGGCAGTCAGGGATGTCCGGTTCTTAAAGAACTGGCCCTTCTTTAACCGGCGAAGAGGCGCTCAAAAACAGGGTTGCTTTCCCAGCCCTTTGGATCAACTGAACCTACATGGAAGCGGTAGGCGGCTCCTGCTTTTTCGAAGGGAAAGGGCAAGCACCCGCAATGCAATTGCTGGGTTGCCCAAAAGACATCCGAGAATCGCCGGAGTTTAAAGCTTTGATTAACTCCATTTTAATGTCGCGAAACGGGGAATGCTGAAAGCTCGAAACCCCGGCCAAAGCGATCTTCTCTGTTTAAACCGCCAGGCTGAGGGAGCTTGTATATCTATTTCCCGGCAGGTCGTCTTCAAAATATTTTCCTTTTCTTGGTTGATTGAACCCGTAGCCTCTTATTTCATTCGCATTTCGGCTTATGAAAAACACTCTGCTCTCCGATGTGCTTTCCTGGTTGCTCGGCGGCATGCTTCTTTGTTCGGCAGCCTTTTACAACGGCTTCCCCCTGATCTACCCGGATACCGGGGAGTATATTTTGGAAGGATTTACCGGCGAGGTGTCCATTTTTAACCGTCCCATGCCCTATGCGCTCTTTTTGCGGCACAGCAGCTTGGCCACTTCTCTGTGGTACGTCGTACTGGCCCAGGGGTTGTTGCTTTCCTCGGTACTATTCCTGTTCCTAAAACACGTCCTCCCCCGGAGCAAAGGCAAGCCGGTTGCGCTGATGCACCTGGCCATCCTCTTCGTTTTGGTCCTGTGTACAGGCGTTTCCACCCGGAGTTCTCAAGTGATGCCCGATATTTTTGCCCCCATGCCGGCGCTGGTACTCTGCATCCTTTTGTTTGCCGGCAGATTGAGGCTCTGGGAAGGCGTATACCTCAGCGCAGTGGCGATTTGGGCGATCATGTCGCATACCTCGCACATGATCGCCTACTTATTTACCGGAGGGGCACTGCTGGCCATTTGGCTCGTGCAGCGATGGCGAAGGGGGCGCTGGCAGCCCGCTCCGCCGCGCATGCTCTGGGGGCTGGCTTTGATTGGGGCTGCCTGGCTGGTCCTGCCCGCCATCCATTCGGCTTACGGCCTGGGCTTTACCGCATCGCGCAGTTCGCCTATTTTTTTCCTGGGCCAGCTCAATTACATCGGTGTTGTGCCGAAGTTCCTGAAGGAAGAATGCACCAGCGACAGCACCTACTTTCTCTGTCCGTATCGAAACGATATGCCGGTTTCCTACTGGTGGGACCCCAAGAGCCCCATCTACAAAACCGGAGGCTGGAAAAATCAAGACCAGGAAGCACACCAGGCTCTTATCGACGAGATCCTCGCCGATCCCAAATATTCAAAACTGTTCGTACAGAGCCTGGCGACCGGAACCTTGCATCAGTTTTTCAACTTCGATACGGGCAACACGCCGCCGCAGCGGCAGAGCTCGCCGAGCTATTCGCCTCTTGCCCGTTTTTTCGGGTATGAGACTTACCCCCTTTCCGTGGCCCGGCAGTGGCGGGGAGAACTCGATTACCGGTTCCTGAACAACCGGCAGCAAATTCTGGTATACGGGAGCTTTTTGCTGGTGTTGGCCTTCGCCTTTCGCCCGAAATGGGCAAGGCTCATCCCCACCTCCCTGATCCAGTCCCTGGTTTTGATCGCGCTTTATCTTGTCTTCAACGCCGCCGTTTGTGGGGGGCTGTCCAACGGAGCCATGCGTTATCAAAACCGCATTATCTGGATGTTGCCCTTCGTGTTGTTCGTGATCGGCATCAGCCAGTGGGACCGGCTGTCCGGTCAGCTGAAGGGCCTCTTGCCGAAGGGGTCAGGGCTTTAAGGGCTGCCTTCGCATCCATAAGAGGGCCAGCAGGAAGGTGCTTAGTTCGCCGAGAAGGAACCACATGCGGGAAGCCAGCGACAGGCTATGGGCAATTTCTTGGCTCACCCCCTGCCCCTGCAGGACAAAGCTTAGCAGGCCCTCCCGCACGCCCAGTCCGCCGGGGGCGATGATGACCAAGTTGCCGGCTGCCGCGGCAAACGGAAAACTGAACACATTGCTCCAGCCCGGCGAAACCGGGCTGAGCGCCAGGGTGAGCCCATGAAAGCCCAGGCCCCAGAGCAGCCATACGCCCAGGAGCATGCCGGCAGCTGCCGGACTGAATCGAGGAAGGGGGCCATCCAGAACGAAGCGGTCGGAAAGCCGGGCCAGCAAGCGAAACCCCCACTGCATAATCGGGCGAAAGCCGAGGAAAAAGATCAGGAGCAGCCCTGCCCAGAGGGCATACCAGCCTCGCTGCTGCACATTCAGCAGGGCCAGGAGCCCCGTGCCCGCTAAAAAGCCGGTGAGGATATACACCAGGTGAAACTGTAGGAAAAGCAGGCCCGTTTGCTTGCGGCCCAACTGCCGGCGCTCGGACAAATAGGCTGTGATGCCGTGCAGGATAGCAACCTTTCCGGGAATGTACTTCCCGATAGAGCCCAGGTTCAGGCTGTTGAAGGCATCGCGGAACGGCACGGCCTGGCTTTGCATGAGACACCGTTGCCAGGCCGCCGACAAAACCCCAAACCCACCGAACAGAAAAAGCAGGGACAGCAGCAGGCTGGGCCAGCGGTGTACCCGGACGGCAGCGAACTGCCCTTCCCGGATCAGGTAGATCAGCAGAAACAGCAAGCCGACATACAGAAAGGTCTGGAACGAGAGCAGTCGCTTCATTCGGGCCGTTTGGCAATGACCAGCAAGTTCCAGGCCAGGGGGGAGCTCAGCCTGCGCTGAATGAGGCGATCCAGCCAGACGGCTGCCCGGGCATAAGGCATAAACAAGGCTTTGGGCTTGAGCATCACCTGGGCGATCGGGGTAGAAAAGTACCCCTGATGCCATACTTCCACGACCTCAAAGCCGTGCTTCTCGAACAGCTTGCGCAACTCGCTTCGGGTAAAAAATACCTGATCTTCCGAGTAGGCGGGGTCCACTTGTTTGCGAAGGCGGCGCAGCAACTGGATGAAGGGGTTCCCCGACTGAGGCTCGATAAATCCGTAGTGGGTGCCGGGGCCACCCAGTTCGCGAAGGGTCTGCATCACGGCAGGCAGGTCGTCCACGTGGTGGAGCACCCCGTTGCCAAAGATGAAGTCGGGGGTGAAGCCGGCCAGGTCCAGGTCCTTGATATTCTGGCTGTACAAGGCCACGCCGGGAAAGTCGTACCGCTGCCGGCCGATCCGGATGAGCTCCTCGGCGTAATCCACGCCGATGTAGCGATCGTAGCGCCCGCGCAGGTAGTTGGCCGCAGCACCCACGCCGCAGCCCATGTCGAAGAGATTGCGGGGCCGTAGCCCGGTGCGCTGCTCCAGCAGGTCGAAGAGGCTTTCGATCAAAAACCGGCGGGCGTAACGCGAGGGCGGATAAACGTCTTTTTCGGCATACGTCTGCGAAATGCGATCGAAAAGTTCCCGGTCTTTTCGTTCGCGTTCGAGCTTATCGGTTGGGTCGGTCATACAGTTCGCGTTTTGCTGATGATCTCGGCCAGCAGGCCAAAAAAGAATACCTGGAAAGCCATGAAGAACAACACCAGGGTCAGGCCGCCGAAAGATTGCTGAATGCTGTAGTCGCGCAGGCCCCGCCCCACGGCCAGCAGACCCAGCAGGAGACTGAGGGGCAGAAAAAAGCGCAGGGGGTTGAAATAGAGAGCCAGACGGGTGACCAAAGCGAAAAATCGATACGTGTCCTTGATGGGGTGAATGCTGGACTTGCCCACCCGTTTGAAGTAGTCGATAGGTACGTAATGGAGTTCGTAGGCGTGGGTCACGCAGGCCATGGTGATGGTGGAAGTGAAGGAAAAGCCGTTGGGGTAAAGCCGCCAGAATTCCCGGGCCATGGCCTTGCGAAAGATGCGCATACCGGAGTTGAGATCCCGAATGGGATAGCCGGCCAGAAAGCTGGCGAAGCGGGTGAGGATCCATTTGGGAAATCGTCGAAGCAGGGAAATATCGCTCCAGTTTCGGGCCCCGACTACCATGTCATAGCCGGCATCGGCCGCGTGGAGGAGGTCGGCAAATCGATCGTTGGGGTAGGTGCCGTCGGCATCGGTGATCCCGATCCAATCGTAGCGAGCTCGCTGTATGCCGGTCTTCAGAGCGGCTCCGTAGCCTTTATTCAGGTGATGCTGAATGAGCCGAACGCAGGGGTCAGGAGGCAGGGCTTCGTAGTCGTACTCCGGTTCGGAACCGTCGTTGATGATCAGGATCTCGTAGGCCAAGACCTCAGCTTGCTGCATGGCCCGGTGTAGCCCCCGAACGGTGTCGAGTAAAACCTCTGGGGCTTCGTTGTATACCGGAATGATGAGGCTGATTCCCTGAACAGCAGGCATAGGCAGCGATTGTGGAGCGCAAATATCCGTAAAAATGCAGGTATGGGCGCTGGAGGTCCTTAGAGAACCCCCTTGAAGCAGCCTTGGCACAGATTATGCATGAATTTACGCAACCAGAAGGCTCTTCCATTCAATAGCATGTTGATAGGTAGAGGTTTATAATCGGGCTAATCCTGGCCCTTGTAAAATGTTGCCATCCGACATTGGGGTACACATCAAATAGGTAACAACAAGCAAACATCCTGATAACTCATTGATTTACAGTATTTTGAAATTCGGCAGCCCAAAGGGCGGAACATGCACAGCATTTTCAGGGGTAGCCTCTAAGTGCAAAACCGAAGTTTTTGCCGTGTGCGTTTGCGTTTGAGTGTGGGAGTGGTTGATTGCACACGGGAACACCCCTTCATTACCTTTAAGATTGAACTTAGTCCGAAACTTCGCTGCTGAAGTACTCCTTCACCTTTTTGGCCACGGCCATGCCGGCCACTTCGGCGATCTCGCTGGCCAGGGCCTCGCGCACTCGTTTTACCGAGCCGAAGTGCTGCAGCAGCTTCCGGGCCGTCTTGTCGCCGATGCCGGGGATCCGGGTGAGCTCCGAGCCGGCGAAATGCTGCGAGCGCTTGTTGCGGTGAAAGCTGATGGCAAAGCGATGGGCCTCATTGCGCACTTGCTGGATAAGCTTGAGGGATTCGCTCTTCTTGTCGATATACAGCGGAATGGAGTCGCCGGGGAAGAAGATCTCCTCCAGTCGCTTGGCGATGCCGATGACGGTGACCCGTTCCAGCATGCCCAGGCGCTCCAGGCTCTTCACGGCGGCGCTCAGCTGGCCCTTGCCGCCGTCGATGACGACGAGCTGCGGCAGGGGCTGATCTTCTTCCAGCAGGCGGCGATAGCGCCGGTGCACCACCTCTTCCATGCTGGCGAAATCGTCGGGGCCGGTGACCGTCTTGATGTTGTAGTGGCGATAGTCCTTTTTGGAGGGCTTGGCATTCTTGAATACCACGCAGGAGGCTACCGGATGACTGCCCTGCATGTTGGAGTTGTCGAAGCACTCGATGTGCATGGGCAGTTCGTCCATGTTGAGGTCGTCCTGCAGGGTGCGGAGGATGCGCTCGGCCGAGGTCTGTTTGCGCACCCGGCTGGCGGCTTCCTTCTTCTTCTGAAGCATGTAGTACTTTACATTCTTCTGCGAGAGCTCCAGCAGCTTTTTCTTGTCTCCGATCTTGGGTACGGTGATGCCAAATTCCGCCCCGGGGACCTGCAATTCCTCAGTCAGGATCACCTCCGGGGCGATGGAGTTGAACTTTTCCCGGATGATGGGGATGGCGTAGGCCAGCAACTCGCGATCGTCCTCGTCGTCCAGGTTCTTCACCAGCTCCTGGGTGTGGGTGTGGATGATGGCGCCGTTGATGATCTTGATGTAGTTGACGTAAGCTTCCTTCTCGTCGGAGGCTATGCTAAAGACGTCCACGTCCTTGATGGTGGGGTTCACCACCAGGCTCTTGGCCTGGTAGTTCTCGAAGGCCGAGAGCTTGTCCTTGATCTGCTGGGCCTTTTCGAACTCCAGATTTTCGGCATGCTGTCGCATCACGTCCTGGAAATGCCGCTTCACGGCGCCGAAGTTGCCGCGCAGGATATTCTTCACCTGCTCGATCTTGGCGTTGTAGTCCTCTTCGCTTTCCAGCCCTTCGCAGGGCCCCAGGCAGTTCTTGATGTGGTACTCCAGGCACACCTTGAACTTGCCGGCCCGGATGTTCTCTTCGCTCAGGTTGTACTTGCAGGTGCGCAGGGGAAAGAGCTGCTTGATCAGCTCCAGGATCACCTTCATGCGCGCCTTGGAGGTGTAGGGGCCAAAGTAGGTGCTGCCGTCGCGGATCACCCGCCGGGTGAGGAAGACGCGCGGAAAGCGCTCGTTCTTGATGCAGAGGTAGGAGTAGCTCTTGTCGTCGCGCAGGTTGACATTGTAGCGCGGCTGGTGCTTTTTGATGAGGGTGTTTTCCAGCAGCAGGGCATCGGCTTCGGTTTCCACCACCGTAAAGCGAATGTGGTCGGCGTTCTTCACCATCACCCGCGTTTTGTGGGCGCGGTCCTTGCGCGAGCCGAAGTAGGAGCCCAGGCGGTTGCGCAGGTCCTTGGCCTTGCCGATGTACAGGATGCTCCCTTCCGCATCCACAAAGCGGTACACCCCCGGCTGATGCGGTACGGTATCGGCTATGCGCTGGAAATCGGTGGTGGTCATGGGATGCTTGGATTCTACCTTAGAAATAGGCTGAATACCGAAATGGTTGACAAGGCAACCTGTGGCCCATGGCTGTTGGCGATTACCTTTTCAGAAAATGGTGAGAAATTTTTCCGTTCTTTTCGAAAAAACGCTAATGAACTTCCGGTCCATATCTTTTGCGCTTTGGGTCCTTACTTTTTCCGCTACTTCCCTTTTCGCCCAGGTCATGGGCAACTACGCCGATCAGCAGAAGACCTACCAGAACATCGAGGTAGATGCCCGGTACCGGGCGGTGCCCAAGGCGGCCGAATTCGCGGATGCCCGCACGGTGGAGATCAGCGTAAATGCCCTGGCCAATCGCGAGGCCGACAGCTATACGGCCATCTTCACCGTCTATCAGGCCGGCAAGACGGCCGAGGAGACCGACCGCCTGCTCAACGAGCGCCTGCAGGCCTTCCTGGCCGAACTCGCTCGCCTGGGCCTGGCCGAAACCGACACCTATGTGGACATGGTCAACTTCCTGCCCCGCTACGAGTACGATGTGAGCAAGAAGATTTTCTCCAAGAAGACCTATACCGAGATCCCCTCCGGCTTTGAGATGCAGAAGAACGTGCACATCCGCTATGCCGATGCCGAACTGCTCGACCGCATCGTCACGGCGGCGGCCCGGCAGGAGATCTACGATATCGTGAAGGTGGACTACTTCGTTCGTAACCCGCAGGCCGTGTACAACCGCCTGCGCGCAGCGGCCTTTGCATACCTGGACAGCATCAAGATCGCCTATGCTGCTCTGGGCGTGCCGCTGGATTCGGCCTTCCTCACCACGGCCGAGAACGCCTGGGTAGCCTATCCCATCAACCGCTACGAGAGCTACCAGGCCTTCAGCACCCAGCGCCTCAGCCAGGAGGAAAAGAGCAGCTCGGTGGTGAACCCCGCCGACAAGCCCACCCTGCGCTTTTACAATGCCGTGCCGGCCAACGACTACGACATCGTGCTCAATCCCGAGATCCTGCAGCCGGCCGTGCAGTTTTCCTACAACCTCAAGGCCCGCTTCCAACTGCCCGAACCCGAGCCCCGGGTGAAGGTCGAAACGAAAAGGGAATTTGTGCTGGTCACGCCGGAAGGGGAGGTGAAGACGCTGAAGATCGAGTGAGGGGTTTTGACGAAATAAATTGACTTGTCAGGGAGAAGCCGACGGGCAGTGCTATTGCCTTTTTAGGGAAGATGGACTGATACCATTTCAAGTATGAAATGGCCTAGAAGTTATTTCGGTCTTAAAACGGTATTCATGCAGATGCGAGAGGGCCCGGGATTTTCATTCCAGGCCCTCTCGCCTGGTGGTAAGGGGAAGGGATACAGCCGGAATTCGGTATCTTTCTCATTCAATTCCTGTATCCATGACCAGACGCTACCCCAGAACCTTATCCGTTGGAGCCAACAATGTTGTGATCGCGCTTTCCGAAACGGAAGTGGGTAAGCTGTTCTCGGGGGATACTCGCTCGGATATCGGTTCGGAGGCTGAAAAGATGAAGTTTGCCAACCGGGTGAATGGACTGGTGGTGCATTTCATTCGCCTGGATGTCAACGAAGAGCTGGATAGCGACATGCTGGTGATGGAGCGCCTCTATCCCCTCGATTTCCGAGCTTACGAAACGGAACGGCGATTGCTTTGGCTGGATGTATTGGAGGATGAACTGAGGCAGCTACACCTGGCTGGATTCGTACATCGCGACCTGAAACGCCCGTCCGATATGCCGGGTGAAACCTTTGATAATATTTTCCTGACCGAAAAAGGCCTGCGCCTGATCGATGTGGGTATCTCTGCACTCAAGGACCAGGTGGGCGACCGGCTTTTCCGGCGTTTTGTGGAAGAAGAACAACAGGAACTGGAGGCCTTTCGCGCCTATTTTTTGAATCGCTAGCCCTGGATCGCAAACGAATCCATGCAATCAGAAGCCGGCCGGGGCTTCCGCCATGGTAACTTCCATCTGCGGAAAGGGAATGTGAATGCCCTGCTCGTCGAAGGCCAGCTTGACCTGTTCCTGCATATAGAATTTTGCCGGGAAAAAGGTCTCGTTCGAGGTCCAGAAGCGCACCGTAAAGTTCACGGAGCTTTCGGCCAGTTCGTTCACATGGACCTCCAGGCCCCGGTCCTCGATGAATCCCGGACACTTTCTAACCGTATCGGTAAGGATCTGCCGGGCCTGGGCGATATTGTCCTGATAGCCGATCCCGAAGATCATGTTGTGCCGGCGCACCGATTCCAAGCTGAAATTTTCTATGGCACCGGAAACAACGCTGCCGTTGGGGATGATGACGCGGTGATTGTCATACGTGAGAATGATCGTACTGAACAGCTGGGTGGATTGCACCGTCCCGGAATATCCCTGGGCCGTGATCCAGTCGCCGCTGCTGTAGGGCTTGAAGACGAGCACCAGAATGTCGGCAGCCAGGTTGCCCAAGGCCCCCTGAAGGGCCAGGCCAACCGCAAAACCAAGGGCACCGATGGCGGCTGCCAGGGAAGTGGTTTGCACGCCGAGAATGGCAATTGCCGTTATGACTACCAATACTTTGAGCAGCAGGCTGAGGGTGCGGTCGAGAAAAGCCCGCACATCGGTATCGAGCTGGGGGCTGCGCTTCTCGATCTGCCGGCTGATGCGGTTCATGATGAAATTGACGATCGGAAAGCCGAACATCAGCACAGCAATTGATCCGGCAATGCACGGCACCAGGGCGACCAGAGCCGCTAAGAGGTCGTTGAGAATTTCCATAGAGTTCCAGGTTTTTAGCCCGGAAAATTCACCGAATTTTCCGCCCGAAGGGCTGACGAATTGCAAAATTTTG
>CAZQSF010000083.1:0-17632 GCA_964595955.1 uncultured Saprospiraceae bacterium
TCGTTTTCTCCACTCAGCAGTGCAATCCATGAAAAGCCTTTGTATATTTGATACTTCGGGTTCCGAAGCCTATATTGATTAATATTTGCCAACCTAATACCTGTTTATGACATCGGTTGAAATCCTGAATAGCCTACTGCAGACGCATACTACGGAAATCTACCTCAAGGTAGGCCAGCGCAATATCTACGTGCGCGAGCTCCAGAATATACTCAATGCCCTGGGTTTTGGCCGGGAACTCAACTTTGCCTCTTTCGGGGCCACGGGCTCTTACGATAACCATACGGTGAATGCCGTGCGGGCCTATGGCTCCAGGTCGGGCATTCCATCCGACGGTCGGCAGGTGACGGAAACCCTGCTCAATTCCATGGTTAAAGCCTTCCAACAGGCCACCAACCCCTTCCAGCCGGCTCCGCCTCCTCCCCAACCTCAGCCTACGCCCCCACCGCCCCGGCCTACCCCTCCGCCTCCATCCGGCGGCGCCACGCCCCCGGCCGCAGGTGCCGGTAAGCTGCAAATGCGGGACGAGGGGGACAAGCTCTGGGTATCTGACGGACAATCGGAAGTGCGCCTGGTAAAGCGAGACGGCGGATATGCGTATTGGGGCACTCGCACGATCGAACAATGCGTGAAGAACAACCGCGCGCTTATGCAGCAAATCGGGCTGACCAACTCCGCGGGGAACGTCATGATTTCCGTGAGCGAAAACGAGGGCAAGCTGGATGCCATCAACTCCTACGATCGCGCTTTTTTCAGCTACGGTATTTTTCAGTGGACGCTTGGCTACACGGATGGTGAAGGCGAGTTGCCGGCCATGCTCAAAAAGGTGAAAAACAACTTCCCCAATTCCTTCAGATCCTATTTCCAATCCAAAGGGCTGGATATTCACGGCTCTACCAATGAAAAAACCGGACTGCTCACTCTGAACGGCACCCCCATCAGCAGCACCTCGCAAAAGGAACAGTTTCGCAAGCCGGAGTGGGCGTTCTACTTCTGGAAAGCGGGGCAGAGCGCCGATATCCAGGTCAGCCAGATCGAGCATGCCCTGGCCAGGCTCAAGGACTTTTATTGGAGTACGAGCTCCAGCTATGCGATCAACGGCATGCCGCTCTCCCAGATCATCACCTCGGAGTACGGGGTGGCCCTTTTGTTGGACAATCACGTGAACCGCCCGGCCTTCGTCAAACCCTGTGTTGAACAGGCCATGCAGCGAACGGGGCTGACCAACCCAGCCCAGTGGGGATCCAATGAAGAGAACAAGGTGATCAACGCCTACCTCGATATACGGGTCACATACTCCAGCGGAACCGCCGGCCCCATGACGAAGGCCCGGGAACGGGCACAGGTCACCCAAAAATACCTGCAACAGGGGATCATTTCCAACAATCGGGGATCCTTCCAGATGAGTCCGGCAGCGGTTTAGTGAAACTCGAAATAGCGAATCAGCACGCCCCCGCTTTCGTCCAGGTTGGAGCTCAGGATGATCGTCTGCTCCTGATGGCCGTCATCCACTGCTACGGCCACGGTATTGGGGGAGATATTGCCCAAGTCTATAGCGTGTAATACGAGCATGTTTTCCCCTCGCTCGAGTTCGACGGGAATGGCATATCGCTGTTTCGTAACCCGGTATTCGTCCAATACCCGCTGCCCGTTTAAGTACAGCGTCAATACGTCGCCGTCGGCGATGCCGTTGTCCCAGACCTTGACCCGTATGGTTTGCGAACGCACATCGAGTATGCGTTGTACATTCACCGCTCGCTGGGTTTGGCCGGTGTATTGAGCTATGCCCGAAGGCATCTTTCGGTCAGCCCCCTGTGGCAGGGCGGGCTTTTCCAGGCGCAACCTTCCGGGCGCGCACGCCCCGCTTGCGGGATCGTAGCCCTCGATATACCCTTGCCAGGAGCCGGAGAGCACGTACCTGCCGGATTCTTTTTGAAGCCGGAGAGCCCCCTTCTTAATGCACCAGGGCCACCTGGTATCGGATTTTTGGCTTACTTCTTTTTCTCCAAAGCGGAGGCTGCTGTCCTGAGGGTGCCATTCCCAAGCCAATGCATGCCGCGCCCATCCTCCATTGCCTTCGCTGACGATATAGGACGTTCCCGCACCGCCTTCCTTCAGCTGAAGCTCGAAATAAAAACCGTAGTCGCGATCCGACTGCAACAGCTCGCCCTTCCAGTCGCCGACCACAGAAAAGGGCAAAGACGCCTCCTGGTGGCCGGTAAAGGATTGCAAGGTCAGAAAAAGAGTGCCCGGCCGGCAGCCGTCGGCCTGCCAGGCCCCGCGCAACTTCCACTGGTACTGATCGCGCTCCAGGCTGAGTATCGCAAACTTGCGGCACCACCTGGGACTGCTGGGCTCCAGTTGTTCTACTTCCTGGATCTTCAACTGCTTATCCCGCCACAAACCCGTTACCGAAAAGCGAGCCTCCTTGCCCTCCGGGCTGATGGAACGGGAGGTACCCCGCACAGCATTTCCCTCTTGAGTGAGCACCAATTCGTACCGGAAGGTATCTTCTTGCTGGTCCTGGATGAGATAGCCTTCCCAATGACCGGAAATGGATTGGGCAGAAAGCGGGGCAACCATCAAAACCAGTCCCGCGATGAGGAGCAGAGCCCCCCCTCCTTTCACCACAAGGGAACTCGATGGATGATTTTTGTCAGGGCCTGAATTAATTTGAATCACTTTTCGTACTTTACAATAACTGTACTTTAGTCTTGAACGCAAAATCGAGAACAATGAATGTAAATGTGCATGCTTCCTTTTCCATGAGCGATCAGCTTCAAGAACTCACCCAACAGAAAATAGACAAACTTCACACCTTTTACGATCGCATAACCACGGTCGATGTGTACTTCAAGGACGGAGCCAATCGCGAATTGTCAGAAAAGGATAAAACCGTAGAGATTAAAATGGACGTCCCCGGGCAGATCTTATTTTCCGAGGGGCAGGGCGAGACCTATGAGAAGGCCCTGGCCAATTCGGCGGATAAAATGCGCAAGTTGCTCCTCAAGTTTAAAGCCCAACTGTCTACCTTTTAGAGACTTATCCTGCCCAGCCGGCTTTGTTCCGGCTGGGTCACCCTCCAAGAATGACAAGTCGAAATACGCCTGAATCGCGCGGTCTTTCCCCAAGGAGTGCCGGTGAAATGATGCATATTAATTTAGTCTGAAATTTTCCATTCTTTTGTTTTTGAGCTTGTACGACATGGTAGGATTAACTATTTTGCAGACGCTTTCTAAGGAATAAGTACGGTTTCGAGTGCTTATCATCTCGAGAGGCATAGGAGATTAGACCTTCCACAAGACAACAAGCAACAAGCAGCGACAAATCAATCACCTGACAACAGCCCAAACGTCGCAGCCAGGTCGACTCTGAAAAGGCCTATCTACAATCCAACGCCAGATTTAACAAAAACTATCCCCGGCTGACCACGCAGCCGGGCAAGGTGCTTTAAATACTACTAACAATGAGCAAACACGTACCCCTGAAGGGCATTGTATGCCTGTTTTTCTTGTTCGTTGGACTCTTTTCGGCGCAATCCATTTTCAGCCAAGCCTTCGATTTTGGGGTGCTGAATTTTAATGGCAACGGCTCCGTTTCCAAAGGGACTTCCCTTCAGTTCGGCCCGGATGGCCGACTTTATGTGGTAGAGCTCAAAGGCAAAGTCAAGATTTATTCGATTCAGCGCAACGGCCCGGCAGATTATGAGGTCGTGGAAACCGTAACCCTGCTCGACGTAGAGAACATTCCCAACCACAATGACGACGGCACATCAAACGCAGGTGTAGACCAGCGCGAGGCCACAGGCATCGTGGTCGGAGGCACGGCATCGAACCCAGTTGTCTATGTTGGATCCAGCGACGAACGCGTAGGTGGTCCAAGCGGCGATAAAAACCTGGATACCAACTCCGGCGTGATCACTCGATTGACCTGGGTAGGCAATGGAATTGACGACCCCAGTGGGTATTGGGATGTAGTGGACATTGTACGCGGCCTGCCCCGCTCGGAAGAAAACCACGCCAACAACGGTATGGAGCTCTGGGGTGACGACTACTTGCTCGTAGCCAGTGGCGGCTTTACCAACGGCGGTGCACCTTCTACGAAGTTTGCGTTCATCACCGAATACTCTCTGGCTGCAGCGGTATTGGCTGTGGATCTCAACATGCTGGAGAGCATGCCCATCCAGACCGACCCCACCTCGGGCAGAAAGTACATCTACGATATCCCCACAGTGGATGATCCTACCCGGCCTAATGTAAATGGTATTGTCGACCCGAACGATCCCGGCTACGACGGCCTGGATATCAACGACCCCTGGGGAGGCAACGACGGCCTGAATATGACCAAGTTGCAAGCCAGCGGTCCGATTCAAATGTTTTCTTCCGGTTATCGCAACACCTATGATCTGGTGCTCACCGAGAGTGGCGCCGTCTACGTCACCGACAACGGAGCCAACGGCGGCTGGGGCGGATTGCCAATCAATGAAAACAACCCCAATACCGTATCCAATGATTATCCCCCCGGCGAGCCGGGCAGTTCCAACCCGGTTGACGGAGAGCAGGTAGACAACAAGGATCACCTCAATCTGGTGACCACGGATATCAGCACCTATGTGTTCGGCTCTGTCTATGGGGGGCACCCCTGCCCGATTCGGGCCAATCCGGGCACGCCTTACACCCTGGGAGATCCCTTCCCCTACAACCCGGGCGGTGCAGGGCTTTACACCAAATTGTCGCCCAACGGAATCGTTCCCAGCGATAACGACCCCAACGACTTTTTCCGTACGCAGATCCTGGATCCCAGCGATCCGAATTTCGCTGCCCAGTCGCTTCCCGTCGATTGGCCCCCTGTGGAAGTGGCTGACCCGGCAGAAGCGGACTTCAGGGCACCCGGCAGTGCCAACCCCGACGGTCCGGATGACATAGTTGTAACCACCTGGCAAAATAACACCAACGGAATTGATGAATACACCGCTTCCAACTTTGGCGGAGCCATGAAGGGCAACCTCATTGCCGGAAAAAGCGGCGGTTCGCTGCACCGGGTTGTTCTCAATCCGGATGGCAGCCTCAACCTCCTTGAGCAAAATAAATATTCCACGCAAGGCGGCAATCCGCTCGGCATCACCTGTAATAGCGATACAGATACCTTCCCGGGTACCATCTGGGTGGCCACCTTCGACAGCCGGATCGTCATGCTGGAACCCAACGATTTTGTCATCTGTGTACTACCGGGCGACAGCGGCTACGATCCGCAGGCCGATTACGACAGCGACGGTTTTACCAACCAGGACGAGGAGGACAACGGAACCGACCCCTGTTCGGGGGCTTCCCAACCCAATGACTATGATGGCGACAGTATTTCTGACCTCAATGACCTGGACGACGACAACGATGGGATTAACGACGACCTGGATCCCTTCCAGATCGGAGGTTCGTTCGATATGCCGATCAACAACGAACTCTTTTCCAACGTACTGGACGATCAGGGCAACGAGATCGGATATCTGGGGATCGGCCTTACCGGTTTGATGAACAACGGCGACCCCAACCCCAACTACCTCGATTGGCTAGATGTGGTAGATGCCGGCCCAAACCCCAACGACATCATGGGCGGGGCCATCGGAGCCATTACCGTCAACATGACCGGCGGCACGGCAGTGGGCACCCAAAACGATCAGGAAAAGGGGTTCCAATTCGGTGTCAACATTGAGGCAAACACAGGCTTTACGGTGATCGAAATCGGTATGCTCGGTTTCTCTGAAACCTTTCAACTCTATGAGTATTCCGGCGATGGTCAGGTAGGCTTTCAGATAGGCGATGGTACGCAAAGCAACTTCATGCAGTTGGTCGTAACCAAGGATGGCGTCCTTTTCCAGGATGAAGTGGATGATGTGCCAAATGCCAACCCGCCCTTTGAAGCGGTAGCTGTAGCGGACCGGCCCAGTTCTGATGAAACCGTACGCTTACAAATGGAGGTAGATCCTGCCTCAGGCACGGTTACCGGCCGTTTCGCGATCGGAGGAGGCTCTTGGATTACGGTGGGCACCCTTATGGCGCAAGGCGCATTACTCAATGCTCTGCAGGACCCCAACACCCCTTTGGCTGTGGGCATTATGGGCACCTCCAACGATCCGGCTGCCGAAGTACAAGGCACCTGGGACTACTTCACCATACTCGGCACCCAGCCCTACATTCTTGAAGAAATACCGGATTTCCAGCGCATGGTGAACTCGCCCGACGAAATCCTCGATCTGAGTGCCTTCTTTGACGACGATCAGGGTATGGACAATCTTACGTTCACCGTGTCAGATAATTCGGACCCCAGTGTGGATGCCGTGATTGACGGGACCCAGCTCACCATCAGTTTTCCGGCTTCACCGACTACTTCGGATATTACCATTCGGGCTACCGATGCGTTGAACACTTTTGTCGAACAGACCTTTACGGTAACGGTCTTCGAAGACCCCATTCCCATTATTCGGGTGAACGCCGGCGATGCCCTCATCTCCGCCACAGACGACGGTCCCGACTGGTTGGCCAATGAAGGGAACGGCGCCCAATCCGGAAGCTACGGCCAGGGTGGCTTTTCCTATACCAACAATACCGGAAACATCAGTACCAACAATGTAACCGGGCGCCATTCTTCCGTTCCCGACTATGTGCCGCAAGATATTTACACCAAGGAACGCTGGGATCCCTCTACCGGCGATGAAATGCTTTGGTCGTTTCCGCTCCCCGACGGCACCTACGAAGTGCGCCTTTACATGGGCAATGGTTGTAACTGTACGCAAAACCCGGGCGACCGGGTCTTCGATGTGAATATCGAAGGCGTACAGGTAATCAACGATCTCGATCTCTCGGCCAAGTACGGCCACAAGGTCGGGGCTATGGAAGCCTATCAAACCACCGTCAGCGACGGATCTTTGGACATCGAATTTCTCAGGGAAGTAGAGAACCCGCTCATCAACGGCATTGAAATTCTAAGCGTCGGGCCGGTCGACCTCGGACCACTTGCAATCACTCCCATTCCCGACCAATCGAATGCCGAAGGCCAGGAAGTAAACTTAACGGTAAATGTATCGGGCGGCCTGTTCGGGGTAAATTACGATTTCAGTATTCAGGGAGCGCCCGAAGGCGTTGAGATCGATCCGACCAACGGTCTTATTTATGGAACGATCGCGTTGGGAGCCGGCAGCGCAGGGCCTAACAGCGACGGAATATACACGACTACGGTCACCGTCAGCCAGCAGGGCGGCGACACCGAATCGGTATCCTTTAGCTGGACGGTAAATGATCTGTCCTGGGCTGATAAGGACGAAGATGAAAACTACGTCGCCCGCCACGAGTGCTCCTTCGTGAAAGCCGGAGAAAAGTTTTTCATGTTTGGCGGTCGCGAACAGGCCACCCGACTTGACATGTATGACCACGCCAACGACAGCTGGTCGACCGGGGCAACGGCCCCCATCGAATTCAACCATTTCCAGGCCGTTGAATACCAGGGCTATATCTGGGTGATTGGCGCGTTTAAGGACAATGGATTTCCCACCGAGGAGCCTGCCGATCGCATTTACCTGTACGATCCGGTAAATAACCTTTGGATAGAGGGGCCCGAGATCCCGGTCTCCAGAAGGCGCGGCTCCACCGGCCTGGTTGTGTACAATGACGAGTTTTACATCACCTGTGGAAACACCATAGGCCACGACGGGGGGTATGTTCCCTGGTTTGACAAGTACAATCCGGCCACTAATACCTGGACCCAACTCCCCGATGCACCCCGAGCGAGAGACCACTTCCATGCAGCTGTGGTGGGCGACAAGATGTACCTCGCCGGCGGGCGACTTTCCGGTGGTGACGGAGGCGTCTTCGCTCCGCTCATCCCCGAAGTGGACGTCTACGATTTCACCAACGAAACCTGGTCTACTATTCCGGCTGACCTCCCCACCCCGCGTGCAGCGGCGGCTGTGGTCAACTTTCAGGAAAAAGTATTCGTCATTGGCGGCGAGGGCAACGGGCAGGCCTACGATAATACCGAATCGCTCGACCCAAGCAGTAATACCTGGTCTGTGCTCGACCCGCTCAATACCCAGCGGCATGGAACCCAGGCCGTTGTCAGTGGGAACGGTATACATATTGCCGGGGGTTCACCTTCGCAAGGCGGGGGTAATATGAAGAATTGGGAGGTATATGGCGAGGACAACCCCGACCTCACTCCCATCCAGGCCAGTACGGCCAGCGTGCCCGATGCCGTGACCTTCAGCCCGACCGACGCCACAAAAATCCTGACGCTTTCCCTGCAGGGTGGCGACCAGGGCAAATGGATCGAGACCATCCAACTGACGGGTGATGATGCCGGTGACTTTTCCCTGACAGCTCAGCCCAATCTTCCCATCCTGGTCGGGGCGAACGGTTCTCTGAATCTTGAAATTACCTACAGCGGTACGCCGCCCGCCAGCGCTTCCCTTGAGATGGTTCTGGCTGATGGCACCACATTGATGACTGACCTTCTGGGTACAGACGGTATGAACGCTCAACCCAATGTAACCAACCCCGGCGATCAAATCAATCAGGAAGGCGATGTGGTGAGCCTGCCGATCACGGCCGACGACGGCGATGAAGGATTCCAAAATCTGACCTTTTCCGCAGCGAACCTCCCGCCCGACTTGACCATTGATCCCAATACCGGTGAAATCTCGGGCACTATTGCTCAACCCATGACAGGTACCGGTCCCTTCATCGAGGAAAATGGACTGCTTATTGTAGAGGTGGAGTCCATGCCAATCGTTCCCGGCTGGATACAGGGCACCGACGGTGATATTACCTATTACCAGGGTGACCAAAATAACTTTTCCGATCCTTCCAACGGCCACATTAACTACCAGATTCAAATAAGCCAGCCTGGTATCTACCGCTTTAATTGGCGGAGTAATATCAATTCGGGAGACTCGGGAAGCGACAGCAACGACAGCTGGCTTAAATTTCCCAATAATGATAGCATTAAGTTCTTTGGATATAAAGGCCCCATGACCAATGAAGCAGACATTGATGCTGCTCTGCAGTTGGGTCTGAATAACGATCCCAACTCCTTGATCGTTTTTCCGAAGGGAAGCCCTTATGTACAGAACAATACCTCACCCAATGGCCAAGGGGGAGACGGCTTTTTCAAAGTGTACATGAACTCTCTGGATCAATGGCCCTGGGTTTCGCGAACCAGCGATAACGACCCGCACAATATTTTCATTAAGGTCGAACAGCCGGGAGTCTACACCATGACCATAGGCGTACGCTCCAAAGGACATGCTATCGACAAGTTTGGGCTGTACAAACTCGATGAATACAATAACCAAGACCTTTTTGATGCCCCGCCATCCGCTCAGTTTACCCCTGGAGCTCTGGAAGACAGCCCCTATGATGTGACCGTCACGGTAACCGATGACGGAAATCCCGAACAAAGCACGGATATCAATTTTACCTGGACGATCGCTCCCCCGATCTCACCTACCGTGATCGGCGCCAGCCCGCTGACTCAAGTGGTGAATTCCGATGCCAGCGGCTTTAATGTTACCCTGGCTACTACGGAAATAGATCTACCCTATGCCATGTTGGATCCCAATACGGTGAATAATACGACCGTTCAGCTTCTTCTGGACGGCACGGGGGCCGTAGTGACTGGCACCTCGGCCAATACCACAGCAGAAGGGGATGGCATTGTACTTTCAGCCAATGACCTGGCCGCCAACACCACCTATCGCTGGGAAATCGGCAATGGCGTACAGGATATGAACGGCAACCCCATCGAGTCCTTCAGTACGACCTTTACGACCGGCAGCCTTGACAATGTCGATCCGATTACCGTCGATTTCCAGCAAGTGGATGTAGCTACCGGAGCCAATTATACCGTTCTCAAAATAGGCCCGGACGGCAAGCTATACGCCTTGACTCAGAACGGATTTATCCATCGCTGGGAAATCACCCCGGACGGCAGCCTGACTAACCAGGAAATCCTGGACGCCCTGCATAGCCAGGAAGGTGATCGCCTGGCTCTCGGGCTGGTATTCGACCCGGCAGCGGATGCAAACAACCTCACAGCCTATGTTTCGCATTCCGATTTTGCGTTCAGCAATGCGGCGCCCTGGTCGGGTAAAGTGAGCCGCCTCAGCGGTGCCAACCTGGAGATCGTCGAAGACCTGATCATCAATTTGCCGCGTTCGGCCTTCTCCCATGCCACCAACGGCATGGACTTCGGCCCCGATGGCGCCCTCTACATTTCCCAGGGCCATACCTCGGCGGCCGGATCGCCCGGCGATCCGGAATACGGAAGCCAGCCCGAACGCCTGCTCAGTGCAGCCATCCTGCGGGCAGATCTCGGCCAGATCACCAATCCGCCACTGGATGTCCAAACGGCAGATGGGGGGAACTACGACCCCTTTGCCGCCAATGCACCGGTGACCATTTATGCTTCCGGGATTCGCAATGCGCTCCATCTGATTTGGCACAGCAACCAGCAGTTGTATGTACCTACGAACGGGGCGGAAAGCGACCAAAACACACCGGCCCTGGATGCAGGCTCCTTACCGCTGCCGCTGGGCACTCGCATCGACGAATCCTTTAACGGTCAATATTCCGGCCCGGCGGTTCCGGGCGTGAGCCTTTTCTTCGAACCGGCTGACTACCTGTACCGGGTGGTGGAGGACGGTTTCTACGGGCACCCCAATCCCGCCCGGGGCGAATTTGTGCTCAACGGCGGCAACCCGACTGCAGGCTCCGACCCCGGAGAGATCACCGACTATCCAGTGGGTACTTTGCCCGATCGCAACTATCGGGGCTATGCCTACGAATTCGGCGACAGCGAAGCACCAACGGGAATCATTGAGTACCAAAGTGACGCCTTCGGCGGTGCGCTCCAAAACAAGTTGTTGGTCACCCGCTATAATCAGGGCTTCGATATTCTTGTCCTTTCGCCCGGTACCAACAATCCGGACATCATGAGCGCCCAGGCAGGGCTGAGCGGGTTCAGCGGCTTTACCGGCAACCCCATCAGCCTGGTTGAAAACCCGGCCACCGGCAACCTGTATGTCAGCGAATACAACGGCAATAAGATCATTTTGCTGAAAGCTTTCGGTACAACGATCAACGGAAACGTGACTCTGCAGGGCCGAAGCGATCACAGCGCTGACTTTACCATCGAACTGTTCTCGGCGGGCTCCTCCGACCTGATTGGGCAATACAATGTGACGACCGACGCCAATGGAGATTTCACCCTGGACGGCCTGCCTACAGGAGCCTTTGACCTCTACATCAAACAAGAGATCTTTCTCCGCAAGAAAGTTGAGGTGACGCTGAATAGCACAGTGAATACCGTAAACCTGGGCGAATTGCTGGCCGGCGATTGCAACAACAATAACGAAGTAGAATTTTTCGACTTCTCGATCCTTCTAGCCAGCTACAACCTGTCGAATGGAGAAGACGGGTACGATTATCGCGCGGACCTGAACGGAAATAATGCGGTCGACTTCCTTGACTTTTCGCTTCTGCTGGCCAACTACAATGCCCTGGGCGACTAAACGATCACAGAGAACGGAAGGCCCCCGCGGCCTCCCGGCTCTCTTCCATCAATTGAGAGAAATCATGACATCTTTTATACCTAACAAGCTGAATTCCATGCTCCACAAGATGTACTCCCCAAATGCAAAACCAACCGGAACCTATCTGCGCAAGGGTATGCTTCTGGCCTTTTTCTGCCTGATTGCCCTGTCGGGTACGATGGCACAGGTCAACCTGGTACCCGTGCCCAATCCGGCAACGGTAGATGTTCAAAACGGCAACACCTTTTCCGTAGAGTACTTTGCCCAACCGGTTAACAACACCCAATACAATGCCATTCAGTTGTTCCTTTCCTTTGATCCTGCGTTCCTGACCGTTACGAACGTCACGGTGGGGAGTACATTCGGCTTTATCATTGGGGATGAGATTGACAACACTGAGGGAACCATTGCCTACGAATTCGGAGCCATTGGACTGCTCGATCAGCAGGCTCTGGCTGCCACCATCGAATTCCAGGTGGTCGGCCCATTGGGCATGACCCAGGTGTCGGATGACGGCTCAACGGTTGCCGGAGGCGCAGATGTAACCGGTAATGTCCCCGTCCTGGATATCAATATTGTCGACGGTTCCATCAACAACGCGCCCGTGGTGGATATCACGGCTCCTATGGATGGGGCGGCCTTTACCCAGGGAGAGAACATCGCGTTTGAAGCCACAGCTACAGACTTTGAAGATGACGACGCCACGCTCACGGCATCTATCGCCTGGGTATCCAGCCCGGATGGTTCGATCGGCACCGGCGGAATGGTCAGCACCGATCTGCTGAACCCGGGCACCCATACCATCACGGCCTCCGTCACCGATTCGGGTGGCGAATCAGGTTCCGATCAGATTACCATTACCGTCAATGCTCCGCCCACCCTCACGATTAATGCCCCCGATGACGGCACGACCTTTGATCAAGGTGAACTTATTTCCTTTGAAGCCACAGCTACAGACTTTGAAGATGACGACGCCACGCTCACGGCATCTATCGCCTGGGTATCCAACCTGGATGGCCCGATCGGCACCGGCGGAATGGTCAGCACCGATCAGCTGATCCCGGGCACCCATACCATCACGGCTTCCGTCGCGGATAGCGAAGGTGAGCAGGCTACGGACATGATCAGCATCACCATTGATGCTGCCCCCGTGGTGACCATCACGGTACCCGATGACGGAGCTACTTTTGTGGCCGGCGAAACCATCACCTTCGCTGCGACCGCTTCGGATACAGAGGATGGCGACCTGACCTCAAGCATCAACTGGTCCTCCTCACCCGCAGGAGTAAGCGGAACCGGCGGAACGGTCAATACCGATCAGCTGGCCCCCGGCACCTATACGGTGACCGCAACGGTAACGGACGGCAACAACCAACAGGGGAGCGATCAGATCACTCTGAACGTAGTTGCCGATCAGCCCCCTACAGTGACCATCACAGCACCCAATGACGGAGCTACTTTTGTGGCCGGCGAAACCATCAACTTCGCTGCGACCGCTTCGGATACAGAGGATGGCGACCTGACCTCAAGCATCAACTGGTCCTCCTCACCCGCAGGAGTAAGCGGAACCGGCGGAACGGTCAATACCGATCAGCTGGCCCCCGGCACCTATACGGTGACCGCAACGGTAACGGACGGCAACAACCAACAGGGGAGCGATCAGATCACTCTGAATGTGGACCCGGCGCCAAACTTCCCGCCGGTTATCGATGCCATTGCCGACCAATCCGTTGAAGAAGACAACACCTTAAACCTGTCATTCGCGATATCGGATGCCGAAGGCGATGACGTAACGATATCCATTACTTCCGTTCCCGATGCTTCCGGCTTTACTACGGAGGACATTGTGGATAATATGGACGGCACCTATTCCGTCGCGCTGGACTTCGCACCACTTGCAGGGGATGCCGGCACCTACGATTTCACGGTGACGGCCAATGACGGCGTGAATGGAGATGCAACAGAAAACTTCGTACTGACCGTTACCGAAGCCGGTTTAACCACTTGTGATGTGCTGTACCGGATCAATACGGGTGGATTTAACTTCAACCCGGGCGATGGAACCCAATCCTGGGACAGCGACCTCAACGGCAACCCCTCCCCTTTCCGCGTACAAGGAGGCGAAAATATTTTCAACACGGGTAATTCGATCGACCTGAGTGACCCAAGCCTTCCGCCGGGTGTTGATGAAATTCTCTTCAACCGGGAGCGCTGGGATCCCCCGGCAGGGGAGGAGATGTTGTGGTCTTTCCCCGTTAATCCCGGCTCTACGGTCGAGGTAAGGCTTTATTTTGCTGAGATTGCCGGCTCGAACATCATTGGCGGTCCCGGAGAACGGGTTTTTGATGTGGCGGTAAACGGTGTCGTCCCTCCCGAGCTTAACGACATCGATCAGTTGGCTATAGCCGGGGCCCGGTATAAGGGATTCATGCGTTCGACCACGGTCACACTTGGAAGCAACGAATCCAGCTTGGACCTGGAGTTCCTTCGTGACATAGAAAACCCTGCTATTAAGGCCATTGAGATCTGTGGTATTACATCCGGGGGTGGCACAGGCAGCCCGAGCGCTCAGGTCCGAATTACGCCCAACTCCAATCTGGGCGCAACTACCTTTGGTGGAAATAATAAATTCCAGGTCAGCAACAACTCCTCCGGCGACCTACGCATTAATAGCGTTACTTTCGACATCAGCACCTCTATTCTTCCGGACATGGTGTTCGATCCCAACGGAACAGCAGGGGATGATGCTGCCGAATGCTTCTCACCAGACGCCAACTCAGCCTCTACAACGGGGCTTGTTCCCTTCTCAAACAACTGCACCGATCCCTTCAGTGCACCTCTTCCGGCCAGCAATGGAGGGTTTCAACAACTCACGGTCAATTTTGACGACTTTGATCCAGGGGAGCAATTCAACTTCTCGGTAGACGTAGATCCCAATAGCATTCAGGGTTCTTCAGGTTCGGGTGGAGCTGGATCGGTTTCAGGCTTTGAGCTTATTGGATCAAAAGTTACTATTGCTTTTAGCGATGGTACCACCTTGAATGCCAGCCTGTATGAAGATGGAAGCTTGGGCGGTGGCCTGGCTGTATTGGACGAAAGTGCTCCTTCGGTTATGCCGGCTATTAGTATTGATGGAGTGACCCCCACTCCGGCTTTCGTTTCGGATGTAAGCCAGACCGTGCTGCTCAACAATGGCCCCCCGAACGGCTTTTACTCTGTGGTGGTCATGGATTCTCGCCTCCTTCCGGGCAATGTGCCGGTCTTTAATGTACCCGATGACTCCTTCTACGCCAACGAAGCCATGGCCAAAAACCTGTACAATGGCCAGTTGGATGCCAATGGGGAAGCCAGCGTTGCCATTAACCTGCTGCAAACACCGGGCATGAATGACGATCCGGATGGCGGGAAAAATTATATCCTGGCCGTAGTATCCGAAGCCAACTACGTACCGGGGCAGTTGATCAGCATGACTTCCAATGTAGAGATCCTTCGCTACCAGGATTGCAGTTTGCTCACAGCCGATGTAAGCACGGTGAACGCCATTAATATCCCGGATCCCGATCCGGATTCCGATGATGATGTACCCTGCAACAGCCCCGGCTCAGCTACGATCACGGTCAGCGGCGGCAGTGGAAACGAAACGGTGACAGTCACAGATGCCAATCAAAACGATGTAAGCGGAACCAACCCGAACCCGGTCGAATTTGTATTTGACAACCTTTCCGCCGGCACCTACGATTACACCCTTACTGACGGAGCCTGCACACTTACCGGTTCCTTTACGATTGAGGAGGTAACAGACCTGATCCAGGATATCACCGTCACCGATGCGCCGGATTGTAACGGAACCGGTAGCGCTGACATTACCTTTACCGGAAACATACAGATCACGGACGAAAACAAGAATCCGGTTTCCCCCGATGACCTGGACAACCTCCCTATTGGAACTTACTTCGTAACCATTACGGTGGGCAGCTGCCTTCAGACGACCTCCTTTACCATAGACGGCCCCGAACTAACGGTCACGGCTACCCCCTCCGATCCAAATATTTGCGACGGTGTAGGAAGCGTAAGTTTTGATGTATCCGGAGGAAGTGGTGACGAGACTATTGAGGTCGTCGACGGCAACAATGTCGTTTTTACAGACTTCGACGCTCTGCCCACCGGAACCTACAGCTATACGGTAGAAGACGGCGACTGCAGCACTACCGGTACTTTTGACATTACGGTACCCGACGGTGTGCTGCTCACCGTCGATGTTACACAGCCCACCACCTGCGATGGAACCGGCTCGGCAATAGTTACCGTCGATCCGGCCGACGCTACCGTCACTGTCACCGGCCCGAGCGGTACCGTTACCGATCTGAGTACACTGGATCCGGGCAGCTACACGGTCACAGCAGAGAAAGACGGCTGCTCCAACACCTTCGACTTCACCATTGATGCCATCACGCCGCCAACCGTTGACCTTACGGTCAATCCGGCCAATTGTACTTCGGACGGTTCCGTGGTCTTCGACATTTCCGGCGGCACGAATGTAGGACAACCCACCGTGGATGTCACCCAGAACGGAGCCCAGGTTACTGATCTGAATAATCTTGCCCCCGGCAATTACGACTATACCGTTACGGCAGATCCCTGTACGATCAACGGATCCTTTACGATCGACCTGGTCGACGACCTTACGGTAGATGTGATCAGCATCAATGACGCTACGGACTGTGGCGGCCTGGGCAGCGCCGTTATTCAAACCAACGGCACCCTGGTCGTAACCGGCCCCAACGGTGTAGAGGATGACCTGAATGCGCTTCCCCAAGGGAGTTATACCTATGTAGCTACCCTGGGTAATTGTTCCGAAGACGGGACGTTCGCTATCGGTGGTCCTGATAATCCGCAGATTACGTTGAACGTGACACAGCCTGACGTCTGTGAAGGCAACGGATCGGCTACGGTGTCTGTCGACATAGGAACCTTTACCGTCGCAAATGAGCTGAATGAGGATTTCACGGATAATCTCGATGATCTTCCCCCCGGGGTTTATACCGTCACCGCTGATAACGACGGATGCGTCACCCAAGAAACCTTCACCATCCAGGCCATTGACCCACCCGCGGTAACCATCGATACCGAGGACGCCACATGTACTACAAATGGGTCGGCCACCTTTGATATCTCCGGAGGAAATAACGTCGATCCCGCTGTTTTGGAAGTGACTCAAAACGGTAATCTGATTACCGATCTTGCGAATCTTCCTGCCGGCACCTACGATTATTCCGTTACGGCGGACCCCTGCGTGATATCGGGAACGTTCACCATTTCACTGATCAGTGATCTGACCGTTACCGTTACGCCCATTGATGCCGATGAGTGTGGCGAAACGGGAAGTGTTGTGATCACCACCAACGGTACCGCTACGGTTTTCGATAGCAATGGAGAAGAAGTAAATGACCTGAACAACTTGCCAGAGGGATCGTATGACTATCTCGTCGAACTCGGCAATTGCTCGGAAACGGGATCCTTCGACATTTCTGCTCCGGATGCCCCGGACGTTACAGTCGATATCACGCAGCCGACCGAATGCGGAGGGAACGGCATAGTTACTATTAACGTTTCTTCCGGCGACCTGTCTGTCTTCGACCTTTTCAACGTCGATGTTACGAACGACCTGCCCAACTTGCCACCTGGTGGTTATTTCTACATCGTTTCAGATGGCCCCTGTGTGGTTTCAGGTTCCTTCTCCATCAACAGCCAGCAAGAGCCGATAATTTCCGTGTCGACAACCCAACCGGCTGATTGTGACCAAAACGGATCGGCGGCTGTGTCTGTTTCGAATGGTTCCTTTATCGTGTTGGATGAAAATGGCCAGGAAGTAACCGGTCAATTGGGCAATCTCTCCGCAGGGATGTACACCGTGGAAGCAACAGATGGCGCCTGTACTTCGGACGCTACCTTTACCATCGAGGATGCCACGACACCCGTCATTGCGATTACCGCAAACGATCCGACTGACTGCGGAGGAAACGGTTCGGCTTCCGTATCGGTCAACCCCGG
>CAZQSF010000084.1:0-17572 GCA_964595955.1 uncultured Saprospiraceae bacterium
ATCTTCAATTTAAAATGGTATTAGATACGAACCGGAGCGCGCAGCCGGACCAAGCCAAATAAATACATGATCAGCCCCTCTACCGGCCTCCTACTTGAACAGGCTCCGCCGTCCGAATTTGCTACAGATGGGACAGGTATGGGGATCGTGGCCCCGGGCCGGACAGTGCTCCCGGCCGAAGAAAATGATCTGGAGATGGCGTTTATTCCAGCTCTCCCTCGGAAAAACCTTCTTCAGGTCTTTCTCCGTCTTGACCACGTTCTTGCCCGTGCTCAGGGTCCAGCGATAGGCCAATCGGTGAATGTGGGTATCCACCGGAAAGGCCGGCTCGCCGAATGCCTGGCTCATCACAACAGATGCCGTCTTGTGTCCAACCCCGGGCAGGGCCTCCAGTGCTTCGAAGGATGCCGGCACCTGGCCGCCATATTCATCCAACAAAATGTGGGATAGCTCGTGAATGGCTCTTGCCTTGCGGGGCGCCAGGCCACAGGGTCGAATGATGGACTCGATGTGCGGCACCTCCAACTCCGCCATAGCCCCCGGGTTGTCGGCTTCTGCAAAAAGCAAGGGGCTGATCTTGTTCACGCGTTCGTCGGTACACTGGGCCGAAAGCAGGACCGCTATCAGCAAAGTGTAGGGGTCCTGATGGGCGAGTGGAATGGGGGTTTCCGGATAGAGATCGTCGAGTATCCGGGCAATAGCTTCGGCTTTCTCCTTACGGCTGTACGTTTTTCTGTCTTGACTCATGTGTAGCTGAATGTTCCATGCGGGCTTTTCAGGAGAACTTCATTCTGCGCAGCGTCCTCCACATGGCCGATGATGCGGGCATCGATGCCATATTGCCTGGCAGCATCCTTAACCACAGAGGCCTGTGCTTCGTTCACATACACCTCCAGGCGATGCCCCATATTGAACACCTGGTACATTTCCCGCCAATCGGTACTACTCTCTTGCTGTAAAAGGGCAAAGAGGGGTGGCGTTTCGAACAGGCGGTCTTTCACCACGCGCTTGCCCTCGAGAAATTTGAGGACTTTCGTCTGGGCTCCCCCCGAGCAGTGGATCATCCCTTGCAGGCTCGACGGGCCCAACTCCTGCAGCAGCGTCTTAATCACGGGAAGGTAAGTGCGGGTGGGGGAAAGCAACAGTTTCCCCACGGTGACCGGCTGCCCTTCCACCTCCACTTCCTCGGTGAGTTGCCGGCTTCCCTGGTAGATCACATCGTCTGGCATGTTCGGATCGAAGGATTCCGGGTAATCGACCGCATACCTGCGGGCCAGCACATCGTGGCGTGCAGAAGTCAGGCCGTTGCTTCCTATGCCGCTATTGTAGGCCTCTTCGTAGGAGGCTTGGCCGAAAGAAGCCAGGCCCACGACCACGGCCCCGGCCTGAATGTCATTGACGACCAGTTCCTTTCGGGCTAGGCGGGCAAAGGTGGTAAAGCCCACGTCCAGAGTGCGCACGATGTCGCCAACATCTGCCGTCTCGCCCCCGGCATGATGGATGAAGATGCCCAGGTCGCGCATGCGATCCAGAAAATCAGCCGTTCCTTGAATCAGCCGGGCAAGCACCTCGCCGGGAATCCGATTTTTGTTGCGCCCGATGGTGGAGGACAATAGAATGTCGGTCACGCAACCCACGCAACCCATATCGTCCAGGTTCATGACAAGGGCATCCTGAGCGATGCCCTCCCAGACGCTCAAGTCGCCCGTTTCCCGCCAATACAGATAGGCCAGGCTGGTTTTGGTACCTGCCGTATCGGCATGCATGATATTGCAATAAGCCGGATCATTTCCGGCCACGTCGGGCAGGATCTTGCAAAAGGCATTGGGAAAAAGACCCTTATCCAGTTGTGCAATGGCAGCATGCACCTCCGATTTGGTCGCAGACACCCCTCGCCGATCGTACTTGGATGGTGAAGACATGGTACAACGCGGTTTTGCGGCAAAGGTACGCCATTCGGGCCGCCCGGGCCGTTGGCCCCGCTTTTTTTCCGGCTTTCATACCGCAAACAAAATCGAATCTTGTCGGTTAATCCATTCGAAATGATATATTTGCAGCCGTCCCGATTGTTTGGCACACCCCAAGAGACCGCTCCCAACGGCTAAATACACAACGAGAAAACCTTTGGAAAAACTACCTACGCCCCCCAGGAAAATAAGGCAGTCGGTCTTTGCAGGCCTTGCATTGGCTGCCGTGAGTTGTCTTGCCCTATATTTCAGTGGTGTTTTTTCTCAAATGGACGGTCAAGCCGCTGCTTCCCCTGTACCCATCGATGAATTGGATGCTTTTCCCGCGCGCATCCCCACCCTGCGCTATGGGTTCGCGCTGGACACCTTTCACGTGGAGCAAGGGCAGATTACCAACGGCCTGATTCTCGGCAAGTTGCTCAACGAGCGCGGCATGGATTACCTCGCTATCGACCAACTGGCCCGCAATGCAGACTCGGTTTTCAGCGTCACGAAGATCCGGCTGGGCAAACCGTATATGATCCTGAGCCGGGATTCTACCCAAGGCCCTGACTACTTCATCTACGAACCCAACTCCTACGAATACATCCTCTACCATCTGCGTGACGGGTACGAGGTGGAGCGGATAAAACGCCCGGTGGAGAAGCGAAAAAAGGCTTCTGCAGGACAAATCAACAGCTCGCTCTGGCAGGCCATGGTAGAGAACGGCATGTCCTTCGAACTGGCTGCCAAAATGGAGAATGTACTTCAATGGTCGGTAGACTTTTACCACCTCCAGGAAGGCGACCAATTTAAACTCCTCTACGATGAAGACTACATCGAAGGCGAACGAGTAGGTGTTGGAGATATCAAGGCTGCCTATTACAAGACCGGCGACAAAGAGTTCTACGCATTCTATCATGAAACGGCTGAGCAAGAAGGCTATTTCGATCGCGAGGGCCGCCCCATGAAGGCCCCGTTCCTGAAAGCCCCGCTAAAGTATTCGCGCATTTCCTCTCACTACAACCCGCGCCGCTTCCATCCTATTCTCAAACGGGTGCGCCCGCATTACGGAACGGATTATGCAGCCCCCTACGGCACCCCCATTTACGCAGTGGGGGATGGCGTTGTCACCCATGCCGCCTACACCCGGGGCAATGGTAACTACGTGAAGATCCGGCACAACGAAACCTACCAAACTCAATATTTGCACATGAAGGGCTTTGCCAAGGGCATTGGCAAGGGCGTGCACGTCAAGCAAGGGCAAGTGATCGGGTATGTAGGTTCCACCGGTCTGGCAACCGGCCCGCACGTTTGCTTCCGCTTTTGGAAGAACGGTAAGCAGGTCAATCACCTCCGATTGAACTTCCCCGCAGAAGAGCCGCTGCCCGAAGAGGAGCTTCCGGCTTTCTTTACGCAACGAGATCAGTACCTGGCCCAACTGGACGAGGTGGCTTTTACTCCGGCACCGGCTGCCGGGCAAGACGAGGAGGAAGCGGCGGACAATCCTTAATCCGGATTATTCACGGATTACCGTGAATAATGACGATAAGTGGCTGAAAACACGCTTGTTTTCAACCACTTATGTCAGGATTAACCCTGACAATTGCAAAATTTTGTGTGCCCAAATTTGGGTACGGATAATAACAGTAAGCATTGAGCTGCATTATTCGTAATTGTTTGATTTACATAGCCTTGCAATTCGTCAGCCCTCCGGGCGGAAAATTCGATGAATTTTCCGGGTTAATTCCAGCTGACGTGTTCCGGCATCTGGGCAATGATGGTAAAGGCGTTGCCTTTATTGTGCATAACCTGCTGCCAGAGTTTCTTCGGGCGGGTTTTGAAAAGGTAATTGGAATCCATGTCGGCGAGGAGCCAGCTTCCGTACTGCATTTCGCTGTCCAGCTGCCCTTCTGACCAACCGGAATAGCCCACGAAAAAACGAATATTCTCGGGGCGTATCAGCTTGGAAACGATGAGGAATTTCAACTTGTCGAAATCACCTCCCCAAAACACTCCTTCCGTAAGCTTAAAGCTGTCTTCCAGGAGTTCACCAACATTGTGAATGTAGTGGATGGTATCGGTCTGTACCGGGCCGCCAAAAAACACCTTGGCATCGAATTCGGGAAAGTCCTCGATCAGTTCGTCCACTCGCATATCCAGGGGCTTGTTCATAATAAAGCCCACGCTTCCTTCTGCGTTGTGCTCACAAACCAATACCGTCGAACGTTTAAAGTTGGGATCCATCATGAAGGGTTCGGCGAGTAAGACCTTTCCGGTCTGTACCTGATTATTCACCATATCCATCGGTTTTTTCCGGTCCTCCCCTTGCGGAAGGCCGCTATGGCCGGCAGCGTGTATCAGAGTGCTGAGGTAGGGAACCGGCGATCTACTTTCTTTACAAACCCTTGGAGCGTTTTTCCAGTTCCCCCCGCCTCGATGAATTCGGTGGCCCCGTCCCGGATCATTTGTTCCATGGTTTGGGTCCAGCGCACCGGGGCCGTGAGCTGGTCGATCAGGTTTTGCTGGATGGATTCGGGATCGCGCTCGGCACGGGCCTTCACATTTTGGTAGATGGGGCACCGCAGCGGTTGGATGGAAAGGGCGGCTATGGCCTTTTCCAGCTCCTCCTTGGCCGGCTGCATGAGGGGTGAGTGAAAGGCCCCGCCTACCTGCAGGCGGATCACGCGCTTGGCTCCCCGATCCTGCAAAAGGGCTGAAGCCTGTTCGACCCCGGCCACCGTACCGGAAATCACCAGCTGACCGGGGCAGTTGTAATTGGCGGGCACCACCAGAGCTTCCACCTCTTCGCAAGCGGCTTCCACTTCGGCATCCGCCATGCCGAGCACCGCAGCCATAGTGCCTTCTTCCTGCTCGCAAGCCTTTTGCATGGCCTGTGCCCGCTGGCTGACCAGCCGGAGTCCGTCTTCGAAGGACAATCCGCCGGCAGCTACCAGGGCGGAGAACTCACCCAGGCTATGCCCGGCCACCATATCGGGCTGAAAGTCGTCATCGGCCATTTTGACCCTTGCCATAGCGTGGAGAAAGACAGCGGGTTGCGTCACGCGCGTTTGCTTGAGCTCTTCGGCACTGCCTTCAAACATGATATCCGTAATGCGGAAGCCCAGCAACGCATTGGCTTGCTCGAATAGATCGCGCACCGAGGCGGATCCGTCGTATTCGGCTTTGCCCATGCCCTCAAACTGGGCGGCCTGCCCCGGAAAAACGTATGCTTTCATGGAAAATGAAATCAAATTTGCGTAAGCGGGCTAGTACAATTTGGCCCCAATCAGGTTTAGGAATTCGCTGCGGGTCTCCACGCGCTGAAACTCCCCGGTAAAGGCAGAGGTCGTCGTTACCGAGTTCTGCTTTTGCACGCCACGCATCATCATGCACATGTGCCTGGCCTCGATCACCACCGCCACGCCAAGCGGACTGATGGTGCGATCAATGCAATGCAGGATCTCATCGGTAAGCCGCTCCTGAACCTGTAAGCGGCGGGCAAAAACATCCACGACCCGGGGCAATTTGCTCAGGCCCACGATATAGCCATTTGGGATGTAGGCGATGTGGGCTTTGCCGAAAAAGGGCAAAATGTGATGCTCGCAGAGCGAATACAATTCGATGTCCTTCACGATAACCATTTCGCTGTAATCTTCGCGAAACATGGCCGAGCGAAGGATCGCCTCAGCATCTTGCCGATACCCCTGGGTGAGATAGGCCATGGCTTTGGCCGCCCGCTCTGGCGTTTTTACCAGCCCTTCGCGGTCTATCTCCTCTCCTATGCCTTCCAGAATGGCCGAAAAATGCCGCATCATCTGATCGGTCATCTGGGGCAAGAGGTCTTCCGTTTTTGTCTTGGACATGGGCTTCTTTTTATTCACTTCCCAAACCGCTGTTCTAGGAGGTTCGGGCCTCGGGCTGAAAATACAAAAATCTACACTCGGTCCTCATTTTGGGGCCTGGGTCTACCATCCGGAATCCTTTATCTAATTTCTTCCTATTTTCTGCATGTTTTTCACTTTCTAGCAGGAACGAAACCGAAACGTCTTTGGTCAAGCAGGGATCCACACAGCGAGCCGACTCCGCGTCCACTCTTTTCGACAAAGACTGGGCCGTACAAGCGTATGGTTTTTTATCCCGGCGAGCCGTTTATCACTCCCTCTTCTGGCTATTCTTTCTGGTCGTGCTCGTGTTCATTGAAGGCACTACAAACGGCCTTTGGTTTGCCGTCACCAACGAAGCGATCACGCTTGCCTTCTTTGCCATACTGGTGTATTTTAACCTGTACTATCTGGTGCCCAACTACTTGTCCAAAGAGAAATTCGGCACCTATGTCTTCCTTCTGGTGCTGTCTACGATCATCATTACCCCTTTAAAAATGATCGCCATGCACTTCAAACTGGCAAATTATCCGGAAATGCAGCAGCAACTGGTCCAACCTACGAGTCAATATGCCCAGTTCCTGGCCATGTTCGTCATGGGTGGCGGAAGCTCGCTGGTGAAGATCATATCGGATTGGGTCCGCCATCAGCGAGAACGCCAACTTCTGGAAACCCAGACCATGCAATCCGAACTTCGCTTTCTCAAAGGCCAGATCAACCCGCACTTTTTGTTCAACACCCTGAATAACCTCTACGCCCTGACCCTCAAGAAGTCGGATGAAGCGCCGGAGATCGTCATCAAGCTCTCCGAAATGATGCGGTACATGTTGTATGAATGCAACGAAAAACGCGTGCCGCTTCGCAAGGAAGTCAACTACCTTCGCAACTACCTGGATTTGGAACGGCTTCGCCAGGGGCGAAATATCAGCATCTCTTTTGATGTGGAAGGCCAGGTGACCGATCAGCAGATAGCCCCCCTCATGTTTATTCCCTTTTTGGAGAACAGCTTCAAGCACGGCCTCAACCACCAGATCACTCAGGGGTTTGTCCATATTTTGCTGCAGGTGGAAGCACAACGCGTGCACTTCTACATCGAGAACAGCAAACCCGATACCCCGCCTTCCCCAGACAAGAGGCGCAGCGGAGGCATCGGGTTGGTCAACGTTCGCCGCAGGCTGGACCTACTCTACCCCGGCCAATACGAACTGTTTATCGAGGATAAGCCCAAATCCTATGCCGTTAACCTGGAAATTGACCTCAAACCAAAAAAGTAAGCCCACATGATACACGTAATCATCGTCGATGATGAACCCCTGGCACAAGATGTGCTGGAGACCTACATCCAAAAAGTACCCGAGCTCAAGCTCGTCCAGAAATGCAGCAATGCACTCGAGGCCAACGAGGCTTTACAAAAGCACCAGGTGGACCTGATGTTCCTCGACATTCAAATGCCCCAGCTCACCGGAATCGATTTCCTGAAGACCCTGACGCATCCCCCTATGGTCATTTTCACGACCGCCTATTCGGACTTCGCCGTGGAGGGCTTCGAACTCAATGCCCTCGACTATCTCCTCAAACCCATTTCGCTGGAGCGGTTCATGAAGGCCGTCAACAAAGCCATGGACCAGCTTCAATTGCAGCGAGATGCCGCCGATACCCAATCCCCGGCCACGAACGAAGACGAACGGGAGTTCTTTTTCGTCAAAGCCGATAAGAAACTCGTCAAAGTCCGGTTTGACGACATCATCTACATTGAGGGCCTCAAAGATTACGTGATCATCCGCATGGACGACAGTCGTGTGATCACCCTGCAAACCATGAAGAGCCTGGAGGAAAAACTGCCGGATGAAATCTTCCAGCGCATTCACCGCTCCTATATCGTCAATGTGCAGAAGATCGAAGCCCTGATGGGCAATATGGTGGAAGTGATGGAAAAGGGCAAGGTCAAACACCTGCCCATCGGCAAGAACTACCGGGACGAATTGCAGGCGATTGTGAACCGCAACAAACTGTGATCGCCCCAGACCTGGAAAAGCACCTCAGCCGCCGGCTGGAAACCCAGATCCAATCCTGGACCCCCCTGAGCGGCGGAGACATCAACGAAGCTTACGCTCTCGACACCCCAAAGGGACACTTTTTCCTGAAAACCAATCGGGCGGCCCAGGCCGCCCGGATGTTTCGGACCGAGGCCGACGGCCTTCGCGCCTTGTACCAGACCGGCTGCTTCCGCATCCCCGAGGTGCTGCACTACGGGCAGACAGGCGAACAGGCCTTCCTGCTCCTGGCGTTTGTCCGGGAAGGGCAACCCGATGCCAATTTCTGGGAAACCTTCGGCCGGCAATTGGCCCGGATGCATGAGATCAAACAGCCCTACTTCGGTTGGCACCAGGACAATTATATCGGGCGCCTTCCTCAATCCAACCTCCGCCACAACACCTTCGCCGAATTCTACGCGGCCGAGCGCCTGCTTCCCCAGCTTCGACAAGCCCGCGACCAGAATCTGTTGAACAGCTCGGATCAAGTAGCCCTCGACACTCTGTGCAAACGGCTCACCGAACTCCTTCCCGAAGAACCGCCCGCCCCGATCCATGGCGACCTCTGGGGCGGTAATTTTCTCTGCGATGCCGAAAAGCAGCCCGTCCTCATCGATCCGGCCGTGTGCTTCGCCCACAGAGAAATGGACCTCGCCATGAGCCGGTTGTTCGGCGGGTTCTCCCCTGCCTTGTATTCGGCCTATGAAGCGGCATACCCCACCGCGCCCGGCTTGGATGCCCGAATCCCCATCTATCAGCTGTACTACCTGCTGGTGCACGTCAACCTCTTCGGAAGGAGCTACGTCGGCAGCGTGCGGCGCATCCTGAAGCCCTTCGGGTAACCCGCAACCGGATGGGCCATTCGCCACGGCTTGCCAAAGAAGGGATAGCCCGGAGTATTCTTGGCATTTCCCCCCTCTGCGCGGACGGTCGGGGACAAAAAAAGATCGCATGAGCGGCACCCATGCGATCAGCTAGCAATGATAATAATTCCACGAATAAAAGTCCCTTGGCAGCGGGCCGTACTAGCGCACTACCTCGAATTTCTTGCGAACCAGGCCGGCATCGGTCAGGACCTGAACGACATAAAGGCCGGGCATATAGTTACTCACATTGATCTGCTGATGCCGACCGGCCAGGCCGTCGGCAAAATGAAGCTGCCGACCGGAAGCATCAAAAATGCGAAGCTCCCGGAACTCGTACCCGCCATTGAAATGCAGCTCCAGGCGATCGCGGCTCGGATTGGGATAGACGCGCAACAGGTCGCTGCTCAGCGGCTTTTGCAGGGGCTCTTCCGTACTCGTGACCTCCCCACTCACAATTTGAATGTCGAGTTCGGGAACGGAAAACCCAAAAAACTGCCCGGCGCTATTCATCCCGCTTCCCGTGCCGCCGCCCAGGCGGATGGGTTCGCCGGGGCGAAAGCCGGCTATGTCTTCATCCACGATAAAGGAAAGCGTCGCAACGGGCCCCTCGCCGTCGGCAGAAATGCCATTGGTACGCGTAACCCCGGCTTCCAGCAAGCCTTCCAGATCATTGAAGGTCATATTCAGTATGGGCGAATTGTACGTAAACCAGCTCCCCGGATAATTCACCTGAATGCTTTCCGGCTGGAAGATCATCGGGTTGTAGCTGAACGGGAAGGTGAAGCCGTACATGTCCAGAATGGGATTGGATTCGCTGCCCAAAACCAATTCGGCCTGCACCAGATCACCCGGTTGATAAGGCCCTTGAGTTATTTCGTTGAGCTCGACCTGTACGTTGGAATAAAGGGGGAGGTTGGGTACGAGGGCATGAGTATTGCCGTAAAACGCCCGTATGGCAAAGGTGTCCTGAGCGGTGATCACACTATCGCCATCGGTGTCTACGTATTTGAAGGAGGGCGCGTTGTCCCAGTCTTGTCCGAATTGGCCATACCAGACAGACAGGTCATTGTCGTCGCGAGGCGTGCCCATCTCGCCCATGACATAGCCGATGGCGAGAAGGTCGGATACATGCACCAGCCCGTCGTTGTTTGCATCGCCCGGCCAAACGCAATCGCCGAAGCAGGAGGGATCCAGGCCGTTGCCCACATCCAGGATCTCCACGTCGACTTTAATGGTCTGGGTCACGCTGCAACCGTTGCCCCCGGAGGAAATGCAGTATTCGATCTCAAAATTGTCTTGCCCGGAAGCGACATCGTTGTTCGGGAAATAAATGATGGCGTTATTCCCGGAAATATTCACTCCGTAGATGGTGGTATCTCCCTGTAGAAGAATGACAGACCCCAGTTGGGGGTCGTCGGTGACGGAGAACGAATAGTTGTCAATGGGAAACCCATTGCCCACCACCAGCGGGGTCATCTTCGGGGTAACGAACTCGAACTTGTCGAAAAGCGGTAAGAAATTGCTGACGAATACCGTCACCTCCGCCGACTCCGGGGCTCCCAAACAACCCGGCAAGCGAGCAGAGTAGGTAAATTGATCGACCAGCCCTCCGCCGGCACTCAGGTCGGCAGGTGCCGTGTATTCCACTACCCCCTCGGAAAGGCCCGGATCAATTACCGCTCCGTATTCGGGCTGGGTAAAGGCAAAGCAATCCAGATTGCCATCGTTGCCGTCATTGTCAAACAGATCGATCGTGACCGTCTCTCCAGGCGTGACATACACTACATCGTCAAAAGCAAAACTGTTGGGCGCCGGGGCATCCAGCACCACAACTTCGACCACCTTGGTGTAACCCTCGTCGTCGTAGATCAGATAATCCAGCCCGACGAACCCCATGTCTGGGGTATACACAGGTATGGTTCCGGTGGTGTCGTAGGTTCCGTTTTCGGGGCCGTCCACCCATTGGTAGAAGGGAGGAGCCAGAATGAACTTAGGCTGATTGCGTTGGGTGTACACCCGGAAGGTGTCGGCGGCCATATCCTCATTCACCAGCACGTTCACGGTGCCCAAATCGCAGGTGCCGACCTCGTCGCAAACCACATAGGTGAAATAGGTCAGCCCCTGAAACCCGGGCTCAGGGGTGAACGTGACGTTTCGTTCGTCCGCTTCGATCACCACATTCCCCGAATTGGCCAGGGGAATCGTTCGTACCGTAATGGAGTCGGTGCTGCTTTCGTCATTGGCCAGTACATCCAGAGTGACCGGCGTGGCGGAGGAGGTCGTTGCGTAATCCTGCCGGGCGATTACCTGGGTTTGAATCACATCTACGCTGAAGAAGTAATTGGTAAAACCGGGAGGCGAGGTGTTGTAAACCGCAAGCACCTCGAAGGCATCCGAGCCCAGAAAATCGGGATCTGGCGTATAGGTAAGAATATGTGCAGTACCGCCTACATCTGGCACGTCAATACTGACGGTCCCGTGATCGGGTTGATTGATGTTGTTGAGTGAAATGTTGTTGGCAGCGTAAATCGTGTACGTGATCGGCTGCCCCTGGAATGTACTGATGTCTATGTGCTTATTCTGGACCCCCTGCCCGGCAGCAGCTAAGGTGCATAGCACAAGCACAGACATAAAGATAGCGCGTAGATATGCATTCATGGTCAGTCGTTATCATTGCTAGCAAAGTCGTCCCCGTAGTATGTGTTGTCGTGGAATCAGGAACAAGATACGATTTTCTAAACGCGCAGGCAAACCATCCGGTTCAGCCCATCAGATTGTGAAAAGCGACCTGAGAAGCCCCTGCTAAAAATAGCTACAAATCAATTTCTTAGATCGAAGCCAATGCGTTTTTTGTGAAGGACCATTATCTTTAGAGCTCCGAAACGGAAAACGCATGTCCGACATCCGAAATACGAAGGTTTTTGCCGTGTTCGAGCGCTTCGATGGCCTGGACTGGGGGCGCTTCGATCGCTTCATCCACTCCCCCTTTTTTAATCAGAGCCAGGAGCTCATCCGCTTGTACCAACTCTTTGTGAAGTTGCTCAAGGGAAACGGCAAAAAAACGGTGACCAAGGAAGATGCCTGGCGGAAGATCGCCCCAAACCGGCCCTACGACGATGTGCGCATGCGGAAATACCTGTCCGATCTGCTCAAGCTGGTGGAGCAGTACCTCACCCAGGCCCAATTTGAGGAAGACGACATACAGCAATCCATCTACCTCTTGCAGGCAATCGGGAAAAAGGACATCCCCAAACTCGAAAAAACGGGCATCCGCTCCGTAAAAAAGAGTATCGACAAGATGCCCTACCGCACTCCGGAGTACTACCTGCACAACTACAGCGCCGAAATGAACCTCTACAACCTGGTGGATTTTGAGACCAACCGGGAGGAGAAATCCAACATTGAGGCCATCTCCAATAATCTGGATTACTTCTACCTGGGGGAAAAACTGCGCATTCTCACCAACGTGTCCTCCAGAAAAAACCTCATTCAGCACAATTACGAGCTGGGGCTGATCGAGGAAATCCTGAAAAACATTGATCTGAGCAAGTACGAATCGGTTCCTTCCATTGCCATCTACAACCAGATTTACCTGGCCTACACGGAGCCCGACGTCGAGGAGCACTATTTCAAATTGAAGAATTTGCTCAATCAGCACTATCATTTATTCCCCTCGGAAGAAGCGTTCAACACGCTATATGTAGCGGCCCAGAACTATTGCATACGAAAGATCAACAAGGGGCAGGAGAAGTTTCTGGCCGAATTGTTTTACGTCTACAAGGACATGCTGGATAAGGGCTTCTTCAGCCAGAAAGACACCATGACCCCGGGTCGCTTCCGCAATATCGTGGTGACCGGACTCCGCCTCAAAGAGTTTGCCTGGGTCAAGGAGTTCATCGAAACCTACCAGGAATTTCTCCCCGAACGCTTCCGCGAGAACGCCGTTTCCTTCAACCTCGCCCAGCTCTATTTCTATCAGAAAGAGTACGAAAAGGTCATTTCCCTTTTGCAAACCATTGAATACGAGGATTACTCTTACAACGTCGTATCCAAATCCATACTCATTGCCGTCTATTACGAAATCGACGAAATCGAGCCCCTCTTCTTCCTTTTGGATAGCTTCAGCAAATACCTCAACCGGCATAAGGACATACCGACCAACCGCCGCCAGCTCTATGCCAACCTGATCAAGTACACCCGGAAGTTGACCAAGATCATGCCAGGCGACACCCAGGCGCTGGAGAAGCTAAAGAAGGAAATTGCCGACACCAAAAACATAGCTTCCGTCAACTGGCTCAAGGAAAAGATCGCGGAACTGGAATGACCCTACTCCAGGCCCAGGAGGTCCGGCATGCCGAAGACCCCTTGCCGGCCCGGCAGCCACCGGGCGGCCAGCAAAGCTCCGCGGGCGAACCCCTCCCGGCTGTGGGCTTCGTGCCGCAGGTATAGGGTATCTATCCCGCTCCGGTATGTCACCTCATGCGTACCGGGCACCTCGTCTTCCCGAATGGCCGTGATGCCGATGTCCTCCGGCCCGGGCTCGGCCTCCAGGGTCCAACGGGTTTTTCGATCCAGCTGCTGCAGGATGCCTTCGGCCAGCGTCACGGCCGTACCGCTGGGAGCATCCAGCTTGTGGATATGGTGGGTCTCTTTCAAAGCCACTTCGTATTCGGGTCGCTCGTTCATCAGGCGTGCCAGGTAACGGTTGAGCGCAAAGAACAGATTGACGCCCAGGCTGAAATTGGAAGCGTAGAAAAATGCGCCCCCCTGCGCTTCACAAAGCCGCCGGATGTCCTCCCAGCGATCCAGCCAACCCGTCGTGCCCGACACGATGGGGACACCGGCCTCCAGGGCCATGCGAATGTTGTCGAATGCCGCTTCCGGCCGGGTGAATTCGATGAGCACCTCACAGGATTGCAGATCCCTGGGGCCCAGGGCATGGGCATCGTCCACATCTGCGCGCAGGGCGACCTCTTCGCCTTCAGCCAGGGCAATCTGCTCGATGGCTTTTCCCATTTTACCGTACCCCAGCAATCCAATTTTCATACCGCTGTGACTTTTTAGAAATCTGCCGTCCAAATAGTGGTTTTACTTGAACAGCCTCTCAAAAAACCAAATTCAGAATCCCGGCCCGCTTGGGTCGGGATTTTTTTGCCCCTCCCCTAGTCGTTTCCGGCTTCCTGTTCCAGCCACTTTTTCAGCTCGTGCAACTTCATCATGCATTCGATGGGGGTCATGCGATTGAGGTCCATTTCCAGCAGCTCGCCTTTCAGCTTGCCGGCCGTGGGGTCCACGGTTTCAAAAATGCTGAGTTGCATGGGCGGTGCATTGATCGCTTCCATGTTCGGCTTTTCTACCTGTATGCCGTTGTTGCCCCCGCTTTCTTCAATGTGTTTCTGCTCCAACTGGGTGAGGATATGAGCCGCCCGCTCTACAATGCTGCGCGGCATGCCGGCCATGCGGGCCACGTGAATACCGAAACTGTGCTGGCTCCCTCCCGCAACCAGCTTGCGCAGGAAGATGACCTGCTGGCCGGCCTCGCGGGTAGCCACGTTGAAATTCTTGATGCGCGGAAAGCGCTCACTCAGCTCGTTGAGCTCGTGGTAATGAGTAGCAAAAAGCGTTTTCGGCCGGGCCTGGCCGTTCTGATGGAGATACTCTGCTATCGACCAGGCGATGGAGATGCCGTCGTAGGTGCTGGTGCCCCGGCCGATCTCATCCAGCAGGATCAGGCTTCGATCGGAAATATTGTTCATGATGCTGGCCGTCTCGTTCATCTCCACCATAAAGGTGGATTCTCCGGAGGAAATGTTATCCGAAGCCCCTACCCGGGTGAACACCTTGTCCACGATGCCCAATTCAGCGCGTTTGGCCGGCACGAAAGCCCCCATCTGGGCCAGGAGGCAGATCAGGGCCGTCTGCCGCAAAAGCGCCGACTTACCCGACATATTGGGGCCAGTGATCATCAGGATCTGCTGGGTTTCCCGATCCATGAACAGATCGTTGGGTACATAAGACTCTCCCAGCGGCAACTGTTGCTCGATAACCGGATGCCGGCCCTCTTCGATGGACAGAGCGTACCCATCATTGATTTCGGGGCGGGTGTAATGGTGCCGGGAGGCCACTTTGGCAAACGAAAGCAGCCCGTCCACCCGGGCAATGCCCGTCGCATTGTGCTGCACCGGCCGGATGTATTCCTGGAGGAAATGCAGCAGTTCCGTAAAAAGCTCGGCTTCGAGCGCCAAAATGCGTTCCTCGGCTCCCAGAATTTTCGACTCCAGCTCTTTGAGTTCTTCGGTGATGTAGCGCTCGGAATTGGTGAGGGTTTGCTTGCGCACCCATTCGGGCGGTGCCTGATCTTTGTATTTGTTGGTCACCTCCAGGTAGTAGCCAAAAACGGAATTGAATCCGATCTTCAGGCTGCTTATGCCCGTGCGCGCTGCCTCCCGCTGTTGTATGCCTTCCAGCAAGCCCTTGCTATTGGCGATGAGGTGGCGCCATTGATCGAGTTCCTCGTCCCATCCCTCGGCGATCACTCCGCCCTTGTGAAGGTTGACCGGAGGCTCCTCCATCAGCGCCGCACCAATGCGCTCCTGCAATTTGGGGCAGGGGTTAAGGCTGTCAGCCAGCTTGGTCAGCATTTCGTTGCCGGTCTGTTCCAGCAAGCTTTTCAAAGGCTCGATCACGGCCATCGCTTTGCCCAGTTGCCGGACTTCCCTGGGGTTGATCTTACCGAGGGGTACCTTGGAAATGAGACGTTCCAGATCGCCAACCTGCCGAATGAGCTGCTCGATCTCCCGGCTGCTATCGGGTTGATCCAGAAAGCAAGCTACGGCACTGTGCCGCTCCGCAATAGCCTGGCGCGACAGCAGGGGCAGCACCACCCATTTCTTCAGCAGACGCGCGCCCATGGGCGTCACCGTCTGGTCGAGCACCTGCAGCAGCGATACCCCATTGGGATGATTGCTGTGAATGAGCTCCAGGTTTCGGATGGTGAATCGATCCAGCCAGACGTATTTGTCGGAATGCAGCCGGCTGATGGCACTGATGTGCCCCAGATTTTTATTCTCGGTAGTCTCCAGGTAATGCAGGATGGCTCCGGAGGCCACCTGAGCCAGCTCCAGTTCTTCTACCCCGAAGCCTTTCAGGCTGGCGACGCCGAAATGGTCCAGCAATTTCTCGCGGGCGTAATCGAGGGTATACACCCATTCGTCCAGCTTGAAGAGATAAAAAGCATCGCCAAAGGCGGATTGCAGTTGTTTTTTTCGATCCTTGGGAAAGATCACTTCGGAGGGCTCAAAGCTCTGCATGATCTTATCCACATAGGCCAGGCCGCCCTCGGTGACCAGAAATTCGCCGGTAGAAACGTCGAGAAGAGAGAGGCCTACCCGATCGTGCTTTCCGAAGTAGAGCGAAGCCAAGAAGTTATTGCGCTTGTGATCCAGAAGCTGATCGTCGGTAGCCAATCCGGGCGTAACCACTTCGGTTACACCGCGCTTGACCAGCTTTTTCTGGGGAGAGGGCTTTTCCAGTTGTTCGCAAATGGCCACCCGGTAGCCGGCCTTCACCAGCTTGGGCAGATAGAGGTCCAGGGAGTGGTGAGGAAAGCCCGCCAACTCGATATCGCTGCCCCCGTTGTTTCGGCTGGTGAGTACAATGCCCAACACCTGGGAAGCCTGAACGGCATCCTCGCCAAACGTCTCGTAAAAGTCACCTACGCGAAAGAGTAAAATCGCATCGGGATGTTTGGCTTTAACCTGAAAATACTGCCCCATGAGGGGGGTGATCTTGCTCTTTTTCTTCTTTGGAATCGCCTTCGCCAAAACTGCAGGGTTTTGCTAATCACCAAATATACGGGCCGCACCGGCAAAATGCGCAGGCGAGTTTTTCACATTTCCACAGCGGACCTTATATTCGCCCAAACCATTGACCCATTTCCCTGTTTTAAATAAAAATAACGCTTATGGCCATCATGATCACCGATGAATGCATTAACTGCGGCGCTTGTGAGCCCGAATGCCCGAACAATGCAATTTATGAAGGCGGCGTGGAATGGGCCATCTCCGACGGTACAACGGTTACCGGCTCCTACAAACTAGATGCTACCGGCGAGACTGTGGATGTAGATGCCCAACACGAGCCCGTTTCCGATGATTTCTACTACATCGTGCCCGACAAGTGCACCGAATGTGTGGGTTTCCACGAAGAGCCCCAGTGCGCGGCCGTGTGCCCGGTAGATTGCTGTGTGCCCGACCCCGAGCATGTGGAATCCGAGGAGGTCCTGCTGGCCCGCAAAGACCGGCTCCACCTCTAACCCCATTGCCTCTCCCTACTCCTGCTCTGTTCGGCCCGAATTTCTGTGCGAGAACCCCTCTGCGCGTAACCTCAGCGCGCTTTTCGGCCTATTCTGACCTTTCCGGCTAATCTACCCTTCGCACCCGGATTCAGCATACAACCCTCCCCCCAATTCCCTATTTTAGCCCCACACCTAACCAACGTCACCTATGACCGACATCGATATTGCCAGAAAGGCCACCCTGCACGACATCCGGCAGATCGCTGAAAAACTCCATATCCCGGAATCCGACCTTCAGCTCTACGGAAAGTACAAAGCAAAACTTCCACTCCATCTGATCGATCGGGAGCGAGCGGCAACCAACAAGCTCATCCTGGTCACGGCTATTTCCCCCACGCCGGCCGGCGAAGGAAAAACAACGACTTCCATCGGGCTTACCGAGGGCATGAACCGCATCGGAAAAAAGACCGTCGCCGCCATTCGGCAACCGAGCATGGGGCCCGTTTTCGGCATCAAGGGAGGGGCCGCGGGCGGCGGATACAGCCAG
>CAZQSF010000085.1:0-17337 GCA_964595955.1 uncultured Saprospiraceae bacterium
TTTATTTCTGGGAAAACTGATAGGGGTATTTTCCAATCAAGCTTTGTTAAGCGGTAACTTGGAATTAGGACAACTGTAAGCTTCCCCTATGCTGTATTGTAAGCATACCCTTTTTGTAAGACTCCCTAAAAATAGGACAACCTAAAAAGTGAAAGACCACTAAATTTGGGTTGTTATGAAGAAATCAAGATTCACAGAAAGTCAGATCGTTAAAGCGCTCAAAGAAAACGAGCAAGGACGATCGGTAGATGAGCTATGCTGGGAGTTGGGTAAAAGCAAAGAACAGGCTTTAGTTAACGAAGTATTAAATTAAACCCCTAATATGAAGAAATGAATTATGTGATTTTGATTTCCTCCAACAGAGGCGTCGATGGACTCCGGACTAAAGACTAAAGACTCAGGACTAAAGACTTAAGACTCACAATCCCCTCACGGCCCGGATCAGGAACCAAAGCAGCAAACCCGCCCGGAGCGTCCACAGCGCGGTGCGGATCCAGTTGGAAGTGGCCAGGCGTTGCATAGCAGCCAGATCGGGGGCCTGGGAAAGAGCAGTATGCAGCGGCACCTGAATGAAGAAGGTGGAGGCCCACAATAGCCCCAGGCCGCCGAGGTTCAGCCACCAGACCCCGTATCGGGGCTGTGCGAATGCCAGCAGTACCGCCGTAGCCAGTTCCAACAGCATCACGGGGGCTACGACGTACGTCGTAAGCCGGGTGTGGGCCTGCTCGTAGGCCAGAAACTGATCTGCCCCTACCCGTTGAAAGAGAGGGTAATGAACCACCTGTACGAACCAGATCAGGCCGGTCATGTACAGGGTGGCGGCCAGCTGAAGGGCAAAGAGAATGGGCTGTTGCATAGGGCCAAAACCGAGGATCCGACCGGATGGTTTACGAGCGGGCTACAAAGTCGGCGACAAGCTGCTGAACATCCGGGTTTTTCATGAGCTGGAAATGTCCGTAGCCATCACTGGAAAGCAATTCCGCAAAAGGCCATTGCTCGAATAACGACTGGCCTTCCGAGAAAGGCACGGAATTGTCCTGCCGGTCGTGCACGATCAGGGCCTCGCCGATGCGCCCCTTCAGGCCAAACTGGTGGGTGTAGGCCTTCTGAACGGGAATATCCAACCGCTCTTCCATGAGTCGGAGAAAACGCTTCCGGGCCGGCTTGGGTACCCCCAAAATATCGCAGGCTTCCAGCAGGACGCGCTTCATGCTGTCGGGCACGGCAACACAGACCAGCTTGGCCAGAGGCTGCTCCAGCCGGGAAAGCGCTACGGAGGAAGCCGCCCCGCCGAAGGAATGCGCAATGAGCGCATCCGCTCCACCTATGTGCTTCCATAGGGCTTGTATAGCCCCGGCAAAGTGAACGATATTCGTCTGTTTACCGGGCGAGTGGCCGTGGGCCGGTCCGTCGAACGCCACTACCTGATAGCCGGCTTCGACCAGGCCGGGCACAAAGTGCCGAAGGGCCGTGCCCCGGCTTTCCCAGCCGTGCACCAGCAAGGCCGTGCGCTGGCCGCGCCCCCAGCGATACCCCTTGAGCAGCAGCTTGCCGTAGAGAAACTCGAACAGCTCGGCCGATTCCAGCAGGGGATCGGACTGCCGGTGCCGGGCTCGAATGCGCGGCGTGGCGAACAGGCGATACGCCTGCCGGGCCGCCGCATCGGGGGCCAGACGCCCGCCCAGCTGAAAGCCGGCCCGGATCAGATGGATGACGGGCGGATAGGTAACGGGCGATTCCGGCAAAGGAGGATGATCGCTATGGAGTTCGCGCTGGGTCTTCGTCGTCTGCATGGTTGCGTAGGTCTTGAATGAGTTGATGGAGTTGATCGGCTGCCGGCTGAAAGTAATCCGCATCGCCGTGCAAGCGAGCCATGAGAATGCCGCCTTGCAGGATGGTGAGGAAGGTGCGGGCAAAAGGCTTGCTGGCCAGGTCGGACCTCACCTCGCCCCGCGCACGGGCGGCTTCCAGTGCCGTGATCATACGGGCCTCCCAGGCATGCATCGCCCGTCGCACTTCCTCTCGGATGACCGGGTAGGCATCATCGGCCTCCACCGCCATGTTCTGTATGGGGCATCCCCCCGGCACGGGTGGCCGGTCGGCATATGCGCTGTACGCTTTGACCAAAGCCCCGAGCTTTTCCGGCAGCTGATGAGCGCGGGCCGTGTGCTCGCGCATATGGGCCCGCACCCGCTCTACGGCTTGGCGGAAAGCCGCCACAGCTAATTCTTCCTTACTGGAAAAATTGGCATAAACTGCTCCTTTGCTCAAGCCGGTGGCAGCGGTGATATCGGCCATGGACGTGCCGGCATATCCCTGCATGTTAAAAAGGGTTGCTGCCTCGTGCAGAATATGCCGGCGCGTTCTTTCGGATTTCGGGAATTTGCCCATACCTCAAAAATATACCGACTGGTCGGTTTTTGCAAATTTGTTAGGTCCTTTCTGTATTTTGCCGAAAAGGCGCGATCCATGCCCCAGCCTCCGCCTCGAATTTTTCTGAGCACGGGCTCCAACCTGGGTGATCGGGAGAAAAACCTGCTCCGGGCCGAAGCACTGCTCGTGCAGTCTGCCTGCACCATCGTGCAGCGATCCGCCATTGTGGAATCGGCGCCCTGGGGGGTGGAAGACCAGCCGTCTTTCCTCAACCGGGTGCTGGAGGTGCAGACTGATCTGCCCCCTGTTGCATTGCTGAAGCTCTTGCAGCAGATCGAACGGGCCATGGGCCGCCGCCGGCGGCGCAACTGGGGCGAACGGCTGATCGATCTCGACCTGCTGATGTACGGCGACCGGGTGATGCAGGACCCGGAGCTCACCTTGCCTCACGCCCGCATGGCGGAGCGCAATTTCGTACTTCAGCCCCTGGCCGAGATCGCTCCGGAAACGGTTCATCCGGTGCTGGGAAAAACCATTGCCGAACTGGCTGCAGAAAGTCCCGACGCGCTTTGGGTGAGACCCTGGGATGGAGATGTCCCGAAGAAGCCGTAATTTATTGCCCACACCCGCTACCCATGCAAACCGAATGGCCATTCCCATACCGTTTTATTGCCATCGAAGGCAATATCGGAGCCGGCAAGACGACCCTGTGCGAGAAAATCGCCAACGATTTTGACTGCCGGCTTATTCTAGAGCAATTCACCGACAACCCCTTCCTCCCCCACTTCTACGACAATCGAGATCGCTATGCTTTTCCGGTGGAGTTGTTCTTCATGACCGAGCGCCACAAGCAATTGCAGGAGCAGCTCGGGCTTCAGAATCTTTTCCAGGAGGCCACGATTTCGGACTATTTTTTTGTCAAGACCTTGCTGTTCGCCCGGCATAACCTGAACGAGGAAGAGTTTCGCCTTTTTCAGCGGCTTTACAAGGTGCTCAACGGCAGCTTCCCCAAGCCCGAACTCCTCCTGTACCTGCATCGCCCCGTACCTGCCCTGATGGACCTCATCAGCAAGCGGGCCCGACAGTTTGAGACCAATATCTCATCCGATTACCTGCTCGGTATTCAAAACTCCTACTTCCAATACTTTCGGGGGGAGGACGGCATCCCCATCGTCATCCTGGACCTGGAAGATTCCGATTTTCAGGACGACCGCACCAATTACGATCTGATCCTTAAAGTGATGCAACAGCGCTACGAGTTGGGTATCACCCGCCTCGCCTTTGAATCTTTTACCCGCTAGCACCACTTTTTCGGCTCGTTTTTGTTGTAGAGAAAAAGGGTTCAAATGATCAACTTACCCGAAACCGGCCAAGAACGCATCGTGATCGTAGGTGGCGGCTTTGGCGGCCTGAAGCTGGCCCGCCGGCTTCGCAAAAGCGATTATCAGGTGGTGTTGTTGGACAGGAATAATTTTCATCAATTCCAGCCTCTTTTCTATCAGGTGGCTATGGCCGGCCTGGAGCCCAGCAGCATTGTGTTTCCCTTTCGCAAACTCTTCCAGGGAAGCCCCAACGTCTTTTTCCGCATTGTGGATGTAGAGCGAGTTGAGCCGGAACGCAAACGGCTACACACCAATGTGGGCATCGTCAATTACGACCATCTGGTGCTGGCTATGGGAGCCGATACGAATTTCTTCGGCAACGAGACCATCGCCGAGCATGCCATCCCCATGAAATCGGTCTCGGAGGCCCTTTTCCTGCGCAATCGCATTCTGGCCGACCTGGAACTGGCACTCATGGAGCGCGAGCCCGACGAACGGCAAAAACTCATGGACATTGTAATCGTAGGCGGCGGGCCTACCGGCGTAGAGGTGGCCGGCGCGCTGGCCGAGATGCGCAAGTATGTACTCCCCAAAGACTACCCCGAGCTGAACGCCGAGGAGATGGACATTTTTCTGCTGGAGGGACTCGACCAGTTGCTCGCCGGCATGTCCGAGGCGTCGGGAGAACAAGCCAAGGCATACCTGGAAGAGTTGGGCGTAGAGGTCCGGCTCAATGCCATGGTTACCGAATACGACGGCGAAACCGTGGTAACTAAAGAGGGGGAAACATTCAGGGCCTACAAGCTCATCTGGGCGGCCGGCATACGAGGCAATATACTTCCCGGCTTGCCGGAAGATGGCGTGCAACGCGGCAACCGGCTGAAAGTGGATCGCCACTTCTGCCTGGAAGGAAGCGAACACATATATGCCATCGGCGATCTGGCCTATATGGAAGAACCCGATTACCCCCAGGGCCATCCGCAGGTTGCCCAGGTGGCCTTACAGCATGCCGAATACCTGACCAAATGGTTCCGGAAAAAAGACGAGATCCCCCCCTTTCACTACCGGGATAAAGGCTCTATGGCCACGATCGGTCGGAGTAAGGCCGTGGTGGATCTGCCTAGATTTCATTTCCGGGGTTTTGCGGCCTGGATCGTCTGGTTGTTTGTGCACCTTTTTCAGCTCATCGGTGCCAAAAACAAGGTCTTTGTCTTTATCAATTGGGTATGGAACTACCTCTTCTACGACCAATCCCTGCGCCTTATCCTGCGCGCCAAGGAACCGAAGAAAAAGGAGACCAAGGTGCCGGTTTGAAGAGTCCTGAGTCTTTAGTCTAGAGTCTTCGCTACCCGGGTTTATGGGAGCATATACCTTCGTTCCTCGCCGGGTAATACCGTTTCCATTCCACCACCTCCCCAATCACCCGATCATCCATTTCACCCAATCCCCGACACAAAAAAGCCCCCGGCCAAGGCCGGAGGCACTTCACAGTCAATCGGGTGATTCCTGCTTATCGGGCGACCAGTTCTACGCTGAGGTCAAACTCGTCGTAGATGGTTTTGTCGCCCAGATTGTCGAAAAAGCTGCCGGAGCCATACCGCACATTGTAGTCTGTGCGATCCAGTTTCATATCGGCCCGGGCCACTTTCACACCGTTTTCTTCCGTTACTTTCGCGTTGAAGCGAATGGGCTTGGTAATGCCTTTTACCGTCAGATCCCCCTCCACTTTGTAATCGCCCGGCGTGCCGCGGGACACCACGCGGGTGATCTCAAACTTTGCCGTCGGATGTTTTTCCACGCCGAAGAAATCATCGCTTTTCAGGTGACCCTCCAGTTTGGCTTTGTAGTTGCCGGTGAGGTCGAGGACCGTGATGGAGGTCATATCCATCGTGAAGTTGCCGCCGACGAGCTGCTCGCCGTCAAATTCCAAATTACCGCTCTTCAGATCTACCGTGCCGTTGTGTTTGCCCGTCACCTTGTAGCCATCCCATTTGATGACACTTTGCTCCGTGTCGACGTTCAGAACAGCTATGGTATCCTTGATGGGAGTAAATGCAAAGCCCAACAGGGCTGCCAATGTAAAGAGTGTGATGTTGCGAATCATGGTGTTGCGGTTTTATCAAGTGACTAATGCCTGAAAAACAGTCGACCCGTTTTAAAGTTTAGGCACTTAGTGTTTATACACCTATTTTTTCCAAAAAAACGTCAACCCCGCATTTTGTCCAGCAAGCGGTTGAGCTCCTCGGCTTCTTCCTGGCTGAGGTAAGACATCTGCTCGTGCAGGTTATTCTCCAGGGCCCGGGAAGCTTTTTCCAACAGCTCCAGTCCTCTCTGGTTGATGTACACGTTTACGCGGCGGCGATCCTCCAGGCAGTCTTTCCGGTCGACCAGACCTTTTTGGACCAACTTTTCAACCAGGCGGGAGGCGTTGGACATTTTGTCGATCATACGTTCGGTAAGGAGTTTGACGGTGGCCGGCTCGGGATGCAGGCCACGCAGGATACGCAGGATATTGAACTGTTGCCAGGAGATCTTGTAGGGCTTGAGCACCTGCATGGAATGCTGGCTCAGCCAGGAAGCCGTGTACAGGACATTGATATGAGCTTTCTGGTAGGGACTTTTGAATTTCTTCTGTTGGATTTCCTGTTCAATCTTCATCGCCGTCAAACCATTTCCGTTTAGGTGAAAGGAGGCTTAGGATAAAGCCGGTAACTAGGATAACACCCATCCAGCGAAAAGGGTTGTGAACCTCCCTGCTTGATGTCCATTCCAAAGCAAGGAGGTCCGGAGCTCCAGGCCGGGCGGGGAGGCTCCGAAGGCCTAAGCAGCAGTCACGGGCCTCCCCCATAGCTCGAGAGAACGTCCTTTCCTGGTGAGGCCAAACCTTTCGACCTGCCCAAACGAAGCCTTAGCCAAGCAGAGCACAGCATTTACTGAGGCGGCTTTCGATTTAATTGTTCGAATATCTGCACACATTTATGGTATACGGGAAGCATTTGCAGAGCCTCCACCAGCTCTGCTTTGGCTGCGTTTTTCTCTTTACTGGGCCTACTGCTTCCCAGGGCATCCTTCGAGCCGAAGTTTTCGTCCTTTATGCGGTGAACAATGTCGGTCAATTCACTCTCAGATCGCTTCTGGTTTACCGACACGAGCTTATTGATCGAATTCATAACGCGCACAGGCTCGCCGACCAACTCCTCGAATTGAATGAGGTTGATCCGGTCAACATATTCGGAAGCAAAGGCATAGTAATCCCGATAAATCTGAGCAAGGGACACCAACAGGGATCTGTTAAAAGGCACCTCTGCGAAAGAGCTATAACCTTGCATAGCAAATTGCTTTAGATAATTGGAGGCAATCGCTTGACGCGGTTCCCGAATTAAAATGAACACCGGGATTCCCTTATCCAGGGCAATTTTTATAGGCGCGATCGCATGAAAATGGTGAACGACATGCAATTCGGGCCAAAGATTTTGAATGAGAAATTGTGCAAAAGTATTGCCACTTCTGGGGTAGCCATCGATGTAAAGTTCTGTAGCCGGGCTAAACCAAGTTATAGGAACCCCTGTGTTCTTGCGGTACAATTCATACCATAAGCGAAAAAGCATGGGATTACGCTTGATGGTTGCAGTAGCAGCTCTAAATACCATTTTGTTTACTTTCATCGAAAGCTTCTTAGGTTCACGGGGGTTGGATATGGCGGTCCGGCATACTACACTATTAGGCAGAGCGGTTCAAGGTTTGCATGCCGAAAGGGACCCGTTAAATCATTCCCCCTTTTTCAGCAACAGAGCCAGGGAGGTTTTATTCGAATCCAGCTTCGTAGCCCATGGCAAATCTCCAAGGGGAATCACGGTGATATCTGCTCCCTCTCGAATGTGGCGCTCTGTGGCCAGGTAGGGGCCGGGAATGACTGACTTGTTAGACCATAAGGGCAATCCATCAGGAAAGTAATCATGCAGTAGGATTAGGCCGTTCTTGTTAAGCCGTTTAAGAGCAATGGGCACTTCCCGATAGACGGTTTTGGCGGAGTGATCACCATCGAGAAAAATAAAATCAAAGGTTTCTTGATTTTTCTCGAAATAGTCGAAAGAAGAGTCTGTCACGAACTCAACATACTCCTCGTAACCTAAGCTTTGAATCATTTCCAAAGGAGACTTCTTGGCCCCAAATTTTAACCAAGGCTTTTCCGAAGCCGAATTCACATCTTTAATATCCACCGTTTTCAGGAAGGGCGCGTCGCTGCCGTTGGACCGGTTCAGATCCAGCGCTGAAGCAATGTTGATCGTCGAAGCTCCAATATGGGTCCCGATTTCCAATACAGACCGGGGCTGGAAGTGGCGAATCAGGTAAAAGATAGCCCTTCGGTCGCCAGGATTTACCCCACCGGTAAAATCCGGAACGTCAAACGCCTCAATTTTTCCCTTTACCTGATTCCAGGAGTCATGAATAGACTCAGACTGAAAAATAGCAGGGACATTTACTAACCGTGATGCCAGAAGCATATGGGTGTCACACGGCTGGCTGGCCAGTGCGTTCAAAGCCTTGCTTTCCTTTTCAAGCCGGCTCCCTTTGACCATGGATTTGATAAACCCGGGCGTCATTTTCCGGATTGTAGTTCTAATGCTCATGTCAGATAATTTATTAACCAGGTAATCCAAAAAAACTATTCGGTACAACCTACACCCTCTACAATGCAAGCGGCGGCGCGTCCTGAACACAGGTCTGGATGCGAAAGCCCAATGCCACAGTGCGTTCGGCAGCCCACAAGGGATTGAAGTAAGGTTCATATCGGATCGATCTGCCAATGCACCCCCACTTCCTGCAAATAGGAATAAGTACTCTTTCAGATATAAACCCTTCTTTTCAGCTGCAATTTTGGAATGTAAGCCCCTCCCTTTGCCTCGGCTAGGCTCATCGGCAGGCTGCTCCCATGGCTCGATCTACGGAATAAACATAGGTAAATAATCTCGGCCTCGCAAGCCAGGTTGCAAGAGGAAAACTTATGCAAGGTTCATACCCGGCCTGGCTACCCATGGGTGATCCCGGGCATGGATCAAACCGCAGTGCCAGGGTGTCCCGCACCCCGTCTTCCCCTGACCTCAGTCTTGCCGAAGGTCGTCGAGCGTCGGTGCTCCCTCTACATAGCCCAGCCGGCGAGCTCGGCGGTAAGCCCGCTGGGCTTCTTCGTCCTTTTCCAGCGGTGCATAGGCATTCCCCCAGGTGGTGATACCCGCGAGCATAATCCGGATACGCTTCGAGATTAAGCTGCAACATGGCGGCAGCCTGATCCGCTATTCCCTCGCGCAACAGGGCCAAACCCAGCTTGTCGAGCTGGTTGGCATCGAAGCGGTTCGCCTCGGGTTCGTTCGCATTGAGCTCGCGATACTTCGCCTGGGCGGCACATGACTTCCGGCATTTTGATCGCGGTTGCCGGTCTTCAGCAGCCCGGGGCCTCTGTCCATCCGCTATGCGGCCGGTGCCCGGCCCCGGGCGATCATCCGATAGATCAGGTAGATCGACATCAGCAGGCAGTAGGGCATGAGCAGCACGAACATCAGGCCGGCCTCCAGCGCATCGTCGGACCACCATATGCTGGAGTAACTGAGCAGCACCAACACCAGGTAGATGATATATCCGATCCAGTCCAGGCGGGTGACCCAGGGTTTGTTGTGGAGGTACAGGCCCAGCAGTGCCGGCAGTACAGCCGGCAAGTGACTGAAGATATTCGCGTACTCCGCCCGCCTTTCTTCCGGGCTGTACAAATCGGGAAATCCCTTTATGCCGAAGACGTAAATGAGATAGGCCGCTATGGTCAGCAGGGCCAGCAGGCTGATCGCCAGGATCCCCCGGGAATAGATGGTTCCGGTTTGCATGCGTTGGTTTTTCAACATACAGGATAAGCAAACCGGAGGATACAACTTCGCTCAACCGAAGAAGGCCCCGGAAGCGGCCCCGGCCGAGTGGGTTATCCTGAAAATTGTACAAGAATAAGTTGGCCTTAAAAATTCAGGATTATTTTCACGCCTATTCAGCGGCTGGAATTTATTGCAACAGGAGCTTGTTTATCCGGGAACGAATTGCCCCCTTTGTTCTCCCGAAAATTTCGCTTAGCTCGTCAACTGTCTTTCCCTGACGAAACAGGTACACAAGTTTTTCGTCAGCCTCGGTCGTCCAGGGCTTGTATGCTTGCCGGTGAACCCTTCGGATCTCTTTTACGTTTTCCGGCACAGGTTTTGAGGTCCTTCTCCCGGACCTGCTTTGAAAAAAGAAGCTGAACATCCCGAGCTTCACTTTTCCAAAAGATCGCGCATTCCGCTTGAATAAGGGTATGGAAAAGCCCGTACCTCTTCGCCAGGGGCTAAACCGGATGCCGCTGCGCCCAAAGGTAAAAGGACCGATTCGAATTCTCGTTCTCATATTTTTTCGCTTGCGTTCGCTTGGTTTTATTCCGTATGTTGGTGTATACGGCGTAGCGCCGTTTAGGCGGCATGAACGATATACATTTTGTTAGGGTCAGCGTTCTTGCTCTTTAATTTGATAAATTGTATTTCTTTTTCTTCCCTCTTTAACAAAAAGGTTGTTTTGAACGCCATATTTTAGATCTCGGCTTGCAGTTGCAGTAGAAATATCCTTAAAAATATTCAAATAATCTTTCCTTGAGAAACACTTTTCTTTAAAAACCTCAATGAAATAATCAATTCTGTCCCTGGGTGTATTTAATCTGTTCTGCAAAGTTAAAAGCTCGTCAAGCGATTCATTTATTGCCTGCAAAATAAACTCGATGAACTTGGTTGACTTCCCTTCTTTATCTGAAACTTCAAGTACGCGATAGTATTTATCTTGCCTTTCTTTGATAATCGTTTCAAAGGGCAGGTGTTCAAATAGTGGATACTCCTTCATTAGTATTAGAGTCTGCCAAAGCCTGCCCATTCTTCCATTTCCATCCATAAATGGGTGAATGAATTCTATTTCATAATGGATCACGCAACTTTTTATAAATACTGGATCATCTGAATTTTTGAAGTATTCAAAAAGCTCCTTCATTAAATAATCCAATTTATCCGGTGGTGGTGCAATATGCGATACTTGATCCCCTTTGAAGATTCCAACTGGTTTGGTTCTTAATTTACCAGGAGAATCAATAAGTCCTTTCATTAGGAGTTTATGAGCGTTAAGAAAGGACTTTAATGAGCCTGGTTTAAGCTGAGGAAGTTTTTCATAAACTTCAATCGCATTAACAACTTCGAGGATATCTTTTTTCGGGCCAATAACTCTTTTATTTTCAAGGATAGCGGTTATTTGATCTTCTGATAAGGTATTGCCCTCAATTTCCAGCGATGCTTTGATGGTTTTAACTCTGTTCCGCTTTCTTAATTCTGGAGATGGCCTGTTTAGGTAATTAGCATTTACCTCCCCAATCTTTTCAGCAATAGCGGTGATAAGCTTGAGGATAGCATTAGTGATGTCGTAAGGAGGAGTCATGATACTATCATTTGATACTATCACAAAATACGAAGATTATTTTGACTGAGCCTATCATCCGTATACTCATCACTCCAGCGACATATAATTTCTGAACTTTCCAACGGACTTCACAGGCTGTCATCCGGGTTGGGTCATAGGCTATCCTGTTCAGGCTGCGATGGCACGGCAAGGCCTGCACACGCCTCCAAGGTACAGCTTGTTCCACAAAGGGGATTGGGAAAGCTCGCCTGAAGCTGTACCAGATAAGTGGGACAGTAGCATCTGCCCGGAGGAACGCGTTCCGGAATGCGTTCAGGGTTTTGCTTTTCAATACGTAGAGCAGAACCGGAGAAAACGAGATGCGGAACAGGATGCTTCGGTCAGGGCGGGGTGTTCCTCCTGAGGAAGCGCAGCTCGTCAGGCTCTGAGCCGGCTCTGCTCTCAGTCCGTGCCGTAGCAAGTAAAAACAAGAGATCAGGGAAGCCCCCTGCCAAGGTGACATCCTCTTCCCGGCTGTACTAAACCGCCTGTCCGGCGCTTCGCTCCACCCTATCCAGGCCCTCCCGGATCAGGGTTGCCAGGTCCGGTCGCTTGAGCGCCAGGGCTTCCATGAAGCGGTGTACCTCGTTGCGGAGGGCATCTTCGCGTGCGCCTTCGAAGAGTTCCAGCAGCAGCAGCCATTCCTCCGGGGCTTCCCTTTCCACCCATTCGAAGATCTCACGAAGCCGGTTGTCGTCCTTGCCACCGGATTCCCGGACTACCCGCACCTGCCGGTATTTTTCCTCCAGCTCCAGGGTGGCGGGCGAGCGGGAAGTTTTCCGGGTCACGGTTTTCGAAACCGCGTACAGGTTGGGAAAAGAACGGTGGTCGGCCGCACCGGCATAGGCCGAAACGATTTCGCTCCCGACCGCCATGCAAAAGGTGCCGCGGGAGGGCTCAAACAGGACCTCATCCCGGTAGGTGACCGTACAATCCCGGAGCTCGATCAGCATCAGCTTCCCCTGGATATTGCGGATGCCCGTGATGTTGAGCCCTTCCACGTTTATCCCGCTTTCAAAGGCGAAGGACAAATGCTTGCCGTCGTGGAAGTTGTAGGCCTTGAGGTCGTAGGGGCCCATATCCTCGATGGCCAGGTTGATGTTTCTGAGGCGGCCCAGGGGAGAACAGAACCCGTTCGCATGCCGGCCGATGCCATGGCCGATCAGCTCCTGTTCGCGGTAGGCCAGAGCTGTCGGTCCTTCGGTCTGGAAGAAGATCACCTCGCGGTCCTCGTTGAGTATGGTGCGGGTGAATTGCCCGGATACCTGCAGGCCGGTATTCAGTTCGATCGTGCCGACCCTGCCCGAATCCACCAGCTTTTGCACGCCCCGGGCTCCGCCCTTGCGCAAGCTCAATCCATTGGCAAAGGACTCCAGGACTTCCATGAGGTAGGCAAAGTCGGGCGTGACGTACAGCTGCGGCTGGGTCTGGGTGATGTCGAACCCCTGCATGGCGGCTTCCAGGGAATAGGGGATCTTTTTCACCTCCGGCCGCATACAGGACTTGCTCTCCCCGATGGAGGAAAGCAGTCCGGCTCCGTAGATCCTGGGATTTTCCAGGTCGCCGATCAGACCGTACTCAACGGTCCACCACTGGAGGTTTCGGATCTGGGCCATCTCGGAGGGCTCCACCTCGGTATGCTGAAGCCGGGCTACCTCTTCTTCGGCTTCCCGGATCTCGGCCGGATCCACCCCTTTGGCCTCTTTGAGGATGGAAAGCTTTCGGACGGCTTCGTACAAATCGATATCGTAGCGGGACAAGATGGCCTTGGCGCCGATCGCTCCGAGGCGCCGGAGGTATTCCGCGTAGTCCGGATTGGCGATGATGGGGGCGTGCCCGGCGGCTTCGTGAATGATATCCGGCGCCGGAGTGTATTCGAGATTCTGTACCTGCCGGATATCGGAGGCGATCACCAGAACCTTGTGCGCCTGAAACTCCATGAAGGCATTGGGCGGGATGAAGCCGTCTACGGCGACGGCTGCCCAGCCGATCTCCTTGAGGATCCGGTTCATCCCGTACATGCTGGGGATGCGGTCGATCTCGATACCGGTCTGCTTCAGGCCGTCCAGGTAGGACGCATGAGCCACCCGGGCCAGGTACTGCACATTCTTGCGCATCACATACCGCCAGACAGCCTGGTCGACCGGAGAATAATCGGCATAGTGCTGGGGTTTGATGAACTGCTTGAGGTGATCCGGAAGCCGGTCAATGAGTTCGTTGCTCTCGTAGTGCTCATGCTGCTCCATGCTGCGATCTCTTTTGGCGTTCAACAGGCGAGGCAAAGTAAAGTTCCGGGTAGAGCCACCGGTTGCCCGGTAGCTCTACCCGGAAGCCGGAAATTTCGGTGAACTTTCCGGCCAAAGGGCTGACGATCCTTCGGATGTCAGCATCGAAGACCCTAAGCTAAGGAGTTAAGGGCTTGTTTGAGTACTAAACATAGCATCTCTAAGTACAATCTCAAAAGTATTGAAGGCGTGTTCCCGTATGCAACCACCCCACTCAAACGCACCCTACCATACCTTCGATATTGTATTTAATCCACATCGGTGAACTCGGAAGCACTCAACTCCTGATCGTCCGGATTCTTGATATCAAATACCACCTTGTGCAATTGGCCTTCGGTAAACTTGAATTTACCCATATCGGCATACTCTTCGTTCACGGGCATGCCTTCATCCCGGCCGATGTCGAAGGTCTCGTGGCCGGTATACGAACCATAGACGGTGGCTTTGATGTCCATTTCGCCCACCTTTTTGTCGTTGATGAACAATTCGACGGTGGAAGGGCCGTTCAGCACGGGTTCCTTCATGGTATGCTTCAGGGTGATCTTTACATCGCCATAGGGGATCTTCACGTCGCCGTTGAAATCGTGCCAGTACAGGCCAAGGGTAGAATAGCTGTACCGCAGTTTTCCGTCCTTGATGAAAAGCGCCTGCCCGCCGAGGTGCTCGCCCACGGCGTAGATCACCCCCTGGGTGTTCTCATCGGCGGTGATGTAGGCATTCACCTCATAATTGGTGGATTTAATTTCAGGGCCGGCCAGTTCGGGAACCCGGTACACATTTGGTGTCAACTCCCAGTGTTTTTTGGCCGCCCGCTGCAGATTGGATTCGGGTTGCAGCATTCTTCCCAAAGAACCACCTACGGGGTACACATCGTATTTCTCCGCTTCTTCCCAGAATAATTGCTCCAGCTCTTTTACTTTTTCCGGGTATTGATCGGCTACGTTCACTTGCTGTATCGGATCCTCTTCAATATTATACAATTCCCATTCAGTTTTCAGCGGGTTGAAATTTGCCATGGCTTCAGGATCCAATGACCATGGAATGCGATACGGTTTCCCGGCAAGTGTCCAACCATCATGATACAAGCCCATGAAACCCAGCATTTCAAAATACTGGGTGGGATAATTGGTCTTGGCATCCGGGTCGTTCCAGGCATAGGTAAGGGACTTGCCGGGATACGTCTTCCGTTTCTGGCCGTTCACATAATCGGGTGCGGGCACTCCGGTAACTTCCAGTATGGTGGGCACGAGATCGGTCACATTCTGGAACTGCCTGCGCCATTCTCCTCTGGCCTTGATCGCTTTGGGATAACGTACGGCCGTAGCAGACATGGTCCCTCCAAAATGGGACGCCATCTGTTTGGTCCACTGGAAGGGGGTGGTAGATGCATATGCCCATGCCACAGAATAGTGGTTGGCAAGATGAGGCCCGCCCCATGCCTCCAGACCCCCGAACTCTTCCAGTTTTTCCAGCTGCTGTTCCATGGTAAGCGGCGGGAACCCGTTCTGCATCAAGAGTTCGGAGAAGGTACCCGTGGGTGTTCCTTCTGCGGTGCAGCCGTTATCGGCCGTGAGGTAGATCACCAGGATATTGTCCAGTTCACCCAGTTCCTCGATATGGTCGATGACCCGCCCGATGTGATGATCGACATGTTCCAGGAAAGCGGCATTGACCTCCATCTGGCGCGCCAGGTATTCCTGCCCTTCTTCGCTGAAGGAATCCCATTGGGGAATGACCTCCGGCCAGTCGACCATTTCCGCATCCTCCGGAACCAGTCCCAGCTTTTTCTGGCGCTCCAGCAGTTGCGCCCGGTGCGCATGCCATCCCTCGTCAAATTGTCCTTTGTACTTATCCCGCCATTCCTCAGGTACCTGGATGGGAGCATGGACAGCCCCCGGCGTATAGTACATAAAGAAGGGGGCTTCCCGCAGGCCTTTCCAATTGTCGAGCCATTTGATGGCCTGGTCGGCCATGCCATGGGATATATGAAATGTTGATCCATCCGCATTGGTTTTCGGGGTTTCAATGGGGGTCGTGTTTTCGTACAGCAGAGGGTGGAACTGGTTGGTCTCGCCGCCCAGGAATCCCCAGAAATACTCAAAGCCCCATATCCCGGTGGGCCAGCTCTCGAACGGACCGGCCGGGGAGACCTCTTCCATGGGGGTATTGTGCCATTTGCCGAAGGCTGCGGTGGCATACCCATTATCGGTCAGGATCTTGGCAATGGAAGGTGTGGTATAATCAATCTGTGAATTGTACCCCCGGATACCCGGTAGCAAACTCGGAAATGATCCCTGTTCCTACCTCGTGGATATTATAGCCGGTCAGCAGAGAAGCCCGGGTCGGCGAACAGACGGCAGCTACCGACATATGGGTGTACCGGATCCCTTCATCCCCGATGCGGTCGAAAGCGGGCGTACGCATGATGCCTCCGTATGAGGTTGCACTTGAATACCCGGCATCATCCAGCATGATGACCAGCACATTGGGCGCCCCTTCCGGCGCTTTGGGCTGCCCGATAAAGTCGGGTTTGGATTCGTCCAGGGTTTTGCCCTGTACCCCTTTCCATTCGGCATTGGGATAGGGAATGGCATTTCCCTTTTGTCCGGCTGAACCCTCGGGTCCGTTCGAGCAGGAAACCGCGAGAGCCAGCAGGGCCAGGCTCAGAAATAAGGTAAAAACACGTTTCATAGTATTGTGATTTCGAGTTTTTCGACTTCCAGCCCCGTTAAACGTTCTTTTCCCGGGGCCAATGACCGGTATGTAAGCCGGTTGCCATTCCAATCTGCGGCGAACGTGCACCTGCCGCACTGCATCGCGCCTCTATCGTTTTAGTGCACCAGCAAGGCTGCGGAAACGCAACACCGTTTACACATGGGTACGATGCGGATATTTACACCCATTGGAAGCGGTGTTTTCATTGCAACGGCATCCACATCGCCATTCCCACAGCTCAGCCTTGGTCGTTCTTGAAAGCGGGAATGTGCGCCTGAAAAATAAAACAGATTGTAATTTTTTTTATTTTTCAAGCGGAATGATGGATCAATTCACCGCGACCGGGCTCCTTTTTATTGCCTCCGGGCCGAGGCACCCCTCTCGCGCTTTGCAAAGTAAGCAGGAATGCGATTTATTGCTAGACAAGCCTGTACAATGGAGCCGGCAGCCGGACCGGTCAGGTTTGGAGCGCCAGAAAGAGCTTGGACTCCATGAAACGGAACAGGGTTTTGAGGATATCCCGGGCATGTTGCTCCAGGGTATCCGCGGACAGATCCTCCGGGTCCAGTCTCGAGTACCAGGACTCCGTTAGGGCCAGCCAAAGGTGATAAACTTCCTCCCGGTCGGGGCTCAGTCCGCAATGTTCGGCGAACAGCTGCAGGACAAAAGCCCGGGACGAGGCGGTGTAGGCTTTGGTGAACAGGTAATGGTAAGCGGGCACGCTGCGGTGATGAAACAACCGGAGGTGGAAACGGAGGGGAACGGGATAGGCCGCCAGGAGAAGGTAGAGGTCGGGAAACAGGGCCCGGCACCGTTTCCTGCCCGCCTGGTCGAACTCCTGACAGATCCGCCAATGCTGGGCTAACAGGGCTTCAATAAAGCCTTCGATATCGCCGAAATGATGGTAGAAGGATGCGCGGGACAGACCAACTGCTTTGCTCAGCCGGTTGATGCTGAGCTTGTCGGGCCCGAGGGATGGCAAACTGCTCGTAGCCGGTTTCCAGCCATTTTTCTTTCGCAGAGGTCATGCAACAGGCATTTTACAGGATTTTGTGGAAAAAATGGTTCCTATACCATTTTTAAATGAGAATGACGCATGAAACCCGCCTCTTTTTCGCCTACTCTTCGTTAAAAAT
>CAZQSF010000086.1:0-17153 GCA_964595955.1 uncultured Saprospiraceae bacterium
ACAAGGCGGCCCGTCTGTTCGAGCAGGCCAATCGCGTGGAACCGGAGGACTATCAGTCTATCTTGCTCGCCGCACAGACCTATGCCGACCTGGGCAGTACCGAGCTGGCGCGCGCCCTGCGCCGACGCGGGGCGGCCATAGCCGAGCGCTTCCTGGAGTTCAATCCCGTCGATACCCGGGCCCTGTACATGGCTGCTAATGCCCTGGTTTTCCTGGACCAGCGCGAAAAGAGCCTTCGCCTGCTGCAGCGGGCCCTCTCGCTCGACCCCGGCGACTCCATGCTGCTGTACAACGCCGGCTGCATCTACGCCTTGCTGGGCATGAAGGAGGAAGCCCTGAACTGCCTGCAAGCCTCTTACCGTGCCGGCCTGACCCTGAAAGGCTGGTACGAGAACGACAGCAACCTCGACAGCATCCGGGACGAAGCCCGATTCCAGCAGCTGCTCCGGCAGATGACGGAAGAGCAGGAAACGGGCTGAGGGGAACCTTCCCGGCGCAGGGAGAATTTAGAGCCTAAAGAAAAACGTGCTTTTCGGTCATGCAAGAAGAAACGATCCGGAGCGAATTGGCGCGCCTGGAGCAGGCACACGACATTCACATCCTCTACGCTGTTGAGTCGGGCAGCCGCGCCTGGGGCTTCGCCTCTACGGACAGCGATTGGGACGTGCGCTTTCTGTACGTGCACCCGGTGGATTGGTACCTGGCCATCGACGAGAAGCGCGACAACCTGGAGGACATGCGCCCCGGGAAGATCGACCTGGCCGGCTGGGAGCTGCGCAAAGCCCTGCGGCTGTTTCGCAAGTCCAATCCGCCCCTGCTGGAGTGGCTGCACAGCCCCATCGTGTATGCCGAGCCCTTTTCGACCGCCCAACAGATGTGGCAGCTGATGGCGCGCTACTTCAACCCCAAATCCTGCCTCTACCACTACCTGCACATGGCCGGCGGCAACTACCGGCAGTACCTGCGCACGGAAGAGGTGCGGGTCAAGAAGTACTTCTACGTATTGCGGCCGTTGCTGGCCTGCCGGTGGATCGAGCGCAACGGCACCATGCCGCCCATGGCATTCGAGACGCTGCTGAACAGCCAGGTGGAGGCAGGCGAGCTGAAAGCGGCGATCGATCAGCTGCTGGCCCGCAAGCGCCGGGGCGAGGAGTTGGATGTCGAACCCCGCATCCCCGTTATCAACACCTTCGTGGAGCAGCAGCTCGACCACTTCAACGCCCTGGTCAAAACCTATGGCCGCCTCGCCCAGCCGGACACCGGCCGGCTCGATCAGCTCTTCCGGGATACGCTGGAGGAGGTGTGGGAGTAGTTTTTTGTTTGCAAAGGCAACTCCTTGCGTGAAGTCGGTGCAGGGAAAAAGGGGTTAATGGGGCTAGCCCTTCCGCCTCGCCCGCCACAACAACTCCGCCGGGTGCAGGGCGGAGCGCCGGGTGCCGTCCCGGATCTGGTGGCGGCAGCTGGTGCCGGGGGCGGCCAGCAGGGTGCCGGGCACGGCACGGCGAACGGCCGGGAAGAGGACCAGTTCACCGATCTGCATGCTGAGGGCGTAGTGCTCTTTTTCGTAGCCGAAGGAGCCGGCCATGCCGCAGCAGCCGGCCGGAATGACCTCCACATGGTAGTTGGGCGGCAGGCTGAGTGCCCATACGGCATCCTCCAGATCGGACAGGGCCTTCTGATGGCAGTGGCCGTGCAGGAGCACGGTGCGGCGGCGGCCGGTAAAGTGCTGCGGCCCGATGCGGCCGGCCCGCGCCTCGCGGGCCAGGAATTCCTCCAGCAAGAGCGTATGGGGTGCGAGTTCGCGGGCCTGCTGCTGCAGGTCGCCCCGCAGCAGGCGCGGAAATTCGTCCCGAAAGCCCAGGATGGCCGAGGGCTCCAGACCCACCACCGGGCTGTCTTCCTTTGCCAGGGGATGAAAGTGCCGCACATTGGCCTCCGCTGCGGTGCGGGCTTCTTCCAGCAGGCCCTTGGACAAATGCGCCCGCCCGCTGGAGGCCGGCGCGTGCAACTCCACCGCATAGCCCAGGGAATGCAGCAGCCGTACAGCTGCCCGGCCAACCCGGCCGTCGTTGTAGTTGGTGAACTCGTCCACATACAATAGTACGCGGCCCTTGGCCGGGGCGGCCGGCCGGAGTTCATCCCGCCGGATTTCCCACCAGCGCATCAGAGGCTCGTGCACCCGGGGTAGGGATCGCTTTTGGGCCACGCCCAGTACGGCCTTACCCACAGCGCCTGGCAGGCCGCTCAGGAGGAAGTTGCTGAGCCCGGGATAGCGGGCAGCCCGGCGGTTCACCTCCCCGATGGAGGCAAACAGCCGGTGGCGCAGGGGTACCCCATGCGTTCTTTGGTATTGATAGGTAAACTCCGCTTTCAGGGTGGTCATGTCCACATTTGAGGGGCATTCGGCCGTGCAGCCCTTACAGCTCAGGCAGAGGTCGAGCACCTCCCTGAGTTCCTCCTGGTCGAAGGGATTGGGCGGCTCGTTTTGAGTGAGGTATTCGCGCAGGGCGTTGGCGCGGGCGCGGGTGGTGTCTTTTTCATTGCGGGTGGCGTGGTAGCTGGGGCACATGGTGCCGCCGGCCGTATGCAGCTTGCGACAGTCGCCCGAGCCGTTGCACTTTTCGGCCAGGCGCAGGATACCGCCGGTATCGGAAAAGTCCAGTATCGTGTCAAACCGGGGCGTGGGCTGATCCTCCTCGTAGCGCAAGTGCTCCTGCATGGGTGCGGGATCCACGATCTTGCCGGGATTGAGGATGCCTTTGGGATCCCAGGCGGCCTTGATGCGGCGCAGCAGTTCGTAGTTCGCCCGGCCCAGCATCAGGGGAATGAACTCCGCCCGCACCCGCCCGTCGCCGTGCTCTCCGGAGAGAGAGCCGCGGTATTTCCTCACCAGCCCGGCCACCGAACGGGTGATCTCGTAAAAGAGCTGCCGGTCGCGCCTGGTCTTCAGATTGAGCATGGGGCGCAGGTGCAGCTCGCCGGCCCCTGCATGGGCGTAGTACACGGCCTGCTGACCGTAGTGATCCATCAGCTGCTCAAATTCGCGGATGTAGGCCGGCAGGTCCTCGAGCGCTACGGCCGTATCCTCAATACAGGCCACGGGCTTGGCGTCGCCGGGCACATTGGCCAGCAGGCCCAGGCCGGCCTTGCGCAGGTCCCAGACCCGGCCGGCCTTCTCCCGGCCAACGAGGGGGTAGGCATAGCCCAGCCCGGCGGTGCGCAGGCGCTGGGCGCAGGTCCGGGCTTTGTTCCGGGCCTCTTCGGCTGTAGGGCCCCGGAATTCTACCACCAGCACGGCCGCGGGCTCACCCTCCAGGAAAAAGCGATGGCGCTGGTACAGCAGATTGTCTCGCGTGCAGTCGAGCACGATCCGGTCCATCAGCTCGCAGGCGCTGGGCTGCTGCTCCATGGCCAGCAGGGTGGCCTCCAGGGCTGCGTGCACGCTTTCGAAATGGGCGCACAGCAGCACCAACTCCGGTTCGGGCAGGGGGTCCAGCTCCAGGGCGATCTCGCTGGTGAGGGCCAGGGTGCCTTCCGAACCGCAGAGCAGTTTGCAGAAGTTGAAGGGCGGGCCGTCCGGCCTGAAGGGCTGCAGCGGCAGCAGTTGATCCACGGCATAACCGGTATTGCGGCGGCTTACTTCGGGCCGGGGAAAGGCATCGCGTATGCGTTGTTGTACGGCCGGCTGGCCCAACTCGCCCAACAGCTGGCGGTACAGCGCCGCTTCCAGGCCCTGGCCGTGCGTTTTTTTGACCACCTCCACCGAATCCAACGGACCGAAGGCGGCCAGACTGCCGTCGCTGAGCACGCAGCGCAATGCGCGGGTGTGCTCGCGGGTGCTGCCGTACACGATGGAGGTGCTGCCGCAGGAGTTGTTGCCCACCATGCCGCCGATCATGGCGCGGTTGGCCGTAGAGGTGTTCGGCCCGAAGAAAAGACCGTGAGGACGCAGAAAGCGGTTGAGCTCGTCGCGGATCACGCCCGGCTGCAGGCGAACGAGCCGCCGTTCGACATCCAGGTCCAGGATGCGGTTGAGGTGGCGGGAGGTGTCCACGACCAGACCGGCGCCCACGCACTGGCCGGCCAAGGAGGTGCCACCGGCCCGGGGGATGAGTGGGATGCCATACAAGTCGGCAAATCTTACCAGGGTCTGTAAGTCGGCTTCGTCTTTCGGATAGGCTACCCCCAGCGGCAACTCGCGGTACACCGAGGCATCGGTGGCGTAGATGCGCCGGTGAAGGTCGTCGACATGCAGGCGGCCGCGGAGGTTTTTCTGAAGTTCGCGGAGGTGAGCCGGAGAAAGCGCCATGAAGGACAATGCTTTTCTCCAAGATAGGGCAATGAGCGGCTATTTATCGGGTTCTTCAATGAATTCCCCGTCAAATTCTTCTTCGATCTCTTCCTCGGCCCCACCCAGAAATTCATTCACCAGTCGCCTGACCTTGTTGCGTTTCTTCTTGCGCTTCCACTTTTTCTTCACGCGGAAGGGCTCGCCTTCCTCGAAGTGGCTCACAAAGGTTTCCGGAACCTGGTAGGAAACGTCCAGGTCGTCGAGCACCATGTCCAGGATGGGGTCTTCGCCCACCACATAGCCGTCGCGCAGCTTGTGGCCGTAAAAGGAGGCCAGCGTACTCCAGTAGGTGGCCGTGAATCCGCTCTTGAGGTCCTTGATGACGAAATAGATAGCGGTGTCCAGCTCCCGCTCGATCATCTTGATGAGGATCATCCCTTGCGTCTTGGTCAGTTTTTTGAGTTTGTCCGTGAAGTCGTCCTTCAATTCCCGGTGCAGGGCATTGGTGTACTTCTGGCGATGGCGAGGGGCGTAATCCTGCGTAGCTACATCCAGCTCTTTGTACAACTGAATGGCTTCCAGCGCGTAGGGGTATACTTTCAGGGCATAGCGCTTGTATTTGCGGTAAAGCTGGCGGTCGGCCTCATTGTCGAACATGCGCGGCTCGGTATAGGTCACGTCGTCCAGGTTGGCGATCAGCAGTGTGTCGCCACAGTCGCTGATGGTGTAGGGCAGATACCGCCCGTCAATTTTCGTATAGCCGTTAAATTGGGCATGCCCCGACACGGCCCAGCCTGATAAAATCAGAAGAAAGAGAAAACGCATAGTCTGTTTTTTCTTAAGACGAAGAAGTATGCAGAAGCAACTCTTCGCAAAAGCAAAACGAAAAGAAGGCGGTAAAAAGTTCGGGAGGGAAAGGGATTCTAGCGATCCAGCGCAGCTTCGCGGGCCGCTCGCATGGGAATGCCGATGCATTTTTTCTCCATGTAGGCGAGCATGCGATCTACCAATTCGCGCGTATTCTCATCCAGGGTTTCCACCTCCTTGCGGAAGACCTCGTTGAGCGTGTGTGCGCGCACGGCTTTGATTTCCTGCGGCACCTGCCGCATGGCCAGTTCGATCTTGCGCTGCTGCAGCAAGGAGGGGAATTCGTCCAGAAAAGCTTGCAGGTTGTGGCGAGCCCGCTGTACCTCCTGTTCGCGAAAGGCGAGATTTTCCTTGGCCAGGTGGCGCAAGCCCTCGATCTCAATGTACTCTACCTCAGACTGCTCGGTAAGCTCGTGCGCTACATTGTGCGGAATGGCCAGATCGACGACGATCTTGGAGTCGGTTTCACCGGCCAGCAAGGAGCGATACAACTGCGGTGTGATGAGCGGCTCCTTGGACGCTGTACATACGATCATGGCATCGAAGCCTTCGGAATAGGTTTCCAATTCGTCGAGAGTGAAGGCCCGTCCGTTCACCAGTTGAGCCAGCTGCCGGGCTCGCGGCAGACTGCGGTTGAAGACCGTGACCCGCTCGAAGTGGTGCTTGACCAAGAACTTGGCAGCCAGGGTGTTGGTCTGTCCGGCTCCGATGAGCAGGATGCGGGCGTCCTTGGGCAGGTGGTGCTTCAACATTTTCTGAATGGCCAGGGAAACCACCGATACGGGCTTGTCGCCAATGCGCGTCTTGGCATACACATCCTTGGCCGACCGAACGGCTTGATTGACGGCCAGGCGAAGGTAGTTCCCCGTCAAGCCCCATTGTTCACATTGCTCGAAGCTTTCCCGCAACTGACGCAGGATCTGCCGCTCGCCGATAACCAGCGAATCCATGGAGGCAGCTACCTCGAAAAGATGGGCCAGCGCATCGCGTCCCTCATAGGCCTGAACGATCTCCGTCAATTCTTCTGCCGTGGTGACCGGAAGCTGAGGATTGACCGCTTGGAAGAATTGCAGCATAAACCCTTCCTCGATCGGCACATCGGAGGTGAACAGGTAGAGCACCCGGTTGCAGGTGGCTACATACAGCAACTCCGAAAAGCCGAACTGATCTTTCAATTCGTTCAAACGATCTTGAACAAAGTCGCTTTTCACCACGTAATCGCCAATACGCTTGAGGTTGACGCGCTTGTGGGTGACCGTGAGTATTTTGTATGGCTGAAGCATAGTAATTACAGACTCTTACAAAAATAATTTGGGTGCTTTGCCTCAATGTCACTGATCTGTAAATAGGGTTCAACAAAACGTCAAAGGGGTGCAACCTGTCCGATTTTCTTGCGCACCAATGACTTTTGGCAGACCCGCTTTTGCGGAAAGCTGACAAAACGCAATGTGGGATAAAGGATAGAAAACAAATATTATTTTGAGCTCATGCAAGGTGGGCATACGGCTCTTAGGAGGAATAACCCCTCCTTTCCAGGGCAGGGCATACCTGCGGATTCGTGCTGATTCGAATACCTGGAAGTCGTAGCTTTCGACCATGTTACTTGCTTTTATCCTGCTCTACCTGTCCATCAACCTGGCCATCGGCTGGTGGGCGTCTCGCCGGGTGAAGAACACCACGGATTTCGTGATGGCCGGGCGGCAGTTGCCCCTGGTAGTGGCCGGTTCGGCTCTTTTCGCCACCTGGTTCGGTTCGGAGACCATTCTCGGGGCTTCTTCAGAGTTTGTGACACACGGCCTGCTGGGCGTGATCGAAGATCCCTTTGGAGCGGCACTGTGCCTGCTGCTCGTGGGCGCTTTTTATGCCCGTCCCCTGTACCGGCTCAACCTGCTCACCTTCAACGACTTTTTCCGTATTCGCTTCGATCGGCGTACCGAACTCATTTCGGCACTTTTCATGGTGCCCTCCTATTTCGGGTGGATCGCCGCCCAGTTGGTGGCCATGGCCGTTGTGCTGCAGGCCGTGGCGGGTGTCCCTTTTTTCTGGGGGGTTCTGCTGTGTGCGGGGGTGGTCGTATTTTACACCTACATAGGCGGTATGTGGGCCGTATCCGTTACGGATTTTGTGCAGACCGTCCTCATCGTACTGGGCCTGGCGATCCTGGCCGCCCAGCTCTGGGAAAAGACCGGCGGATGGGAACCGCTGCGCCAAGCTACCCGGCCGGATTTTTTCCGATTCTTTCCCGAGCCCAATTGGCACGACAGCATACATTACCTGGCAGCCTGGATCACGATCGGCCTGGGTTCCATTCCTCAGCAGGATGTCTTCCAGCGCGTAATGGCAGCCCGGAGCAGCCGGACTGCAGCAGGGGCATCTTTCCTGGGTGGGCTCCTGTACCTCACCGTAGGCATGCTGCCCCTATTCATCGGCCTGTGCAGCATGGTCCTCTATCCCGAGATCCGCAGCGGGGATCCGCAGCTCACGTTGCCGGGTTTGGTGCTGGAGCACAGCAGCCTGGGTCTGCAGGTTTTTTTCTTCGGCGCCCTGCTCTCGGCTATTCTGAGCACTACGTCCGGAGCGGTACTGGCACCGGCCACCGTGATCGGCGAAAATCTCGTTAAGCCCCGCTTTCCCTGGATCAAGGACCATCAATTGCTGTTGGTCATGCGCGCGAGCGTGGTCTTTGTGGCCGTCTGCTCAGTGGCCATGGCTTTGTGGCGGTCCAACATTTACGAGCTGGTGGCCCAATCCTCGGCCCTGAGCCTGGTATCCCTGTTTGTGCTGCTCACTGCCGGTTTGTTCTGGAAGCGGGCCAGCCGCCGGGGTGCACTTGCCAGTATGCTGGCCGGTATGGCCATGTGGCTGTTGTGCGAGGGACTCGGCACGGACACACCGCCCCTGATCTGGGGCGGCCTGGCCAGCACCCTGGCCGTGATCGGCGGCAGCCTTTTGTTTCCCGATCGCAGCTACGACAGCTTTCGGCATCAAACCCAAAAGCCTTCCCGCCTGGCCTGAGTGCGTTTATCGCACCAATAAGACATCCCCCTTTTTTTCCACCTGCACTTCCTGCCCGCAGGCAATCATTCGGACCCTGAGCCACCACACGAATACCGCCGGGTCCATAGCCTTGCCCTGGTGCGTGCCGTCCCAGCCCACCTGGGGGTCCTGGATACGGATCATGAGATTGCCCCAGCGATCGAAAACCAACAGTTCGAACTCCTGGATCAGGACCTCCGGGCCGGTAAAGGCCTGGAAAAGGTCGTTTCGGCCGTCGCCGTTGGGCGAAAAGGCATTGGGCACAAAAATGCCCTCCGTATAGCTCCCGTAGTCCGGGGGAACAGGAATCTCTACCCCTTGTGACTCGCAGGAGTTGCTCACCCTCAGGGAATAGGTACCCGGGGCAAATGCAGTGTATTCGGGGGCTGCGCTGCCATCCATCCATTCGAAGCGCAGGTCGGGGCCTCCTCCGGAAACCACCTGGGGCCGAAGCACGAGTTCCCCAACATCACAGGGGAACGCATAGGGCGGAATGAAAAGGTCCAGGGGAGGACGGGCCGGAACCGCTACTTCGGTTTCGTTTTGGCAGCCATTCCCGTCCTGCACCTCGATCGTATACAAGCCGGAGGCCAAGCCCTCAAAAACGTTGCTCACCTGAGGAGGACCTGCTTCCAAGCGGAATGTGAACGGACCGGGCGCTCCGGAATCAGCCTGGGCAATGATCCGGCCAGTAGCCTGGCCCGGACAACTCTCCGCAGCATCGGCCGCGAGGTTGAGTTCCGGATAGGCCGTTGCCCGAACCTGTACGGTAGAATCGCAACCCAGGCTGGAGACAAAGACAAAGGTGCGCTCCTCCCCGGCCTGCAAAGCTACCCCCTCGTAGAAGACCGGCTCACCGGGACATGTACTCAATTCGAGCTCAGACGAAAAGGTCGGAACTTCCGACACGGTGACCTCCACCAGGGAATCGCAGCCGTTGGTTCCCACAAAAGTAAAGGTCTGCTGCTGCCCTGCCGAGAGGGTCGTGCCGGCATAATTCACCGTTTCACCTGGGCAGGCCTGCAGGCTCAGGCTGGTATCCGTGGGGAAAACTTCCACCACTTCCACTTCCACCAGGGAGTCGCAGCCGTCCTGACTATTGAACGCGAAGGTTTGTATTTCCCCCGGAAAGAGCGCAACCCCCTGGTAGACCACCGGGCTGCCCGAGCAGGCCTCGAGTTGCAACTGGCTCTGCACGGGCGGGATGGAGCGGGCCACTACCTGCACGCTGGAGTCGCAGCCGTAGACCGTGGTGGTGGTCCAGATGAAGCTGGTATCCGAAGAAATGGCAATGCCCTGATAGGTTGCTGACTGGCCCTGGCAGAAGAACAGGCTGTCAGTAGTTTGCAGATCGGGGCATTCGAAGCGAAGCAGCCAGTCGACCACCAGGGTGTCGCCGCAGAACAAGAGGTTGGAATCCACCTGGGTGTAATAGGGCTGGAGCCAGGGTGGAAGCGAAGTCGTATCCAGTGCCAGCTGATAGAGGTCTGCGATGGCATGGGGAAAGGCATAGCCTGCACCCTGGCTGATTGCCGAGTCCGGTGCAGAAGCGCCTTGTTGGAGCAAGATGTAAGCACCGTTGTGCAGAGTGTCGGTCCCGTCGAGAATACCATTGTCGTTGACATCTACATACACCCTGCCCCAGATTTGCCCCAGCCCTTCGAAAAGCGCTATGGTCAGCGGATCGGATTGAAAAACGCAGCCGAGGCTATCGGTCATCTCCAGCAGGTAAGTCCCCGACTCCCAAACGATCAGGCTCGGAACGCTATCGCCAACCGGGCCTGAAGGGAGGCCGTCTTGCAGCCATTGATAGGATGTTATCCCCGGTACGGGCAAAACGCAAAGTGAGTCGGGTCCGCAGCGCTGCACACAGCCTGCCGGTAAAGCCCGGATATCCGGCCGGCCGGCGACGGTCAAGGGTTGGCTTTCTGCCGAACAGCCCAACGCATTGGAGGCAGTTACAAAATATTGCCCTCCCTGATCGGTCGTCATGCTGGGGCCGGTCTGGCCGTTGTTCCAGCGGTAGTCCAGGCCCGGTTGGGGGTTGGTTGCCGTAAAGGTGTATTCCGTACCCGGGCAGCGGGGCTCGGGGGCCGAAGCCTGTACTTGCGGGACCGCCGGGCGTGGATGTACAAGGATTCGGAACGGTCCGGCCTCTTCGGTACAGCCGCTGGCCGGATCGCTCACGTTTACGGTGAAGTCGTAGCTGCCTGCGGCCAACAGATTGCCTTCGGCAGCGGTGAAGGCAATCGCATCTCCGCTCTCGCCGTTCGACCACAAATAGAGAAAGCCGGCCGCCCCCTCCACCTCCAGGCGGACCTCCTGCCCGGCACAGATCACCAGGCTGTCGTAGGTAAAACTCAGCAGCCGACCTGTTTCGTCGTAAGCCACGGCCCGGATACGGGCGGCCGGTGGCAGAAGGACGTCCACGGCGACAGCCGGTGGGGTATAAGTGCAGCCCGCATCGTCGGTGACCGTCAGGCTGTAGGTTCCCGGCGTCTTGATCCAGACGGCCTCAGCTGTACTGCCGTCTGACCATTGCCAGCCGGCACCTCCGGGCGGAGCCTGCTGCAGCAAGGAGTCGCCTGAACAAAGGGGTGGGGCTGGCGTCTGGGTGATCGTTCCCGAAAGGTTATTGGGAAGAATGGTCGCGGTTTTGGTGACGGTATTCCGGCAGCCGCGAACGTCTTCGGCATCCAGGCTCACCGTGTAGGTGCCGGCCGCTTCGTACAGATGCTGAGTGCTGGCCTGGCCGGAGCTATTGGCCGCTCCGCTGGCCGGATCCCCGAAATTCCACTCGACCTCCACGACTTCGGGGCCTAAGGCAGGGTCGAAAACCACCGCCGTTCCCTCACAAGCATCAGCCGGATCGGGAAAATCGGCCGCAGGCAGATCGAAAATGGTGAGCGTGCGGCTGTGCCGGGCCGTACAGCCGCTGGAGCCGGTTACCACCAAGGTTACGGTGTAGGTGCCCGGTCCGGAAAAGAGGTGATCCGGATTTTGAAGGGTCGAGGTATTGGCCGCTCCGCTGGCCGGGTCCCCGAAATCCCAGCTCCAGCCGGTAAGGGTTTCTGTGGGCAAAAAGGTAGAGGCATCCTCGAAGGGAACCGCTGTGCCCGGGCAGGCATCAGCAGCGTTGAAGCCGGCCGCCAGTGGTACGGCGATCACTTCTACCGTAGAGCAAGTCACGGTATCGCCACCGGGGGTCTCCACATCACCTTGCATAAAAACCCGGTAGTAGCCGGCTGCCGTGAAAGTGTGGATTGGGTTTTCCACCGTAGAGGTATTGGCCGGTCCACTATCGGGATCGTTGAACGACCAGAACCAACTGCCGGGGATGCCGTTGACGGTGGTATTGGTGAATTGAAGGTCATTGCAATCGCCGTTTGTTGACCCGGAAAAAGATACGGCACTGGGCGGCGGGCAGCCAGGCGGCGAGGGGAAGTCCCCGTCGATAGGTGCGCAATTCTGCAGATCGATGGGGTTGGATACAGCTGTACAGCCGTTCGCATCGGTGATCTCCACCCAATAGTTGCCCACCTGATTGGTCTGAAAAACCGATGCATTGGGCCCCAGTGGGTTGCCGTTCCGGAACCATTGGTATGAATAACCGCTTTCCACCTCCGTTGCGATTAAGGTGACGATCGTGCCATTGCACACGCTTTGCAGATCGGGCGATGAAATGCGCACGGTCGGGGCCGGGTACTGCCCAATAGTAAAGCTCGACTGCCCGAGGCATCCGCTGTCGGTTTCCACTTCCACCCGGTAGGTGCCCGGTCCAAGCATGGGGGACGCGGCATTTGACAACAACGCACCGTTTTCACTGAACCAGGAAAAAGTGTTGTAGACGGTCGTTGTGGAAACAGCTGCGGTCTCGCCGGGACAAAGCCGATCCGGATGCAGCACGGTGGGGTCGGGTTGATCATTCACGACCACGGGCACGCTGGCCGTAAGGCCGCAGGCGGAAACTTCCAGGCTTGCCAGCCCGGCTTCCGTCCAGAGCACTTCGGCCTGCTCGGCTCCGGGATTGCTGAGCAGGTCGCCGGCCGAGCCGGGGCTGATCGTCCACTGATAGAATTGGCCGGGAATCGAACTTGCTTCAAATACTGTCGTCTCTTCCCGGCAAACCCCGTCCGGGCCTTGCATGTCCAACTGGGTCCAGGCCGCTGCATCCAGGGTTACGGGCTGGGATGTACAGCCGGCCGTAGACCGCTGCGCCACCTCCAGCCGAAACGGACCGCCGGAGGTCCAATTGACATTAACCGTTCTGCCGCCAAGGGCGTAGGTGTTGGTGCCGTCCTGTACGGTCCATTCCAGAAAAGCACCGGGGGCGGGGGTAAAAGCGGTGTAGGCATAGGTGTCGCCCGGACAGATCTGGACCTCCCCGGCAATGGAATCGAGTTGGGGCACACTGCGCACCCATACGGGAAGTTGGGCCTGCGGTTCGCAAAACAAGGACGGGTCGGCGGGGACGGTTTCCAGGGTATAGGGCCCTTCCGGCAGATTGAACGGTACATTTTGGTTATCTCCGCCTGCAGCCGACCACACCACCGCCCCGGAGGCATCCAGCAGGCGCCAATTGTAATCGTAGGAATTGCCGTCGGTGGCCAGGGCCAGAAAGGTTCCGCTTTCTCCCCGACAGACCTCTATGGGCCCCTCTAGTCGAAAGCCGGGCTGGACCTGTACATTCATACTGCCGCTGCCACCGCATTCGAGATAGCAGTTGTCTACGGTTACGGCTACCCACAGATCCAGGTTGGGGTCGAAGCTGGGCCACTGCACAGTGATCGCAGGACTCCCCTGGCCGGCCAGGATCTGGCCCAGGGCTGAAACTTCCCATTGTATGCTCGTACCCTGGTAGCCGGGCAGAGAATAGGTGCTCACCGCTCCCCGGCACACCTGTCCGGGACCTTCGATCTGTACGTTGGGGCTTAAGACCGGAATTTCGAAGCGGCTGGGGGTAGGGCAGGCTGTAATGCCGGGGCAGTTTTCGGCCAGCAATTCGATCTCGCCCGATGTCGGCCCTGCCCAGATCACGGTGACAAAATCATCAGCCGGGCCGCCGCCCGCTTCGACGGTTCCCCCATCGACCGACCAAAGATAGGTACCGCAGCCGCCGGTTGCCGTGTAGGTGACCGTATCGCCGGCACAAACGGTGCCCCGGCAATCGACCTGAGGGGCAAAGGCATCGTTGACCTGCACGATCAGCCGGGTCGTATCCGGGCAACGGCAGCTGTTGAAAGCGACCAGTTGGGCGACATACAGGCCAGGCGTCTCGTAGGCAGTTTGCACGGAAGCCCCGCTTCCGGTCTGACCGTTGCCCAGATCCCAGAGCAGCTCCACGGCATGGAGGCTTTGGCTTTGCAACTCCACGGGCTGGCCGGCGCAGAGCCGCAGGGTGTCGTCTTGTGCGGCAGGAGAAGAAAGGATGGATGCCGCCGGAAGAGGCAGGATCTCGGCACAGGCAAAGGCCGAGGTGGCACACAAGCTGTCCGTCGAGGGAGCAAAGGTGGCAGTGATCGAGCCGAAGCCCGGTTCGGGCCAGAGCACGGTGATACGGTTCCCGGTCGAAGCCACCTGAATGCCGCCGGAGACGCTCCAGTCCAGTGCGTCGAAAGGGAGGCTGTCCGGCAGGTTGGCAAAATACGTGATCGGCTCACCGGCACACACCTGCGGGCAGTCCTGGCCGCCGGGACTCGTAGAATCCTGGGGGCACCCTCCGTCGGCCAGGATCTCAAACTCGTAGAATTCGTTGACCAGGACGCTGGTTTGCAATTGATATTGGATATCGTTGCAAAGGACGAGTGCCTGAATGAAATGGGTGCCGGCCGAGGTGGGGCAGAAGGTGAAGAACGATCCGGTTTGACTGGTGCCGTCTGAAGTGGTCCAGCTGACGGTGCAGCCCGAGGGGTTGCCGTTGACGGGGTCCAGGCCGAGAATGCTGAAGGTGCCGCAGGTACCCAGGCACAGTTCCGCCGGGCCCTCAATGCGCAGGTCGGTACCTTGCGTCTTGCCCAAAAGCCCAATGCCGAGGAAAAGGCAAACGAGTAGCCATTTGTTCATGGGATCCGATTTTTCGTCGATGGGGTCGAACCTGGCAGCTCGAAGCCCCGATCTCACCGGCCACGATGAGCAGAAACCGGTATCCTAAATATATTGATTTTTCCCGGCGACGGAAGATTTCCTATTTTTCATCACCGCTAACGAAAATCTGCATGACCTACGACAATTTCACGACCAAAGCCCAAGAAGCCATCATTGCCGGTCAAAAACTTGCGGCCGACCTCAAACAGCAGCAGGTAGATACAGCTCACGTACTGAGCGGTATTCTGGAGGCCGATGAGCACGTCGCTCAGTTTTTGCTCAAGCGCGAAGGGGTAGAGCCGGCCAACCTCAAGCAAAAGCTGAGCCGCCTTATCCGCCAGCAACCCAAGGTGGAGGGCACCGAAAAACAATACCTGACCAAAGAAGCGAACAAAGCTCTCTCGAGGGCCAAGAAAATGTTGCCCGACTTCGGGGATGAGTATATTTCCATTGAGCTGATGTTACTGGGGGTCTTGCAGGGCACGGACAAGACGGCTACCCTGCTCCAGGGCTTGGGCGCCACGGAGGAAGGCCTTCGCAAGGCTATTGAGGAGCTTCGCAAAGGCGAAAAAGTAACCGACCAGAGTGCCGAGAACAAATACAATGCGCTGGAAAAGTTTGCGATCAACCTCAATGAACAGGCCGAGGAAGGGAAGCTGGACCCCATCGTGGGGCGCGATGAGGAAATTCGCCGGGTCATCCAGATCCTTTCGCGGCGCAAAAAGAACAACCCCATTCTGGTAGGTGAGCCCGGCGTAGGAAAAACAGCCATCGTGGAGGGCATTGCCTGGCGTATGGTCAAAGGGGATGTGCCGGAAAATCTGCACTCCAAGCGCATCTACGTGCTGGATATCGCCGCCCTGATCGCCGGGGCCAAGTTCAAAGGGGAGTTTGAGGAACGGCTGAAAGGCGTGATCAAAGAGGTGACCGCCTCCAACGGCCAGATCATTCTCTTTATCGACGAAATCCACACCCTCATCGGCGCCGGTGGAGGCCAGGGCGCCATGGATGCCGCCAACATCCTCAAGCCGGCTCTGGCCCGGGGGGAACTGCGCACCATCGGGGCCACCACCCTGGACGAATACCAAAAATACTTCGAGCGCGACAAAGCCCTGGTGCGCCGCTTCCAGACCGTGCTCATCGAAGAGCCCAGCGTAGAAGATACCATTTCGATCCTGCGAGGCTTGCAGGAGCGCTACGAGGTATACCACAAGATCGAGATTCTGGACGAGGCGCTGGTGGCGGCTGCCGAACTCTCGCATCGCTACATTGCCGACCGGTTTTTGCCCGACAAGGCCATCGACCTCATTGACGAAGCGGCGGCCCGCCTGCGCCTGGAGTTGGATTCGGTACCGGAGGAAGTAGACGAATGGGACCGGCGCGTGCGCCAGCTGGAGATCGAAAAGGAAGCGGTGAAACGCGAAGGCAACAAGGTTCAACTCGAGCACTTGAAAGAGCAACTGGCCAATGCCAGGGAGAAACGCGACTCCATTCGCGCAGCCTGGAAAAGCGAGAAAGAGGTCGTGGACTCCATTCAGGAGATCAAGAAGCGCATTGAAGAGTTGGAGATCCAGGCTGAAAAAGCCGAGCGAAACAGCGAACTGGAGGACGTGGCCAAGATCCGTTACGGCGAACTGCCCGACCTCAAGGAAGAACTGGAGCTGGCGGAGGAAAAACTCCATCAACTGCCCGAAGAAGAGCGCTTCACCAATGACGAAGTCACGGCCAACGACATCGCCATGGTGGTGGCCCGCTGGACGGGAATCCCCGTGGCCCGCATGATGCAGAGCGAAAAGGAAAAACTCATGCACCTGGAAGCCGAGATCGGCGAACGGCTCATCGGCCAGGAGGAAGCCGTTCGCGCCGTTTCCGATGCGGTGCGCCGAAGCCGGGCCGGCATGCAGGATCCGCGCCGGCCCATCGGGTCCTTCATTTTTCTGGGGCCCACGGGCGTGGGTAAGACCGAACTGGCCAAAACCCTGGCTGAAGTGCTTTTCGATGATGAGCGTGCCATTACCCGCATCGACATGAGCGAGTATCAAGAGCGGCACACGGTGAGCCGGCTCGTCGGCGCCCCTCCCGGATATGTAGGCTATGAAGAGGGCGGTCAGCTGACCGAAGCCGTGCGGCGCCGGCCCTATTCCATCATCTTGCTGGACGAGATCGAGAAGGCCCATCCGGACACCTACAACATCCTGCTGCAGGTGCTCGATGACGGCCGCCTTACCGACAACCGGGGCCGCACAGCCGATTTTCGCAATACCATCATCATCATGACCTCCAATATGGGGTCGGATGTGATCCTGGAAAACTTCGAAGACCTTCAGGAACTGGGGGGCGACAAGCGCCAGGAGATCCTGGACGCCACCAAAGAAGAGGTGTTCGACCTGCTCAAGGAGAACCTGCGCCCGGAATTTCTCAACCGCATCGACGAACAAATCATGTTCCTGCCGCTCACCCGGGAGGAGATTCACCGGATCCTGCTGCTCTTGCTCAAAAACGTAGAGGGTATGCTGGAACGGCAGGGGCTGCGCATGGAACTCACTGAGAAAGCCCTCGATCATCTGAGCGAGCTGGGCTACGATCCGCAATTCGGCGCCCGGCCCATGAAGCGGGTACTGCAGCGGGAAGTGGTCAATGAACTGTCCAAACGCATCATTGCCGATGATTTTAATCCCGGTGAAACCATCCTGGTTGATTCCGACGGCAAAACCCTCACCTTCGATACGAAGCCCGTCAGTCAGCCGGCTTAGGTAAAGGCCCGTTAAACGGTAGAACAAGTATTTGTAAACTGTGAACGAGCAGCTGAGATATTCATATTTTAACGTGAGGTTGGAGGTCGAGTTGTTCGTTAAATGGCTGAATGTGAGAACCT
>CAZQSF010000087.1:0-12362 GCA_964595955.1 uncultured Saprospiraceae bacterium
GGACCAATGCCCATCGCTCCAGCCGGCACCGAACTCGTAACGGCTGAAGGGGCGCACCTGCCAGTAATAGGTGCGGTTGGGCAGCAGGTCCAGGGTCAGGCTGGTATCGCCCCACACCAGATGCTCTTCGGTAAAATTATTGGTGGGAAAATTGGGGAAGAGGCTAGTGCGCAGCACATAGCCGTCGGCCCCGGCCACGTCCTGCCAGCGGAAGGTTACCTGACTGTCGTCCAGCAGGGCCTCCGGAGCAGGAGCCAGGGGTTGCACCGGCAGTCCTGCCATCGCCTGGGGCGGCGTCTGGTTGTAGAGGTACTCGGGCTTTTCGTCCAGCAGGTTGGCCCGCATGGCGCCGATCTGTTCGGTGCTGAATATGGCCTGGCAGTCGTCCAGTGCGTAGGCCATGATGTACTGCCCTTCGGAAAAGAATTTTTCTCCGGCCGGATCGGTCTGCTGAATGGGACTCAGGCCGTTGGGGTCGCAGGTCCAGCGAAAGCCCAGATAGTCGGGCGGCGTATCGCAGAAGCCGTCGGCGGCCAGTGCGCAGTTGCTGCCGTCGGCCAGCTCTACAAGGGCGGTATCGATGATGAGGGTGTCGAAAAAAGGCTGCTGCTGGAAGCTGGTGTAGTTGTAGAGTACCGTAGGGGGTGCCGGGTTGGCGTAGTTGTGATCCACGCTGCCGTCCCAGGACACGCCGCCTTCCCAGCCCAGAAAAGGGTGTTGGATGGACAGGTTGTGCCCGATCTCATGGGCCAGGGTGTGATCCTGCAGGCCGGTGGCCGACAGGGCGACGGCCACGCTGGCATAGGGCAGGTTGTAGCCGGCATTGCCGGCCGGATTGCTCACGAAATAGCAGTTGATCGTGCTGTCCACATCGTTGGCGACCATCATTTCATAGCCGGTCCGGATGATTTCGTGATCGGCCCATTCCGAGTTGGTCACCCGGCGGATGTCGCCTTCGAGGAAAAACTGCACATCGGCCGGTTCGAAATCGAGCTGGAGCTGATGGAGGGTTTCCAGCAACTCGCCATAGCGCAGAAAGCCGCTGCCGTTGTCGAAGCCCACCAGGTGAATGGTGAGCGGCACGTAGAGCGTGGTGCCGCTTCGGGCGTCGAAAGCCTGGGGGTTGGCCTGGTACCGTTCCAGCCAGGGCGATTTAAAGGGCGGGGTGCCGCAAGGATGAAGTTCGGCCGGCGACTGGCCCCTGGCCAGCACAAAGGAGGTGAGAAAGAAAAGAGCGTAGATAAAGCGCATAACAATTCCGGTATTTGGGTAAAAGATACCACATTGGCCGCATTTGTCGCCGGGGGGGGATGCAAAAAGCCGGCCGGTGTCAAGACGACGGCATGCCGGTCAAAAGGGATTCCCGGGCAGGCTTCTAACCCGGAAAATTCACCGAATTTTCCGCCCGAAGGGCTGACGAATGGCAAAATAGGCACTACATAACCGGTCTATACGGACGGCGAAAGGGTTTGGGGTAGTGAAAACTCTTAAACCACTCCGCAACGGGTACATCTTAGAAGAACAGCACCTTTTCCACGCGCACCTCGTCGCCCCGCTGAATGCGCAGGAAGTAGAGCCCCGGCGTATCGGGGGTATCGGCCAGGCGAACGGTGGAGCGCCCGGGGCCGTAGCCGCTTATCTGTTCAGCGATCACCTGCCCGCCGGCCGACAACAGCTGCAAAAAGAACTCGCCGGCTTCCGAAGCCGTCACCTGCAACTGCAGGGGCGAACCGCTGCCGGCAGGATTTGGGAAAACGCTCAGTTCAAAGCCGTTGTCCAGGTTGAATACGGAGGTTACGCTGCTGGAAGTCTGGAAGGAGAACAGCTCCGAATAGGATGCACAAGGTCCCTGGTTGTTGTAGGGGAAAACCTTCCAATAGTACGTGCGCTCGTCGAAGAGGTTGAAAAAGGTGACCGAATTCGAATTGACGAGGGTATCGAAGGTTACATTCGGGATGCCGGGAAAGCCTTTGAAGAGGCTGAGCTGCACCTCGTACTGGGTTGCTCCGGGCACCTCGGTCCACTCCAGTTTAACGGCATTGGGGTTCACCATCTCGGCTTCCTTGGGAAAGAGAGGAGCAAAACCGTCCAGACTCAGATCGGGCAGCAATTCTACATCGCCCAGCAGATTGCTTCGCTGATCGAAGATGTTCGCCCGCATGGCATCGATCTGCTCATTCGAAAATTCAAAGGAGCAGGCATCGAAGGAGTAGGACATGTAGAAGGAAGCTTCGGAAAAGAACATGATGCTGTCGGGGTCGAATTGCGGAATGTTGCTCCGGCCTTCGTCGTTGCAGCTCCAGCGAAAGTTGAGGTAGTCGGCCGGGGTGTCGCAGAAGCGGTCGCCTGCGGTGGCGCAGTTGGAGCCGTCGGCCCGTTCCACTTCGCGGCCGCCCACGAAGGAGGGGGCGGGCTCGAAGTAGTTGGGCTCGTCTACGCTCTCCCAGCCGCGGAAGGTGTGCGGCAGGGAGAAAAAGTGCCCCATTTCGTGGGCCCAGGTGTTGTCGCCGGCCTCGATGCAGTCGATGGCGTTGACCACGGCGTCGGCCCCGCCGGCGTAGTAGCCGCAGGCTCCGGCAGCCGTCTCTACGATATAGCTGTTGATGGCATTGGGCACATTGTTTTCCGCGATCATGTCGAAGCCGGTGCCGAAGCTCTGGTGTTCGTAGTAATCGCTGTTGGCGATGTAGTTGATGTCCTGGATATAGAACCGGATGCCGCTGGGGGCCATATCCTCGTTGAGCTCGCAAAAGGCGCGGTAAAGCTGGTTGAGGGGGTAAAAGCCGCCTCCGCCGTTGGTGCCCACCAGGTGGATGACCATGGGCAGGATCAGCAGGTCGTCGTTGCCGCGATCGTAGGCTTTCGGATTGTCCTGGTAGCGTTCCAGCCAGGGGTTGTCGTAGTCCGGGGTGGCGCAGGCGCGCAAGGTCTGGTCCTGGGCCTGAAGGCCGCTGAGCCAGCCGAAGGCTAAGAGGAGTAGGAGTGCTTTTTTCATACGAGTAAAGAGTTTTGAACTTGGTTGATCCCGGGCAGAGCCCGAACGGCATCCGGAATATGCAAACTGATTTGATGCAAAAAGGTTGAAGGCGCGCTCAAGCCTTGCCCGTCTGCCGGAGGCTGAAGCGGTATCCATTCCGTATACTCGGTCGATGGGGTTGCCGGTCTGAACCGACGGTCCGGGTAAAAGTAGGTATTCCCAACAGCAAGCCGACCCTCCGGAGGTTCAATCTTTGGTCCCGTATTGAACAAAAAGGGCGAAAACCGTTACTTTAGCCGCACCGAAAATCCAGGCCCGGCAAGCAACCGGTGTTGCTGCCGAAGCCCCATTTGACACAACACATAAAACCAATCTCATCCATGAGCAAAGTAACCGTAGTAGGTGCGGGCAATGTGGGCGCGACCTGCGGCAACGTCCTGGCCCATAAAGACCTCGTCAAGGAGGTCGTACTCGTCGACATCAAGGGCGATATGGCCCGGGGCAAGGCCCTGGACAGCTGGCAGCAGGCGCCCATCGATTACTACAGCACCTACCTGGTAGGTACCGAAGATTACGCCCACACCGCTGATTCGGACATTGTGGTGATCACGGCCGGTGTGCCGCGCAAGCCCGGCATGAGCCGCGATGATCTCATCAGCACCAACGCCAAGATCGTCAACTCGGTGGTGTCCGACATTATGAAGCACTCCGAGGATCCCATCATCATCGTGGTGTCCAACCCGCTGGATGTGATGACCTACGCGGCTTACAAAGCCTCCGGCCTGGATGCCAGCCGCGTTTTCGGCATGGCCGGCATTCTGGATACGGCTCGCTACCGGGCGTTTCTGGCCACGGCCTTGTCGGTATCGCCCAAGGATATTCAGGCCGTGCTCATGGGCGGCCACGGGGATACGATGGTACCCCTGCCGCGCTACACCACTGTGGCCGGTATTCCCGTTACGGAGCTCATTGGCGAAGACGAGCTGGAAGCCATTGTTCAGCGCACCAAAACCGGCGGGGGCGAGCTGGTGAAGCTCATGGGCACTTCGGCCTGGTATGCCCCGGGGGCTGCCGCCGCCCAGATGGTGGAAGCCATCGTCAAGGACGAAAACCGCATTTTTCCCTGTTGCGCCTTGCTGCAGGGCGAATACGGCCAGAAAGACATTTTCCTGGGCGTACCCGTCAAACTGGGCGCTCGGGGCATCGAGCAACTCATCGAGCTCGATCTGAATGCCGATGAAATGGAACTGCTCAAAACCTCGGCCGGCCATGTGCGCTCTGTGATGGAGGTGTACGATAAGATGGCTGTCTGACCGCCCGTTCGGGTCCGCTTTTCCGTGTGCGGACAAGCGGACCCAACGCCCGGGCAGGTATTCTACCACTGGAATTCCAAAAGCGCAACAGGGGCAGTATGGCCCTAAACCTTTCCGTTTCTCCGGCGTTTCAAGAATTGGATTGAATAAAACCAAAAGGCATGATAGGCTCCTCCTCGGAACTGCAGGTGGTAATGGATGACATGACCACAAATACGGGCGACTCCCTGCGGGCCCTGTCTGAGGGGCGGCCTGTTCTGCTGGTCTTTCTCCGCCATTTCGGATGCACCTTCTGCCGGGAAGCCCTGGCCGATATTGCCAAGGTTCGTCGGGAAATCGAAGATGCCGGCATCCGGCTCGTCTTCGTGCACATGACCGACCGGGATACGGCGGCGCGTTACTTCAACCGCTACGATCTTCAGGGCGCCGTTCACATCTCGGATCCCGATTGCACCTACTACACCGCCTTCGGCCTGGTCAAGGGCAACTTCACCCAGCTCTTCGGCCTCCAAAGCTGGATCCGCGGCTTCCAGGCCGGCGTACTCGACGGCCATGGGGTAGGGGTACAGCTCGGCGACGGCTTTCAGATGCCCGGGGTCTTCGTCATCCAGGACGGTCAGATCAAAAGCAGCTTCATCCACAAGCTGGCTTCCGACCGGCCCGATTACATGGACCTGGTCAAGTGTTGCGCCCTGGCCGATTGAGCGCATCCCCCCGCTCGTCAGCTGAGCGTCTCGATCCGCGTCCTTTTCCGGCTCGCTTGAACTTTTCTTCCGGCCTTCTTATTTTCATCGATAGGTAAACCCATCATTATGATCGGCTGGCGCTTTTCCGATTTCATTCCCGGGCAGGATCAGGGATCTCTGTTCGAACAACTGCTCAAGCTGTTTCAGGAACTGCTCGTACACACCTCCGGCGATGTGAGCGAGGCGCTGGCCTGGCTGACCGAGCTCGACAAGGAATACGGGCTGACCAACGAGGAGTACGGCATGGCCGACTTCATTCAGGACCTCATCGACAAGGGTTACATTCAGCAGGAGGGCCCCCGAAATCCCAACTTCGTGCCCTCCAAGAAGATGGAGATCGCCCTGCGCAGGCAGGCCCTGGAAGACGTATTCGGCCAATTGAAAAAGTCCAAGCGAGGCAATCACAACACCCGCTATACGGGCCGGGGCGAAGAATTCACTTCCGAAGTGCGGCCCTATGAGTTCGGCGACCCGCTGGACCAGCTGGCCGTGTCGGAATCGCTGCGCAATGCCCAGATCAACAATGGCCTCGACGACTTCATGCTCACCCAGGACGATCTGGAGGTGCACGAATCCTTCTACCAGAGCCAGATGAGCACCGTGCTGATGATCGACATCTCCCACTCCATGATCCTGTATGGCGAGGATCGCATTACGCCGGCTAAAAAGGTGGCCATGGCCCTGAGCGAGTTCATCACTACTCGCTTCCCCAAGGACACCCTGGACGTGATCGTCTTCGGCAACGACGCCTGGCAGATCGAGGTGAAGGACCTGCCCTACCTGCAGGTGGGGCCCTACCACACCAATACGGTGGCGGGACTGGAACTGGCCATGGACATGCTGCGCCGCCGCAAGAATCCCAACAAGCAGATCTTCATGATCACCGACGGGAAGCCCACCTGCATCAAAAAAGGAAAAAAGTACTACAAGAACAGCTTCGGACTGGATCGCAAGATCGTGAACCGGACCCTCAACCTGGCCCGCCAGTGCCGAAAGATGAACGTGCCCATCACGACCTTCATGATCGCCCGGGATCCCTACCTGGTGCGCTTCGTGGATCAGTTTACCCACGCCAACAACGGCAAGGCCTTCTACAGCAGCTTGCAGGGGCTGGGAGAATTCATCTTCCGGGATTACAAGCAAAATAAGATGCGGCGCAAACGCTAGCCGGCAATACCGGCCGGCATGCCGGCGTTCTACGGCAAACGCTTCAATCGTATGTGGAAAACGGTAGTACTTGCCTTGCTGCTTCCGGCCTTTAGCTGGGAGCTGCAGGCACAGTGGTCGGCATCCGAGCTCGACCTGCTGGCCAAGCGCGAAGATACCCTGGGGGTGCTGGCCTATTCCGTAGTCAACGATTCCCTGGCCGAAAACCGGTTTGCAGCCTGCCAAAGCCTCATCAAGATGCTGGTGCGCACGCTGAAGACCGAAAATTCCTTCCAGTATCCCTTCGATCAGCTCAAATCCGTTTCCATCCAGTATCCGGCCGACAGTTCGTTTCGCATATTCAGTTGGCAGCTCTACGTAGACCGGGAGGCGTATCGCTACTACGGCGCCATTCAACGCAATACCCGCGAACTGGAGCTCTACCCCCTCATCGATCGTTCCTGGACGGTGGAAGAGGAGGAACAGGCCGTATTGCCGGCCGACCAGTGGTATGGAGCCGTGTACTACAACCTCCGGCAGGTGGACGCGCCTCAGGGCCGCTACTATCTGTTGTTCGGTTTCGACGGCTACTCCTTTTTTCGCAAGCGCAAGGTGGTGGACGTGCTCGTGTTCGACTCAGCGGGCAAGCCACAGTTTGGTGCACCGGTCTTTCTCAATGAGGCCGATCCCGATCAGCCCCGCCGGAAGAATCGCCTGATCGCGGAGTATTCGGCGGCGACCACCGTTCGTCTCAACTGGGACCCCGCCCTGGAACTGCTCGTCTTTGACTACCTGCAGCCCATCGCCGGCCCGCATGGCGAGGGCCTGGTAAACGTACCCGACGGCAGTTACCAGGCCTACCGCCTGCAGGAAGGGCTCTGGTATTACGTGCCCAAGGTATTCGATCAGGTGCAGGAAGAAGCACCGCGCCCGTTCCCGGTGCTCGAAAACCGGAAAAAAGACCTGTTCGGCAAAGATGGGGGAGGGTAGTCCGGGGGCGAAAGATTCGCGAAATTTTCCGGTTTAACCGGTCTGCGCTATTTTGGCTGGGCACCCACTGCTAACCGACAACGTCTATGCAACACCACCGCCTGCCCGTCGAGCGTACGGCGCATTACTACACCCTGGGCGAAGCCGGCCCGCACATTCGCCGGGTGGTCATCGCCTGCCACGGCTACGGGCAGCTGGCCCGCTTCTTCCTGCCCAAGCTGGAGCCCATCGCCGATGCCCACACCCTGGTGATCGCGCCGGAGGGCCTGTCGCGCTTCTACTGGAACGGCTTTTCCGGCAAAGTGGTCGCTTCCTGGATGACCAAGGAACACCGCCTGGATGAGATCGCCGATTACACCGCTTACCTCAGCCGCCTGTGGGCGCAGTGGAAACCCCGGGTCTCGCCGGAGGCGGAGCTTATCCTCTTCGGCTTTTCCCAGGGTTGCGCCACCGTCATGCGTTGGGTGCATCGCATGCAGCCGGAAGCCGGCCAGCTCATCTTTTGGGCGGGCACCCTGCCGGAAGATATCGACTACGCCCCCCTCTTGCCCGATCTGGCCCGGCGCCAGCTGCACCTGGCCTATGGCGATGCCGACCCCTTTCTGCCGCCCGGGGCGCTGGCCACCTATCGAAACCGGATCGAGCAGGCCGGGCTTTCCGTTTCCGAATACTCCTTTTCCGGTGCCCACGACATACCGGCCCCGGCTTTGCAACACTTCTGGAAGGAGCGCATCCTGAATCCGTGACCTTCGCCCGGATCAGACCGGGATTGGATAAATGAAAAAAGGTTCATACTTTTGTCATTGCCCTGGAAATCTCCCGCTGTACCGAATCATTCATTAATTGTTTTTGCCCTGCCAAAACGACATCGGATATGCGAATTCCGATTGGAAATATGCTATGGCTCGGCCTGCTGATCGCGGCGCTGAGCACTTGTCAAAACGGATCCGCCGACCGCCGGGATGAGGCGGTGCTGCCGGCCGATCCGGAATGGGCCACCTCGCCCTACCTCTGGTCGGCCGACACCGTGCGGCAGCTGCTCGACCAGGGCGCCGAACAGCTGGTCGTACTGGAAGTAAATAAGGCGGAAAAATACCGCGAGGAAGGGCATCTGCCGGGCGCCCTCCGCATCTGGCGTCCCGACTATACCGACGACGACTCCAGGCCCTACGGCGGGCTGCGCGTCTCCCGCGAGCAGATGACCGAACTGCTCGGCCGCCTGGGCATTGCGCCCGACAGGAGCATCCTGCTGTACGACAGCAAGGGCAATGTGGATGCCCTGCGGGTATGGTGGCTCCTGCAGATGTACGGCCATCCGCGGGCCTACATCATGAACGGCGGTAAATCCAGCTGGAAAAAGAAGGATTTCCCCCTGGCCTATGGCGACGCGCCCCGGCCGGAGGCTGTCGACTACCGTTTTCCCAAGCCGGAGAACACCCGGGCGTTATGCGCGACTGGAGGATGTGCTGGCCGCCGTGGGCGACACCAGCATCATCCTGCTCGATACGCGCGAGCCCGAAGAGTATAGCGGAGCGCCCTTTGTGCGCAAAGGCGAGGTGGTGCTTTGGAAGCCCGGCGCTTTCATCAACGGCCGCATACCCGGGGCGGTGCATCTCAACTGGTCGGATGCGGTGGATCTCCACGGCGACCACTGCTTCAAGCGCCTGGCCGATCTCAAATTCAACTTCGAACAGGCCGGCCTGACGCCCGACAAGACCATCATCACCTATTGCCAGTCGGGGGTGCGCTCGGCTCACACTACCTTTGTGTTGATCGAGCTGCTGGGCTACCCGGATGTGCGCAATTACGACGGCTCCTGGATCGAGTGGAGCTACCTGCACACCCAGCAGGGCCGGGTGCCTGTAGTGAGCGATTTCGACGAAGCGACCTCGGCGCACCGCATAGCCGAACTGGAAGCCGAATTGCAAGTCCAATAAATCCATACTCTTAATGAGCAACAAAAAACGACGCATCGGCATACACGAACTTTACGCCCGGGATCCCCTGGAAGCCGATCGCCTGCTGTGGGGCCGCGAGTCGGATCCGCAAACCCGCCGCGGCTTCCTGAAAAAGGGCGCCCTGGCTGCCCTGAGCGTAGTTCTGGGTGGGCGTATGGTCTTTGCCGACAACTATCCGGCCGGTCTCATCCCGGCCGCCCTGGCCGATAGCAGCACCCCCTTCCAGCTGCCCGGCAAGCATCCGGAGATGGTGGTGCTCAACGACCGTCCCTGGAATGTGGAAAGCCCGGCCCATCTGCTGGATGACAAGGTGACGCCGGCCGACAAGATGTTCGTTCGTAACAATGGTCTCCCGCCGGACGAAAGCAAGATCGATCCGGCCACCTGGACCCTCACTCTCGACGGAGAGGCCGTAAGCCGGCCCAAGACCTATACCCTGAATGACCTCAAAACCAAATTTCAGACCCATACCTATCAATTGGTCATCGAATGTGGCGGCAACGGCCGCAAGGAGTTCAATCCGCCGGCCAAGGGCAATCAGTGGAGCACCGGCGCAGTGAGCTGCGCCGAATGGACAGGCGTGCGCCTGCGTGATCTGTTGGAGGACGTGGGCCTGAAGAGCAATGCCGTCTACATCGGCTACTACGGCAAGGACGTCCACGTGAGCGGCAATCCCGACAAGGTGGTCATCTCCCGGGGTGTACCCATGCGCAAAGCCCTGGAGGACGAAAGCCTTGTCGCCTGGGCCATGAACGGCAAGGACATTCCCCACATGCACGGCTACCCGCTGCGGCTGGTCTTCGGCGGCTGGCCGGCCTCCACCAGCGGCAAGTGGCTGGCCCGCATCGCCGTGCGCGATCGCGTGCACGACGGACCCAAGATGACCGGACAGTCGTACCGCGTGCCCTGCAATCCGGTGGAACCCGGTGCCGATGTGCCGGACAAGGACATGTGCATTATCGAATCCATGCCGGTGAAGTCGCTCATCACCTTCCCCAAAACGGGGGCGACCATCAAGCTGGGCCAGCAGCTGCCCATACGCGGCCACGCCTGGGCCGGCGATCTGGAGGTAGCGAATATGGAGGTGTCCATCGACTTTGGGGCCACCTGGCAAAAGGCCGAGCTGCAGCCCCCGGCCAACCGGCTGGCCTGGCAGCATTTCGAAGCCAAGGTCTCTTTTCCCGAGACGGGCTATTACGAGGTATGGGCCCGGGCTACCGACAGCGAGGGCAGGAGCCAACCCATGGTGCTGCCCGGCTGGAACCCGCGCGGCTACCTCAACAACGCCTGTCACCGCATTGCCATAAAAGTGACTGCCTAGGCGGGCAGCCGAAACAAAAAACCGGACATGCTATTCCATATTCCCGATAACCTGCCCGAAGAGAAAAAGAAGCAATACAGCCGGATGACCCTGCGCATCCTGCAAACGCTGGTGAGCGCCATTCGGGTGATCGTCTTTCTGGTGTTCGTACTGCTGGTCTTCCTGGTGTTTGAAAGCCCCATCCGCGATATGGTGGCCGGAGGACCCCAGCCGCTGACGCAAGAAGAGCTGGCGGCCCGCGAGCAGGCCCGGGCAGCGGCAGAAAGCGAGGATACCGAACGCATTGAGAACGGCATTCACCTGGCCACCGGGCTCAAGGTGGCCGAAGGCTGGGAAGTGGTGCGCACCACCTGCACGGCCTGCCACTCAGCAGCCCTGGTGACCCAGAACCGCGCTACCCGCGACGGATGGAAGGACATGATCCGATGGATGCAGGAAACCCAGGGCCTGTGGGACCTGGCCGATCAGGAAAATACCATACTCGACTACCTCGCGGCCAACTATGCGCCCGAAGAGGGCGGCCGGCGGCCCAATCTGGATATTGCGGCCATCGAATGGTACGTACTCGAACTCGATTAGTAAACTGTTTTTTTGGTTCAACTCAAATCCAATGGAAAAGTACTGGAATATATTCGTAGAAGGCTATCAAGGCTATGCCAGTTACCTTTGGTACGAGATCACGCATCCCGGCTGGCACAACTACTTCTACTGGCTGATCATCGTCTCGGCCTTTTTCTTCCTGCTGGAAGTGCTGTCGCCCTGGCGCAAAGACCAGCCCAAGTTTCGCCAGGATTTCTGGCTGGACTTTTTCTACATGTTCTTCAACTTCTTTCTCTTTTCGCTCATCATCTACAACGCCGCCTCCGATGTGATCGTCAACCTGTTCAACGACGGGATCAAGTGGGTGACCGGCTTTGACCTGCAGGCCTCCAACCCGCTGAACAAGGCTCCGCTCTTGGCCATCCTCATCGTGGGCTTTGTGGTGCGCGACTTTGTGCAGTGGTGGGTGCATCGCCTGCTGCACTATTCCGACCGGTTGTGGGAGTTTCACAAGGTGCATCACTCGGTGCAGCAAATGGGCTTTGCCGCTCACCTGCGCTACCACTGGATGGAGAACGTGGTGTACCGCACCCTGGAGTACATCCCGCTGGCCCTGCTGGGCATCGGCCTGTACGACTTCTTCATCATCCACATCTTCACCCTGGCCGTGGGCCACTACAACCACTCCAACATCGCCGTGAACAGCCACGTCACCGGCGGCGTATTCGGGGCGTTGATCGGCCTGGTGATCGCCACTGGCGGCTTCGAAGTAAGTCTGCTCAACGACCCGAGCTGGTGGCAGCAGGCGCTGGTCGTAGCCGGCGGCATTGCCTTGGGTAGTGTCGTGCTGGCCCCCGTGATGAAGATCCTTTTCAACAGCCCGGAGATGCACATCTGGCATCACTCCTACGAGCTGCCCGAGGATCGCCGCTACGGCATCAACTTCGGCCTCACCCTGGCCGTCTGGGACTACATCTTCGGCACGGCTTACGTACCCTATGAAGGCCGCGACATCCGCCTGGGCTTCCCCGGGGTGGAGAAGTTCCCCAAAGATTTCGTCAGCCAGAACCTCCACGGCTTCAGCCATCTGGAACAGGAAGAGGTGGAGCGCCTGGAACCCAGCAAGCTGCCCAAAGGCAAGGTCAAGGTGGACTTGCACTGAGAAAGAAACGGGGAACCGCAGAACGGGAGAACCGAAGAATGTTGAATGTTGAAGTGCCTCATCTTCCGTTCTTCGGTTCTACATTCTCCCGTTCTTCCGTTAGTGCCCCCTTCTTCGGTTCTACATTCCTCCGTTCTTCTGTTCGTCGGTTGAATGAACCGCAGAATGATGAACCGAAGAATGTTGAATGTTGAAGTGGCCCTTTTTCC
>CAZQSF010000087.1:12462-16844 GCA_964595955.1 uncultured Saprospiraceae bacterium
TGAACCGCAGAATGATGAACCGAAGAATGTTGAATGTTGAAGTGGCCCTTTTTCCCTTTTCGGTTCTTCAGTTCTACATTCTTCCGTTCTTCTGTTGGTGCCCCCTTCTTCAGTTCTACATTCTTCCGTTCTTCTGTTGGTGCCCCCTTCTTCGGTTCTACATTCTCCCGTTCTTCTGTTCTTCGGTTGAATGAACCGCAGAATGATGAACCGAAGAATGTTGAAGTGGGCCTTTTTCGGTTGAATGAACCGCAAAATGATGAACCGAAGAATGTTGATTGTTGAAGTGTTCCTTTTTCGGTTCAACGTTCTTACGTTCTTCCGTTCTACATTCCTCTGTTCTTCCGGTTCATTCGATCCAGATCGGCAGCAATGAGCCGGCTCTTCCACCACGGGTTCTCAAAGCGAAGGCGCTCCAGGATCTTTTCTGTAGGAATAGAGGACAGATTCTCCATGAATCAGCTTATTGCTACCTTTTTTGCAGTATAAGGATGTGTAAAAGCACCTAATTCTACAAAAAAGATGAAATAAGCACAGAAAGGCCTTTCTACAGGGCTTATTGTGCCAGAATCCCGTAGCCTCTGCTTTACCTGGAACACGCCTTGATCCTACCGCTTTCGAGATGGTCTGGGGAGGGTGAAAACCGAAGGATCAAGAACCGATAACCGGTGAAGTTTCTCCCTTTTTTCGATTGGATAAACCGCAAAGGAACCGCAGAATGATGAACCGAAAAATGTTGATTTTTGAAGTGCCCCTTTTTCCTTTTTCGGTTCTTCAGTTCTACATTCTTCCGTTAGTGCCCCCTTCTTCAGTTCTACATTCTTCCGTTCTTCCGTTAGTGCCCCCTTCTTCGGTTCTACATTCCTCCGTTCTTCTGTTCGTCGGTTGAATGAACCGCAGAATGATGAACCGAAGATTGCTGATTTTTGAAGTGCCCCTTTTTCCTTTTTCGGTTCTTCAGTTCTACATTCTTCCGTTAGTGCCCCCTTCTTCAGTTCTACATTCCCCCGTTCTTCTGTTCTTCGGTTCTCCCCCTCCCGCCCACACCGCCAGCGCGGACTAAAGACTGAAGACTAAAGACTGAAGACTGAGGACTCAAGACTCCCCACTACCCACATTCCGAATACCCGCAGCTCTTGCAGGTCAGGCAGCCTTCCTTGTACACCAGGCCGTCGGGATCGCTGCAGTGGGGGCATTCGGTTTTGGCGGCTTTCGTGCCGTCGGGGATGAACTTCTTCAGGGCGCGGATCACGCCGTTCTTCCAGGTGCTGATGTAGGTATTCTCCACGTTCAGGCCTTCCACCAGGTTGACCACCTGGGGCAGGGGCATGCCGTGGCGCAGCACGCCGGAGATGAGCTTGGCGTAGTTCCAGTACTCCTTGTCGAAGGAGCGGGAGAGGCCCTCGATGGTCACGCGGTAGCCTTCGCGGTCCATGAACTGGAAGTCGTAGCGGTTCATCTCGCTGCCCTCCTCCTTGGCCTTGAGCACCCAGCCCTTGGTCACGTAGTCGGGCAGGCGGAAGGTGTCTTCGGCTTTTCCGGTGAAGATCTCGTAGGGCTTGCCCTCGTACAGGCCGATGACGCCGATCCAGTCCTCCTCGTTGTTCTTGAAGCGCACGATGGAGGCTTCCAGGCGCTCGGGCCGCTTGGGCGGCATGGTCTCCACGAAGGCCGTGCCGTTCTGCTTGGCCTTGTCTTTATCGGAGACCAGCACGCCGCTGCGGGAGCCGTCGCGATAGATGGTGCAGCCCTTGCAGCCGGCTTCCCAGGCCGTCTGGTAGATCTCCTTGACCTTGGCCACGGTCGTTTCTTCGGGGATGTTGACCGTCACGCTGATGGAGTGGTCCACCCATTTCTGGATGGCGCCCTGCATCTTCACCTTCTGCACCCAGTCCACATCGTTGGCGGTAGCGCCCTGGTAGGGGCTCTGGGCGATGATGTCGTCCAGTTCCTCGCTGCTCAGCTCCTGGATCTTGTCCAGGTCGTAGCCGTTCACCTGCAGCCAGTCCCTGAACTTGTGGTGGAAGACGTGGTACTCCTCCCAGCTGTCGCCCACCTCGTCCACGAAGGTCACGCGGGCGTTCTGGTCGTTGGGGTTCACCTTGCGGCGGCGCTTGTAGCTCACCAGGAAGACCGGCTCGATGCCGGAGCTGGTCTGCGTCATCAGGCTGGTGGTACCGGTGGGCGCGATGGTGAGCAGGGCGATATTGCGGCGTCCGTGCTCGCGCATGTCGGCCAGCAGCTGGGGATCGGCCTCGCCCAGGCGCCGGATGAAGGGGTTGTCCGCCTCGCGCTCCGCCTCGAAGATGGGGAAGGCCCCCCGCTCCTGCGCCATGGTCACGGAGCTGCGGTAGGCGTTGGTGGCCAGGGTTCGGTGCACCTGCACGCTGAAGTCGATGGCCTCGTCGCTGCCGTAGGTCAGCCCCAGGGCGGCCAGCATATCGCCTTCGGCGGTGATGCCCACGCCGATGCGGCGGCCTTCCACGCAGGTCTTGCGCACCTTCTTCCACAGCTCCAGCTCCACCCGCCGGATGTCTTCCGGCTCGTCGTCCTGGGCTATCTTGTCGATGATGCGGTCGATCTTCTCGATCTCCAGGTCGATGATGTCGTCCATGATGCGCTGGGCGTACTGCACGTGGCGGCCGAACTTCTCGAAGTCGAAGCGCGCATTGGGGGTAAAGGGATCCTCCACATAGCTGAAGAGATTGATGGCCAGCAAGCGGCAGCTGTCATAGGGGCAGAGGGGAATCTCGCCGCAGTTCAGCTGATTGAGGTACACGCGCTTGGGCTTGCCGTCGCGGGTCTGGCCGGTCCAGCCGCCGGCGAAGTAGTTGTGGTGCTTGTCCACCGTGCCGTTGTACACGTCCTCGTAGCCGTCGAAGGCCACCGATTGCACGCGGTGGTTGAAGAACTCGGCTTCCGACTGCAGGGCACTCCAGGAGTCGAAGCCGTACTTGGTCTTCAGGCGGAAGGGAATGCCGGCCTCGCGGCAGGCGGTCTCCCATTCCTTGAGCCGGGGCGTCCGCTCCAGCTCGAATTTCAGGCGCGTATAAACGGCCAGTTGGTCCTCGCGCTTCCGTACGGCTTTGTCGCGGAAGGCGGCATTCACCGATTCGGTGCGCTTCGCACGGATACCGGCATCGGTATTCAGCTTGTGGTTGAGGCAGGAAAAAGAACAGTAGCTGATCTCCCGCTGGTAGTAGTTCGTCCAGAAGGGGGCGCCGCAGCCTTCGCAGGTCTTTTCCACCTCCACCCGCCGGCCGTTCAGGCGGGCATTGTAGCCCTGGCGGCGGGCCTGGTTCAGGCCGTCATGATCGATATGGTGGACCACCTCGCCCGGCCGGATGGCGCGCTGTTGGTGGAAGGCGGCGATCAGGCGGTGCTCCGACTTGTTGGCGGCGGCCACGCCTTCGTTGAACCACCAGTAGTCGGTCTGGCTCCGGCCTTCCTCGTTGACGACCGGCCCCTGGAATTTGGTGAGGATCATCAGGCTGTCGCCCGGATTCAGCTTTTCGACCTCCCGGTAGCTGCCGTCCTGCAGGCGGAATTTGTGGTTGCCCGTGGTGCGGATCACGGAGCCGTCGTCCAGCGTCACCTTGTAGATCTTCTGCCGGCGACCGCTCAGGCGCGGGTTGCGCATCATCTGGATGTCCAGGCGGCCCCGCTCGTCCAGGCAGTACACGGGCACGTCCACGCCCTCCTCGGCCAGTTGCCGGATGGGCACCTGCCCGCGGCCGTCGGCCACGGCCACCGGGCTGTCGCCCGTCAGGCACGGGTTCGTCGATATCGTCTCATAGCCCAGGTCGGCATAGCAGTCGGGCACGGACTCGCGGATGACCGTATCCCAGAAGAGCACGCCCGGCTCGGCGGATTTCCAGGCGTTGTAGATGATCTTGTCCCACAGCTTTTCGGCATCGATCTCTTTGGTCAGCTTGGGGTCTTCGCTGCGGATGGGGAACTGCAGGGTGTAGGGCCGGCCGTTCACGGCCGCTTTCATGAAGGCGTCGTCTATGCGCACGCTCACGTTGGCGCCGGTCACCTTGCCCTGTTCCATCTTGGCGTCGATGAAGTCCTCCACATCCGGGTGGCGCACGGAGATGGTGAGCATGAGGGCGCCGCGCCGCCCGCCCTGGGCCACCTCGCGGGTGGAGTTGGAGTAGCGCTCCATGAAGGGCGTGATGCCCGTGCTGGTCAGGGCGCTGTTCATCACCGGGCTGCCCTTGGGGCGGATGTGGGAGAGGTCGTGCCCCACGCCGCCGCGCCGTTTCATCAGCTGCACCTGCTCCTCGTCCGTGCGGATGATGCCGCCGTAGCTGTCGGCCGGATTGCCGATCACGAAGCAGTTGCTCAGGCTGCTCACCTGGTAGTCGTTCCCGATGCCG
>CAZQSF010000088.1:0-16620 GCA_964595955.1 uncultured Saprospiraceae bacterium
TCGACCTCAGCATTATGAATGCTGCGCTCTAACCAGCTGAGCTACCACGCCGTTTCATTTGCTGACCTCGTTCCCCGCTTAGATGGCGGGAAGAGCCAAAGCCAGCGGAGCGCTTTGCGTCCTGACAGGCGAAGCCTCGTCAGGGCTCCACGCCATGGAATTTTGGCGACGCAAATATAGGTCTTTTTCCAGCCTCCAGTCAACAAAAGAACGGGCAAATTTTTGTAGAGGTATGAGCGATCGAAAAAATATCCGCCCTACTGTGGAAACACGGCCTACCACATCCAATCCGGCCGAGCAGTTTCAGAACGAGACCCTTCGTCCCATCCTCAAAATGCAGAACGAGCTGCTCCTGGCCGTGTATCGTCATTTCCTTCACAAGCGCAAGGTGCCCTTCGCCAAAAAGACCGAAAAAGAAAAGGCGGCCTGGATCCGCCACAGCCTTCAGCAAGACAACCGCCTGCGCAGCACCCTGCTGGGCCTGATCATCGGACAGTTTACGCTGAGCGAGTGGGACGAATACGTCCGGCAAGAACCCGAGTACCGCCGCCGGCTCACCCAACTCCTGGGAAAGCGGCTGACGGATCAGTTGGGTGAATTGGGTGAGGGGGTGGTTCGTTAGATTGCGGATGGAATACTGGAACAGGAAGCTTGGTGTGCTGTCTCTGTCGTTTTGGGTGAGGGCATAACGCCCGGCTCCGTCGACTGCCACTTCTCCCCAAGCCTTGCTACCTAAAGAACTCCTCCTGATCGCCCACCCGGCTCCAGTCGGGCTCTTTCCGGTTGAAAACCAGATTGAGACCCAGTCGAAAATTGACATTGTCGGCATTGAACGGACTTACCAGGTCGAGAAAGGTATCGGTGGCCGCCACGATCTGTACCGGCCCCAGCGATACTGCCGCATGCAGGCCCAGGTTGTCCCACGACCGCTGCCGAAAGCCATAGGTAATGCCGCCCTGAAACCATTTTGACAGCCGGGCTTGCCCGCTCAGCATGAAGGCCGGAAAGGCCTTGCCTCGATAGAATTCGGAATAGAAAAGGGCTCCTACGGTAAAGACTTTGCTCAGCCGGTAGTTGGCGCTGATGTACAGGCTGGCCGGCAGCCTCGTTCGGTAAGCTTCGGAGGTGGAGTCCACTTCAAAAACCGCTTCCAGAGAGTCCACCAGATCAAACTGCACCGTCGAGTCGCGAATGAGGTCATTGATGGCGTCTATGCCGTCGAAGGTATCCTGCCCCTGCAAGGTGAGGTTGGTGATGTTGCTTTTCCAACGGATCTGACCGAGATCCGTCACACTGGCGGCGAGGTCCCACCGCTCCGTCTCATAGCGCACCCCCAGATCGAGGGCAAAGCCAAAATTCGACGAGAACAGACTGCTCGCACTGAAATCGCCCTGCCCGAAGTTGTACTGGATGTCGTCAAATCCGTTGTATTCCAAGTCGCCGATGGAATTGAGGCGAAAGTCGGAATCCAGGGTAAGCTGATAGACGTCCCCGCTGGTGGTCAGGCTTAGCTGGTCCTGATCCTGTTCGGTGGATGTATCGCCAAATCCATTGAGCAGCTTGCCTTTTGCCGCCACCGTCAGCCCATTGGGCAACTGATACGCCAGCCCCAGGGCGAACTCGTGGTACCCTTTCACCTGGGCATTGGGCCCGATCTCAACCGTCTGATCGATAAACTGGGCATTGCCCTGCCAAAACAGCTGGACCAGCTCCCGGGGGTAGTCCGCAAAGGCTAGGGCATGAGCGGTATGTCCGACATTGAAATGGAACCGCCCGAAGGTGAACCCCAGGGAAAGGGTCTCTACATCGAGATACTCCTTGATGAAGTTCTCGTCCTCAAGCCGGTTGATGTACTCGTCCAGGTCCAGCACCGTCTGGCCGTTTTCCGAACGGATCACCCGGTTGTAGGTCAGCCCGTTGGCGTAAAACGAATTGTACAGCCCGGGGAGAGCTACCACGACCCGGGCGTCGGGAAGCAGCGCCGGGTTGGTTCGGTTGGCCTGCCAGATACCGCGCATGAAGTGAGTACTCAAATCCTGTTGGGCCAGGCCAAAGATCGGAATTGCGACCGCCAGCATACAAACGAATGTCTTCATGGGTATCAGGTGTGTTTTTTGACTGCCGGACCGGCTAATCATTTACGATGGTTACCCTGGCTCCCAGGCGCACCTCGCTTTGCTGGTCTTCGGTGATGCGCACGGGCGTTTCGCCGGCCGAAGTGGAAAACACGGCGTTGAGCACCCCGCGATTAGCCAGCAGGATGTCGTCCAACTGCGCCTCGCTTACGGGCACAAAAGTCGTTTTACTGACGACTCCCACGGGATTGCCGTCCGAATCCACCGAAGGACCTTCGACGACCAACTCGCCTTCCTCCAGCAGGGTCGCCACCACCTGATCGTTCGCATCCAGGAAGGTGTAAGTTACCTCCATCTGCAAGGGGATCCCGTTGTCAGCCACGATCTTAAACTCGGCCTCCCGGGCATTGTCCAGCTCGCTGAGATCCAGTTCAATCGTATCGCGCACGAGGTAATCGGCACCGGTTCCGATCAGGGGCAGATCGACCTCCAGGCTCGCCCGGTAGTAACTGCTGTCGGTGAGAAACCCCCGCAGGCTGGGGTCGACCTCCGGATTGGAGACGGCATCTACATCGTATACCAATTGCAGCGGCTCGCTGCTGAACAGGACATCCAGGTTGGAATTGGTCTTGTCGAACACGAACTGCGCCCGTTTGACTTCTCCCACTTCATCGAATGCGGGAAAGGGGAAGGCGATGCCTTCCTCTACAAAGGAACTTTCCAGCGGGATGACCTCACCCCGCACCGTAATCACCTCCAGCTTGTTCACCACCGATTCGGTGGGCAAGCCAAAGGCATTCTCGACATTCAGGCGCACCACCGGATCGGTGAAGTTCACATCCCCCTGGGTCCAGGCGGAAAAGAAATCCAGCTCCAGGGTGTCCAGCGGGCCGTCTTCCACCTGGTTGCCGAACACCCCCTCCACGTAATAGAAGCGGAAATTGTCGACTGTCAGGAACAGTCCATCCACGTTCAGGGTATCCGCCGAATTGAGCCCTACGGCGGTGTATTCGACGTACATCGTATCGTTGGTTGGGGTTACGGAGTAGCCCGACAAATCGGCAGGGGTATCGGCATTGGTCACCGTAGGCGGACTGCCGGAGCCGCTGTAGGCCGGTGCGGTCAACTCGAAGCGAAACAGGTCTCCATCCTTCGCGATGTTCGGAAACCGTATCGTCATCTGCAGGGGTTCCTGCCAGGGGTTTCGAAACGAGTAGACCATGTCGAGGCTTTGAAGCACCAAGCTGTCGAGATCGATCGTATTGGGAATCAGAAGAGGAACGGCCGCCTGAGGGCTCGAAATGGGAATGGCCGGCGGAATGAAGATATTCAGCTCCTCGAAGCGTTCCTGCGCTGTCTGGGTAAGTACGTTGCCTCCGTAAAGCAAATGCAGAAGTCCCGTTTCGTCCACGTAGATCTCGGTGAGGTCATTGGTTTCTTCCAGCAGCTCCTCTACAGCAATGGTAGAGGTAACGATCGGTATGGCGAATTCCGCTTCCTGCAGTACCTGGAGGTTGTCCAGCTCCTCCAGCTTGCTGCAGGCCGACGCCAGGAGAAGGATACCAAACGCTCCCCAGAACAGGGTTTTCATAGGCTATGGGATTTTCATGGTGCGGATTCGAGATGTGAAAGATAAGAACTTTACCCTTCCAGAAACGATCCGCCGGCGCGAACACGCATACCGAGGGGCAGCGTTCGACCGCCATTTTTACGTATTTTGCTGTTTCTATTGCCCCGACGAACTATGCTTATCCAGGAACCTTCCACTCCCTTGGCCTTTGACGATCCGCTGCTGCAAGAAGCCAGCACCTACGTTTTGCGCATCTTCACCAGCCAGCAGGACAGGCGCCTGGTCTTTCACAACTACGGCTTCGCCCTGGACTGGCTTCGGGTGCTGCGTCAGTTGGAACAGACGGCCCAATCGGACGACACCACCACCCGGCAAATGGAGCTAGCGGCCCTCTTTTACACGGCCGGCTTTGCCGTGGATTTTGCCGACCACGTCCAGCAGAGCGTCATGCTGGCCCGCGACTGGATGAGCCGCCGGCAAGCTCCTGCGGATGAACGAGATGCGGTCTTTGCCCTGATCCGGACTGTGGCCGAGCCGGGGATGGCCCAGACCCAGGCTCAGCAAATGCTGAGCGATGCCTACCGGGTTACGGCCTTTCTTCGCCATGCCGAACATCGCTATGTGCTTCGCAAGCTGGAACACGAACTTCTCGGCAAAGGCAAGCCCTCCCGCAAGGAGTGGGCCCGATGGTGGCTGGACCGCCTCATGGAACTCCAGCTGCAGACCCATGCCGCCCAAACGCTCTTTGCTACGGAGCTGGCTCAGGCCATCCAGGCCCAGCGAAAGCGATGGGAAAAACTTCAATCCCTGCCCGACGAAGCCGAATATGCCGTACAACATCCATTTGATCACCTGGAGGACGACCCGCCGCTTCGGGCCGCCCAGACCTATTTCAGGGCCAACTACCGCAACCACATCAACCTGAGCAGCATCGCCGACAACAAGGCCAACATCATGATCAGCGTGAACTCCATCCTGATCAGTATTATCATCACCCTGCTCACGTATCGAAACATCACCCAGACCGATCCCAAGGTGCTCATGCCCGCTGTCATTTTCGTACTCACCGGTATGGCCTCCCTGGTCTTTGCCATTCTATCGGCCCGGCCGAAAGTAACTCAGCTCAATCCCGCCGGCACCGAGCCCGAAAAGGTGAAGCGCAACATCCTCTTTTTCGGCAATTTCGTTCAGCTGCCCCTGGAGGAATACGAGCAGGCGCTGGATGCCGTCCTCCGAGACGGGCAACTCCTCTACGGCAATATGGCCCGCGACATCTATCACCTCGGGCAGGTACTGGCTAAAAAATACCGCTACCTCACCCTTTCCTACAACATCTTCATGGCCGGGCTCATCACTTCCGTGCTCAGTTTTCTTGTACTCCTCTTATTTTAGGCTATCCAGCTACCGCACATCTGCCGCCCGGCAGACGCCATCCCGTTAACAAACTCAAAATGTGCGGGGCCGGAAATATGGAATACAAGCGCTTTACCGTTCTAAACTTCGCAACCTATCCGTGAAAACCTCAGTAAACTGGATGAATATGAGCATCAAAGCCATTCTGGCCATATCGACACTGTGGGTCGTATCGGACTATCTCGCCCCCGATCACGATCACAAGAACTACATCAAGAAGTATCGTGGACTAGCTATTCAGGAGATGGAACGCACGGGCATCCCGGCCAGCATCAAACTGGCCCAAGCCATCCTGGAATCGGATGCCGGCCGAAGCACCCTGGCCACCAAAGCCCGCAATCATTTTGGCATCAAATGCGGTGGTCAGTGGAATGGCCGAAGCTATTACAAAAAAGATGATGACTACCTAAACGGAAGGCTGGTCAAGTCCTGTTTCCGTTCCTATGCCAAGGTCCATCAGTCGTATATTGACCATTCCGAATTCCTGGTGAACGGCAAGCGTTACCAATTCCTGTTTGGCCTGGATCCGACCAATTACAAGGCCTGGGCCCGCGGGTTGAAAAAAGCCGGCTACGCTACCAGCCCCTATTATCACAAGCGCCTGATCGGCCTTATTGAGCGGTACAAGCTGTACGAGTACGACACCTATTCGAAAAAGCACACGCCCAGGCAGGAGGAAGAACTGTTGGCCAAAGCCGAAAAGCGCTTCATGAGCCGAAACGATGTGGACTACCTTCTTGCCCGGGACGGGCAAACGGTGGCGGATGTAGCCCGCCGCGCCGAGGTGTCGGTCAAACGGCTGCTTCGCTACAACGAAGAGCTGCAGTCTTCCGGACAGCAACTGGCCAACGGCGAGATCGTCTTCATCCAGGCCAAGCGGAAGCACTGGCGCGGCAAAGCCACCTGGCACATCGTCAAAACGGGTGAGGACATGTACGACATCGCCCAGCGGTACGGCCTTCGCCTGGACAAACTCTACCGGCGCAACCTCTTAAAGCCCGGCAGCCAGCCCGCTGCCGGCCAGCGCATCAAGATCCGGGGAGGCAATGCCGACCGCCCACCCAAGCTCCGGGGCCCCCGGGTAACTCCGCCCCTCGAATCGCTGGAGCCGGACAGGCCGCTGGAGTCCACCGAGCCGGAGGAGGAATACATCTGGGAGGAAGAGGAGGTGCCGGCCCTGCCTACGCCTCCGGTTGCCGACCTGCCTCCGCTGGTCAATCCCGTCCCTTCGCCACCTCTACCGAATCCGGAGGAACAGCCAACGCCCGTCGTACAAAAGTTCCATACCGTTCGGAAAGGGGAGACGCTGTGGCGAATCAGCCAAATGCACGGCATAAGCGTGGACGAACTCAAACAGCTCAACCGGCTGCGCTCCAACGTCATCCGGGAAGGCATGCGTCTGCGTCTCAACTGATGTACCGGAGCCTCCAACTCGGCTGAGCAACTTCTTCTTACCTTTGCGGCTAAACCGCTGATGTTATGCGCATGTTGCTGCTGATCCTGCTTCTTGGAGCAACGCCCTGGCTGAGCCGGGCCCAGGGCTTTGCCTTCGGGCTGAAGGGCGGAGCTACGATGACGACCCAAGTGTGGAACCCGGGGGGGAATCGCTCGGCTCTGTTTCGCTGGCACGCCAATGCTTTCATCGAGACGCTTGACGAGGAAGATGCCTACGCCCTTTTTGCCCAGATCGGTTACAACACCAAGGGCAGTGCCATTCGATATACCACCTTTCGGCAAGGTTCCAATGGATTCGAACCCTTTGGCCAGGCCACTGACACCTACGAATTCAACAACCTCGGCCTGATGCTGGGCGGCAAACAAAAATTTGGCCGTCCCAACGGGACCAAGTTTTTCTACCTGCTGGGCTTGCGCGGCGAGTACAACCTGAACAACAACCTCCCCACCCTGCCCGCCGAGCTGGAATGCTTGCCCTTCGGCAGCCTCTCGCTGTTCGAGGAGTTTGTGAACCCCTTTACCTTTGGAGTAAGCGTGGGCACGGGCATTGAATTCCCCTTCTCCGAACTCATCGGAGGTATCGTCGAACTGACCGTCAATCCGGACTTCACCAAACAATACAACCAGCAGGAAGACAGCCCGCCACTCTACAATTGCTTCAATCCCGCCAACCCGGTCATTGTGCAGGCACGTCAGATTACCAACATCTCTTTTGAACTAACCGTGGGTATTCGCTTTTTACGCAAAGTAGTGTACGTCGATTAAACCTATGATCTTACGCAGCGAGGAGTTGGTCAAATACTACGGCAAACGCCAGGTCGTCCAGGGCGTGTCCCTTCAGGTGGGCCGGGGCGAGATTGTAGGCCTGCTCGGCCCGAACGGAGCCGGAAAAACCACGACCTTCTACATGGTCGTGGGCTTCATCCGGCCCAATGAAGGACGGGTCTTTCTGAACGATGACGACATCACGGAGCTCCCCATGTATCGCCGCGCCAAACGCGGCATCGGCTATCTGCCCCAGGAGCCCTCCGTTTTTCGCAAACTCAGCGTGGAAGACAACCTGAAAGCCGTCCTGGAAATGACCCCTCTCAAACGCGACGCCCAAAAAGAACGGCTGGAGGAGCTGCTGGACGAATTCGGCCTGCAGCGGGTGCGCAAAAGCCGGGGCGACACCCTCTCGGGGGGTGAACGCCGGCGAACCGAGATCGCCCGCGCCCTGGCTACCGATCCCAGCTTTATCCTGCTCGACGAGCCCTTTGCGGGCATCGACCCCATTGCCGTAGAGGATATCCAGTATATCGTAGCCAAACTGAAGACCAAAAACATCGGTATCCTCATCACGGATCACAACGTGCAGGAGACACTTTCCATCACCGATCGGGCCTACCTCATGTTCGAGGGGCGCATTCTCAAGGCCGGGACGGCCGAAGAGCTGGCAGCTGATGAAATGGTGCGCAAGGTGTACCTGGGCAAAAACTTCGAACTGCGGCGAAAAGTCATCGATCTGGAATGAAGAGAAACTGCCTTGGCATCGGTATGCTTTGTCTGCTGTTGCTCGGTAGCAATGCCTGTTCGGAGGATCCACCCCTCCGCCTGTCGCATGTCCACCGCCGAACGGTGGACTCGCTCTACAAACAATACGTAGATAGCGCAGGTCCGGTTCTCGACAGCCTCTGCCGGGTCCGCTTTGATTCGGTCGTCGCCACGCGGACCGACTCCCTGGTCCAAAAGCGAAGGGAAGAGGAAGCACGATTGCGAAAACGAATACCCCGGGAATGAAAAGGCTTGTACGAATCACGCTCCTCGTCCTGATCTCGGTAAACCTGGCGTGCGAAAATGAGGAGGCCTATCAGGCGCAGGTGGATCAGGCCATCCAAAAGTCGCTGCGAGAACGCATAGCCGAATACGAAAAATCCAAGCGGGCTGAATGCGAAAGCCGGGCCCTGGAAATCGCCAGGAATCAGGCCGACTCCATCATACTGGCCGAGGCTCGATTGACCACCCAGCAAAAGCCCAAGCCACCCAAACCCGAAAAACCCGATCAGCCCGAGCTAAAAACCCTTTCGGATACAGCTGCGCTAAAACCCGTACTTTCGGACAGTTTGCGATCATCCGATACCAACGCTCTAAATCAATAGCACTGCCCATGCAATCCGTGGACATCGAAGCTCTCAATCAGCAGATTTACCTCGACAGCGCCTTTGTGGACCAGCTGCGGGAAGAAACGGCGCGCATCATCGTGGGCCAGGAAACCATGATGGACCGCCTGCTCATCGGCCTGCTCTCCCGGGGCCACGTGCTGCTGGAAGGTCTGCCGGGCCTGGCCAAAACCCTGGCCATCAAGACCCTCTCTCAGGCCGTGCACGCCAAATACAGCCGCATCCAATTCACCCCCGACCTGCTTCCGGCCGATATCATCGGCACCATGATCTACAACCCCAGCACCAACAACTTTTCCGTGCGCAAAGGGCCCATCTTTGCCAACTTTGTGCTGGCCGACGAGATCAATCGCGCACCGGCCAAGGTACAGAGTGCACTGCTGGAAGCCATGCAGGAACGGCAAGTGACCATAGGCACCGATACCTTCCCGCTGGAAGAGCCCTTTCTCGTGCTGGCCACGCAGAACCCCATCGAGCAGGAAGGGACCTACCCGCTGCCCGAAGCCCAGGTGGATCGTTTTATGCTGAAGGTCAAGATCGACTACCCCGATAAGGAGGAAGAACTGGAAATTATGCGCCGCAACCTCAGCGGAGCCGTATTTCAGGAGGTCAGGCCGGTGGTGCAACCCGAAGCCATCCTCAAAGCCCGCGAGTCGGTGCAAAAGGTGTATATGGACGAAAAAGTGCAGCGCTACATTCTGGATATCGTCTTCGCTACCCGGAATCCGTCGGAATACGGCCTGCCCCAGCTTCAACCGCTCATCAACTACGGCGGATCGCCCCGGGCCAGCATCAACCTCGCCCTGGCTGCCAAAGCTTATGCCTTCCTGCAGCGCCGCGGCTATGTGGTGCCCGACGATGTGCGCCACCTCTGCCTCGACGTGATGCGCCACCGCATCGGCTTGAGCTATGAGGCCGAAGCCGAGAACGTGACCTCCGAGGACGTATTGCACAAAATTCTGGACACTGTAGAAGTACCCTGATGGAGACCAGCGAACTGCTGAAAAAAGTGCGAAAGATCGAGATCAAGACCAAGGGGTTGAGCCAGCACCTGTTTTCCGGCGAATACCACTCGGCCTTCAAGGGGCGAGGCATGTCCTTCAGCGAGGTTCGCGCCTACCAGTACGGCGACGACGTGCGGGATATCGACTGGAACGTCACCGCCCGCACCGGCGACCCCTACGTCAAGGTGTTCGAGGAAGAACGCGAACTTACGGTCATGCTGCTGGTAGACTTGAGTCGTTCGGCCTTTTTCGGCACCATCAACCAGCTAAAGAGCGAAATGGCTATCGAAATCTGCGCCCTGCTCGCCTTTTCGGCCATCAACAACAACGACAAGGTGGGCTTACTGCTTTTTACCGATTCGATCGAATTGTTTATTCCGCCTAAAAAAGGCCGCAAACACATTCTGCGCATTATCCGCGAGCTGCTCGACTTCGAACCCAAAGGCAAGGGCACCGACCTGCGCGTGGCGCTCGACTACTTCAACAACCTCATTAAAAAGCGGAGCATCTGTTTTGTGCTGTCGGACTTTCTCGCCGAAGGCTACGAAGACGCCTTGCGCATCGCAGCGCGGCGGCACGATCTGGTGGGCATCCGCATCACCGACCGGCGCGAAAAGGAACTGCCCCGGGCCGGCCTGCTTCGGGTGAGCGATGCCGAAGCCGACCTGTACCGCTGGCTGGACACTTCCTCGCGGAGGGTGCGCCAGCAATATGCCGACTGGTATCTGGACCGCAGCCAGGCCTTTGAAGAAGCCTTTCGAAAAGCGGGTGCCGATCAGGTCACCATTTACACCGACGAGTCGTACGTCAATCAGCTCCTCCAATTTTTCAAAAAACGAGCCGCCTGATGAGACTGCATCGCCTGCTCATCTTCATGCTTTGGACCCTGACAGCTGCCTGGTCGCTACAGGGCCAGGTGCGCATACAGCTCGAGTGCGATACTTCCGATATCCTGATCGGCGACCATATTCCCCTTCGATTCTATCTCGGCATTGAGGAGGGGGTGGCCGTGGACCGCATCGCACTCGAACCGCTGGCAGGCAGCGATATCGAAGTCGTAGAAACTGCTCCGCTACAACAAGCCAATCCGAAGGCCTTGTACCAGGACCTGGTGCTGAGCGTATACGATTCCGGCCGTTATGAACTTCCGCCCCTGCCCGTCCTTTACCGCCAAAACGGACGCACGGACACGGCTTTCACGCCTCCCTTGGCGTTTGATGCCCGCACGATTCTGCTGCCGGGCGACTCCGTGACTCTTCAGCCCATCAAGCCCATTGTGGAAGAACCCATCAAGCTGGAGGACCTTTGGCCCTACCTGGCCGCAGCCCTGGGCCTGGCCGCACTGGCCGCGCTGATCCTTCTGCCCTGGCGCAGGCGAAAGCAGGGCGCCGCTTCTCCTGAGCCGGTATTCGTACACAAACCGGCTCACGAACTCGCCCTGGCCGCACTGGACGAGTTGGAGCGCCGCGGGCTCTGGCAGGATCAACGCATCAAAGCTTACTATTCCGAGCTCACGCTTATTTTGCGCACCTACCTGGAGCACCGCTTCCGCATTCGAACGCGGGAGCGCACAACGGGCGAGATCCTGCGCCAACTGGACGAGACGGAAGTGGAAAAAAGCGAGGTGCGGGGCCTGCTCAACCTGGCTGACCTGGTGAAATTTGCCAAAGCCGAACCCCAGGACGAGCAGCATCGCCAAAGCATGCAGCGAGTGCGTCGCTTTGTGGAGGAGACTGCCGATGAAACCGTTACCGTATCCATCCCCGCTTCATGATGCCATTAGCCGATATATCCTTCTACAACCCCTTTCTGCTGGGGCTGCTTCTGCTGCTGCCCCTACTGTGGTGGCTTCGTCGTCGGCAAGGCGCACGGCGTTATCCCAGCTTGCGCCTGCCGCAACTGAGTGGCGTGCAAAATGCCCGAACCTGGCGCAGCAACAGTCGCTGGATGCTGCCCGCACTTCGCTACCTGGCCCTGGCTGCGGGCATCGTTGCCCTGGCCCGGCCGCAGACCATTTACACGGAAGAAAAAATAAAGGCCGAGGGCATCGACATCGTGCTGGTCATGGACCTTTCCACCAGCATGTTGGCCCAGGATTTCCAGCCTAACCGCCTGGAGGTGAGCAAGCAGGTGGCTCAGGAATTTGTCAGCAAACGCCCCTATGACCGGCTGGGCCTGGTGGTCTTTTCCGGCGAAGCTTTCACCCGCAGCCCCCTCACTACAGACCACCGCATCCTGCAAAACTACCTCGCCCAGCTCCAGTGTGGCATTCTGGAAGACGGCACGGCCATAGGCATGGGGCTCGCCACTGCCGTAAACCGGCTCAAGGACAGCCCCAGCGAGAGCAAAGTGGTGGTTCTGCTTACCGACGGGGTCAATAATTCCGGCTATATCCAGCCGATGACCGCTACCGAAATGGCCAAGAGCTTCGACATCAAGGTATACACCATAGGGGTGGGCACGGTGGGTCGGGCTATGATGCCCAGGGCACGCCGCAGCGATGGGAGCTACGTGTACGGCCTGGATGTGGTAGAAATTGACACCGAATTACTCACCGCCATTGCCGGGCAGACAGGCGGTGCCTTTTACCGGGCCACGAACCCCGAAAGCCTGCAGCAGATCTACGACGAAATCGACCGCCTGGAAAAGACGGAGGTGGAAGTTACGACCATCGAGCACTCCCGGGAAGAATTCGTCTATTTTGCAGGCTTTGCGCTGCTGTGCCTGCTTTTGGAGGTGCTGCTGCGCTTTACTATTTTCCGAACGATACCCTAGTCCATGTTTCGATTCCAACATCCGGAGTATCTCTACCTGCTTTTGTTGGTGCCTTTGCTGCTGGGGCTTTTCTGGGCCGGTCGCCAGCTCCGTCGGCGCCATCTCAAACGCTTGGGCGAGGTGGGCCTGCTGCACCGCATCATGCCGGGGTTTTCGCAAGGACGGCTACAGCTGAAATTCGGGCTCTTCGTCTTGGGGCTTGCCCTGCTGGTATTCAGCCTGTCCAATCCGCAGTGGGGCACGGCCCGCAAACCGGCCACCATGGAGGCCGCCGATGTGCTCATTGCGCTGGATATATCTCGCAGCATGCTGGCCAATGACGTAGCTCCCAACCGCCTGGAAGCTGCTAAGCGGTTCGCCCAGGGCCTGGTTCGCTCCCTCCCTTCCGAACGCATCGGTTGCATCTTCTTTGCCGGCAGCGCTTATTTACAGACCCCGCTCACCCTGGATCATCGCGAGGTCCAGCTGGTGCTGAAGAGCGCCGACCCCGGCATGCTCTCCTCGCAGGGTACGGCCCTGGGCGAAACGCTGCGGCTGGCCGTAGGTGCCCTTCCGGCCGATGCGAAAGGCAATCGCGTGTTGGTGATCATCAGCGACGGGGAAGCACATGACGAAGAAGTCCTGGAGCAGGCCCGCCTGACCCGCGACCAGGGTTTCCTGCTCTACACCGTAGGAGTAGGCACCCGTGCGGGGAGCTACATCCCCGTTCAGGCAGCAGGGGGGCGAAACGATTATGTTCGCGATCGAAGCGGTCAGCCCGTTCGTTCTGCCTTGGACGAAACCATGCTTCGCGACATTGCCGCGGCCGGCCAGGGTGCGTATTTTCACCTTTCTTCCGGCAGCAACAGGATCATCCGGGAGCTGCAAGAGCAAATCGACCGGCTGGAAGAACAGGAATTTGACCGGCCGGTATTTTCCGAATATGCCAGTTACTTCCAATATTTTCTGGCCGCCGGACTCTTGCTGCTCGCACTTGAATTTGGGCTTTCACACCGGAAAGGAAGCTGAAAGGGAAGGCCTGCATGAGCAACTAAAGAAGCTCCGAAGCGTTTTTGGCAATTAGAAGCCGTATCAAAATGAAATACTACCTGTCTGTCTTGAGCCTGATTTTTGTCCTCTCCGGATGGAGTTGGGCGCAGGGAGAAAGCGCCCACAAACAACTGCGCTACGGCGACAAGGACTACCAGGCCAACGAGTACTCGGCTGCCGAAGAGCACTACAGACGGGCCCTGGTGAAAAAAGAAAGCGAGCAGGGACGGTACAACCTGGGCAATGCCATCTACCAACAGGAGCGCTACGAAGAGGCGGTAATCCAATATGAAGATGCGGCCAAGGCCGCAGAGGACCCCATTCTTCAGGCGAGAGCCTACCACAATCTGGGAAATGCCCACTATCAACAGCAGGCCTATGACCGGGCCGTGGAGGCCTACAAAGAAGCCTTGAAGCGAACACCGGACGACCTGCAGACCAAGTACAACCTGGCACTGGCCCAGCGGGAATTGAGGTTGCAGCAACAGCAGAAGCAACAACAACAGCAAGAGCAGGACGAGCAGCAGGAAAACCAACAGCAGGATCAGCAACCCCAGGACGGCGAAGAACAGCCGCCGGAGCAGGAAAACCAGCAACAGCAGGAAGCCGGTGAAAACCAACCTCAACCTGGGGAAGCGGCTCCGTTAAATGAGGAAGAGATCCGGCAACTCCTCGAGATCATGGAGCAGGAAGAGCAGCAGGTGCTGGAGAAAATGCGCCGACTGGAAGCCAATCCGAAGAAATCAGACAAGGATTGGTAGCGAGGATCCGATATTGAATGAATAGCATAGAAGACGGTCAGAACGATGAAAACATTGATTTGGACCCTGATTTGGAGTTGTGCCGCCTGGGGCATTGCTGCCCAGGAGGAGCCCGGCTTTCGCGTACGGCTCAGCGCCGATACCGTGTTGATGGGGCATCCGGTAGAGGTTACTTTTGTCTTGGAAAACGTCCCCGGCCAGCATTTCAGCCCTCCGGACTTTGAGGGGTTTCGGCTGCTCAGCGGCCCCAATGTCTCCTCTTCCTTCTCCATGATGGGCGGACAGGTAAGCCAGAACGTTTCCTACACCTACGTCTTGACACCCACCGCACCGGGCGAGCATTGGATCCGGCCGGCTGCGATCGAAACCGACCGGGGTGTTCTGGAGACGGCTCCCCTGCCGGTGCAGGTGCGCGACAATCCGGAGGGCATACCGCCTCCCTCCGCCCGCAAAAATACATTCGATCCCTTCCCGGATTTTTTCCGGGATGAGGGGGCGCCGCAACCCGGCGATTCCCTGCCCCCCGGAACCAAGCGAAAAATTTACCGGCTTTGATGCGCCTATTGCTGCTTCTATCTTTTCTTGGGTGGCCCCTCGAAGAAGCCATGAGCCAGCAGGCCGAGGTCTCCTTCAGGGCCTCTGCCAACGCTTTGGAGATGACCACCCAGGATATGGTCACGGTTACCTTTACCCTGAGCAATGCCAACGGCACAGATTTTCGCCCCCCCGCCTTTGAGGGGTTTCTGGTGCGATCGGGGCCCAATCGCTCGGTGCGAAGCACTTTCAGCGATGGCCGTCGATCGATGGAGAATGCCATCTACTATTCCCTCATTCCGGAACGGACCGGCAACCTGGTCATCGGACCGGCCAGCATCAAGGTAGGGGGTAAAACGATGCGCACCCAACCCCTGAGTATTGCCGTCCTGCCCGCCGGCCAGGGCGGAACCAAGGCTGCCGACCTGTTGCTGAAGGCCATTCCCTCCACCCGCGATCTGTGGCTGGGCCAGCAACTGGTGCTGGATTACAAGTTGTTCTTCCGGCAAAACCTCGAGAATGTGCGGGTCGTCTCGGAGCCGGATTACGGCGGTTTTTTCGCACGCGAGATCCAGCGCTACCGAACCGAAGCCAAAAAGGAAGTGGAGAACGGAAAAACCTACTACACCCAGATCCTGCGCCGAATGGCCCTGTACCCGCAGCAATCCGGCCCCATCACGCTGGATCCGCTTCGCCTTCAGGTGGGCATCCTGGAAGGGGATGGGCAGGGCTTTCCCAGCCTGCTCAAAAGCGGTAAATGGCGCAACGAAGTACTCACCTCCAACAAGCTGCAACTAACCGTCAAGCCCCTGCCGCCCGACCCGCCCGCGAGCTTTACCGGCGCCGTCGGCCGGTACCGCATCGACAGCCGCATCAGCGCAGCGGTTTTGTCCATGCGAGATGCCCTCACCCTTACCCTTACCATTACCGGGGACGGCGACATTAAACGGGTGCTGCCCCCCGAATTGGAAGTGCCGGATGGACTGGAAGTGTACGAACCGGCTGTGGTCGAAGAAAAATCCTTCGAGCGGGGCGGCAACCTCCTGGGCACCAAGACGTTCGAATATCAACTCCTGCCCTTGTCAGAAGGAGCGTATACCCTGCGCCCTGCCTTCAGTTATTTCGATCCCGATAGTGCTCGCTACCTGACCTACGCACCGAAGCCCTATCGCATCCGGGTTCGCCCGGGCAGCAGCCGGAGCGAAGCCCCCCAGCAGGAATCTGAAGCGGAGGCCGACCTGCGCCCCCTAAAACCCATGGGGCAACTGCGCAAACCTGGCCGCCCCTTTGTGGGGTCTCCCTGGTTTTGGGGACTCGCCGCCCTGCCATGGCTTCTGCTGGGGGGCGTTTGGCAACTCGCTCGGCGAAAAGAACAAAAGCGCAATGAAGACCCGCTGCAAAGGCGTCGCCGCCTGGCGGAAGCCGTCATTCAAAAGCGCCTGGCTGAAGCTAAAACCCAACTCGAGTCAGGAGGCGGTAAGCCCTTCTACGAGGCTTTGCAGCAAGCGCTGTTGGGCTATGCCGCCGATAAACTGAGCCTGCCCGCCGGCGCCACCACACCGGCCGAAGTGACGGAAGCCTTGCGCCGAAAAGGCTTACCTGAAGATGCCTTGCAATCCCTACGCCAGATCCTGGATCGCTGCCAGCAGGCAGTATACGGCAGCATCGCCCCCGAAGGCCAGGCATCCCAGCTCTATCGACAAGCCGTGGACTGGCTGGAACAGCAGGTGATCGAATAGTAGGGCCTTAGGAGGACAAACCGAAAAACGGACGAACCGACGAATGTAGAATGTTGAAGGAAAACTCCTGCAAACGAATGCCCTTCCACTTCTACATTCACAAATC
>CAZQSF010000089.1:0-16603 GCA_964595955.1 uncultured Saprospiraceae bacterium
GCTCAGGAGAAAATTTGGCAAGAACAGCCCAAAGGGTGAAGTCCCAACAAGCTCTTATTTTTGACCGCACACTTACTTTTACCGAACACGGACCGCATGGAGATCGAGATCAAGCGCCTGAATCAGCTTTTTCACCTGGAGGCTCAGAATGTCGAAGGCAGGCGGGTTCAATCCGACGGCTCTCCTGCCATAGGCGGAGAAAACCTGGGCATGCGGCCCATGGAGCTGCTGCTTTCTTCATTGGGCAGTTGCAGCGCTATGGATGTGATCCACTTTCTGAAGAAGATGCGCCAACCCCTGGAAGATATCCACATTCAGGTAAGGGGCGAGCGCGATCCCGGGGAAGTGCCTTCCCTTTTTACTCACATCCACATTCACTACAAGCTATTCGGAAAACTGGACCCCCGGAAGGCCGAGCGGGCCATTCGCATGTCAACGGAGAAGTATTGCTCCGTATCGCGGCATCTGGAGAAGAGCGTTTCCATCAGTTGGGATTATTCCATTCTTCCCGCCGAAGATCTCTAAGTACAAACCGGAGGGCCATGCTGTTGACTGTGTTGCTTTGTTGTCATCTTCTCCTGCCCGCCGGAGGCACCGTACAGCCTCCTTGCGATAAACTCCGCCCCCGGGCTGAGCAGATCGATGCCGATTACCAAAATCTTAGACAGCGCTACCGGGAGGGCGAGCTCAAAGGCCGCAAATACGAGCGCAGGCTGAAAAAACTCCGGAAAAAAGAGCAAAAAATCCACCGGCAGGCCCGGGCATGCTCTTTTACAGACAAAGTGGAATACAACTACTGGTACCGGGGCCGGCTTAAATTTCCTTCGCTGATCCAACAGGAAATAGCGCGCCTGGCACGGGATAAAACCGATGAATGACCCCTGCCATTCGAACGGCCTGCAAACGTTCGTCCATTCTGCCGTGTTACGTATTCGCAACTATTCTTTGGAAACGTATCATGGAGGAAAAACTGCGGGAAAGGCAGTGGCAAAACGGTTTGCGCACAACCCTTCTGATTTTGGGTATGCTGGGCCTGTTGGCCTTGCTGGGATTCACCATCAACGGCCTGCTGGGCATTATTACGGCAGCTGTTGTGGGCATGGTGCTATTGGTTTTTGCCAACCGGCTGCCCTCCAAAACGATCATGCGCATGCAGGGCGGGCGTCCTCTGGACGCCCGGGCAGCGCCGCAGTTGCACGATCTGGTCAGACAACTGGCAGACCGGGCCGAGCTGCCCAACCTCCCCAAACTTTATTTTGTGCTTTCACCGGCGCCCAACGCCTTTGCTACCGAAAGCAAATCCGACCCGGCTATTGCGGTGACGCAAGGCCTGTTCCAGGTGCTCAACAACCGGCAGCTCACCGGGGTGTTGGCGCATGAGATCAGCCACATCCGAAATAATGATCTGAGACTCAAATCCATGGCTGCTGTTATGAGCCGTATGACCCGCGCATTTTCCTTCTTCGGCAAGCTTTTGATCTTCATCAACCTTCCCCTTCTGTTCATGGGAGAAGCGGCCATCAGTTGGTGGGCCATTCTGGTGCTGTTATTGGCCCCTATGGTCAGTGGTTTGCTGTACATGGGCTTGTCTCGGACCCGGGAATACGATGCCGACCTGTCGGCTGCACGGATCACAGGCGATCCGGAGGGGCTGGCCTCCGCCCTGGAGCGCCTCGAACAGCTCAGCGGGCAATTGCTGCGTCGCCTGCTGCTGCCGAACCAACGCACGGCAGGGCCTGAGATCCTGCGTTCCCACCCCAACACTCAGGATCGCATTCGCCGCCTGCGGGAGCTCATTCCCCGTTACGAACCGCGCATCCCGATGCCCGAACGATTCTACATCGCCTGAACCTCTATTTTTTCCAGGTCTTTTTGTAGGGCTTGAACTCCTGATGAAAGGTTTTGCGGTCCTCGCCCCCGTAAAAACTAAACCGGATCTGGTTTGAATTAAAAGTTGCCGGTGCGCTGTCGGCAACCTTTAGCGTGCAACGGGTTACCTTGTTGCCCCGGTAGACCCGACCCGGATTGTGGGCGTAATAGGATGACGCCTTTCCGTCGTTGGCCATGACCGTAGACACGAAGGCCGGCTCACCCCGGGAGCCGTCGTAGTAGTAGCGAACATCGATGACCATCATATTATCCGTCTGGTGGCTCACGTTGAAGCTCCGCACCCGGGCACAATCCTTGCACATCCCATCGCTGGATGCCTGGGCCTGAGCCGCTTCCTTGCGAAGCCGGGCAAGCCGTTGTTGCACTTCCGCCGCATAAGCCCCGTTGGGAAAGGCTTTCAAATAGGCCTCATATGCTGCAACCGTGTTTTGTCGGCGGGCGGCTTGGTAGGCTTCTGAATCCTTTTCGCCCCTTTCCAGTTCGGCGAGTCGCTTTTTGGCTTCCTGAACAAAGCGACCATCCGGAAACGCCTTGATGAACTCGTAATACGCTGCCGGCGTATTGGCCTGGCGGGCCTTTCGAAAGGCTTCTTCCTCGGCCTTGGCCTGATCTGCGGCCGCCTCCCCCGCGGATGATCCGGGGCTACGACTTTCCCGCTGGGGCCGCGTCCGCGGCTGGGTCGCGGCCGGCTCGCCGGGCCCCGGTTGGAGTTCCTCGACCGGCCGCTCTGCTTGCACCTCCGCCTCGGCAGGCCGACGCCCCCCTCCGCTTTGGGTCAACTGCCAAATCAGCAGACCGACCAAACCCAGTCCGATTGCCCCCAGGACAATGAACAGCGTGGTGCGGGAAGACGCCTGCGAAGCCGGTGGCGGAGGCACCGAAAAGGACTCCTGCTGGGCTGCGGGGCGGGTATCCATCTTCTGCAGGATCATGAGGAGTGCATTACTGATCTGGTTGTGCTCCAGGGTGGCATCTTCGCGATTGATCAGCCCGCGGGTCTCCCGGCTTTCCAGGGCATTGACCCGGCGCTTGAGGTCCAGCACCTCGTAATACAGTTTTTTGTCCTCGATTTTGGCCAGCAGCAGGTCGATGCAGGCCTCCGTTTTCCCTTCAGCAAAAAGCTTTTTGGCTTCTTGGATAAAACTGGGTAGCGCCATAAGAGTGGAGTTCTTCGGTTTGGCGGTTATCGATCGAGCAAAGTTTTGAGATCGGCCGGCGAGTAATTTACGGATTTTAACGTTTTGTGATCCCCTTCCCGGAATACCAGCCAGTGTCCGTCCACCTCTTCGATCCGGGATGCAAAGCCCCGCTCCTGCTCGTAGTGTTGGCGGGTTGCTTCGGCCTCTTGCCGACTGCTGCAGGACTTGCTCATGTTAGAGCGCTGGACCTCGTCGAAAAGCGCTTTGAATTTCGCGCCCAGGCCGAACTCCAGCACCGCCCCGCTGAGTACGTACTGCAGGTCGCACAGGGCATCTGCGATCTCTACGATATCCCGGTCCGCGATGGCTTGTTCCAGCTCTCTGAGCTCCTCGGCGAGCAAATTGACCCGCAATTGACAGCGGTCATCTGACGGGATAACCGGCTCGGGCTGAATGGGATGCTGAAAAGTGCGATGAAATTCAGCCACCTGATTGAGCGCATCGGGCGATTCAAAAGGCATAGTTCCGGTTTTGGGTGAAGATAGGAAACCCTGACGTATGCCCCTTAGCTTAACCGATACCGGTCCGTTAAAACAAGGTGCTTCTATTCTTGTTTTTACCCTACTTTTGATAGGGATTGGAGTAGTGGGCATGGCAAAGCCCAGGGAATATGCCCATAACCCGCAGGCGGAGATGTAGATCTTCTGCCTTTGCCGCGAAGACCTTGCCGAGCCGGGCGGATTACGGGCCGGCCAGGAGGGTTCGCGGCGGCGCGACGGGCATCCCAAAACGAATACCACATCATCCACAACAAATACGATCCGGAAATTGGCCCTAACGAACAGCTATTTCGACCTCATTGATCAAACCTTTTACTTCCCACAGGAAGGTTTCGATATCGAGAACGGCTACCTGGTTTTCAACGGCATCCCGCTCATTCACCTCATTCGAAAGTACGGCACGCCGATGAAGATCACCTACCTGCCCCGCATCGGCATACAGGTTCGAAAAGCGCGCAATCTCTTTACCCGCGCGATGAAGAGTCTGGGCTATCAGGGGCAATATTATTACTGCTACTGCACCAAGAGCTCCCATTTCAGTTATGTAGTCAATGAGGCCGTGCGACATGGCTGTCAGATCGAGACCTCTTCGGCTTTCGACATCGACCTGATCCGAAAGCTGTACGAACAAAAGCGGATCGACAAGGATATCATCGTGGTGTGCAATGGGTTTAAACCGGAGAACTATCTGGAACGGATCGTCGATCTGATCAACGATGGTTTCTCCCACGTCATCCCGGTTTGCGATAACGATCACGAAATTGAGTACTACGCCGAACACGTAAAGGGAGACTGTTCCATCGGCATTCGCATGGCTACGGAAGAAGAGCCCAACTTCGAGTTCTACACCTCCCGGCTTGGCATCCGCAGCTCCAAGGTGGTAGATTTTTACAAGGAAAAGATAGCCCCCAATCCCAAGTTCAAGCTTCGCATGCTCCACTTTTTCGTAGATACCGGCATCAAGGACAGCCTGTACTACTGGGGCGAACTGAAAAAGGCCATCAAACTGTATGCAGAGCTGAAGCGGCTCAGCCCGGATCTGCACGCGCTGAACATCGGAGGCGGCATGCCCATACGCAACAGCCTCGGGTTCGAGTTCGATTACAAATACATGGTTAAAGAGATCACCAGCCTCATCCTCAACGCCTGCGAGGAAGAGGGCATACCCGAACCCGATATCTTTACCGAGTTTGGAAAATACACCGTTGGAGAGAGCGCCGCAACCCTGTTCAGTGTGCTGGCGCAAAAGCAGCAAAACGATGCCGAGTTGTGGTACATGATCGACAACTCGCTCATGACTACCCTACCCGACACCTGGGGCATAGGCGAGCGATTCATCCTGCTGCCCATAAACAAGTGGGGCAATGAGTACCGGCGGGTCAATATCGGCGGGCTGAGCTGCGACAATAGCGATTACTACAACAGCGAGATCCACGAAAGCCAGGTGTACCTGCCCGCCTACCCGGAAGATGATCCCGAACCCCTCTACCTGGGCTTTTTCCATACCGGTGCTTACCAGGATTCCATAAGCGGCTACGGCGGCATTAAACACTGCCTTATTCCATCGCCCAAGCACATCATCATTTACAAGGACAGCCGGGGCAATCTCGTCGATGAGCAATACCAGGCCGAACAGGACCCCGAGGCCATGCTGAAGATCCTGGGTTACTAGACCCAGGCGACTAAGTGGAAATCCTGGCGATGGGGCAAATTGGGATGCCGGGCAAACAGGCGAAAACCGTATTCATACACGCCTGAAAAATCAATTGCCATCTTGCAGGAAAAGGTAAGTTCATCCTTCCCTGTGGGTTCGGCTTCCATTTCCTCGATCAGCCTGGGGGTCAACTGGCCCGATTCGTCTCTGTGAAAGAACACGACCTCCATGCCCAGATGAGAAGGCTCAATCGCGCCTGTGTAGATGGTCACCTTGGCCTCCAAGGCTTCACCCGCGTGATGAACGTCGGTCTGGCTATCCCAGCTCTGCCGCTTAATTACCCGGATGGTCGGCCAATGCGTCGTCATCCTATTTTTCCATTCCACCATTTCCAGGGCACCGGCGTAATGGTCGGCCTGAATCTTCCGGCTTCGCGCATGCAGGGGGATGTAGAACTTCCGGTAGTAATCGTCCAGCATGCGTTTCATCGTGAAGTTCGGTGCGACCTCGGCGATGATATTTTGCACGTAGCTCACCCATTTTTGCGGAATGCCTGCTTCGTCCCGTTCAAAATAGGTGGGAATGATCTCGTTTTCCAGCAGGTTGTAGATGGTTTCGGCATCCAGCTCGTCCTGAAGCTTATGGTCCTCATAGGTCGACTGTCTTGAGAGGGCCCATCCAGCATCGGGCCGGTAGCCTTCATCCCACCATCCATCTCGTACACTGAAGTTTACCACGCCGTTCAGCGCGGCTTTCATGCCACTGGTGCCCGAAGCCTCCAGCGGCCGGGTAGGCGTGTTCAGCCACACGTCCACACCCTGTACCAGATGCTTGGCCATTTCCATATTGTAGCCTTCCAGGAAGATCACCTTGCCGATAAACTCCGGCATTTTGCTGAACTGAACGATATCGCGGATGAGGGCCTGCCCGCCCTGATCAGCCGGATGCGCTTTCCCGGCAAAAACAAATAAAACCGGCCGGCCGGATTGGTTGACCAGGTCTGCCAGCCGATCGAGATTGGAAAAAAGCAGATGTGCCCGCTTGTAGGTGGCAAACCGCCGGGCAAACCCCAAGACCAGGGCATCGTCGTGTATGCTGCTGAGCATTTCAAAAATCACGGCGGGCTTTTCCCCGCGGCGGGTCAGATCGGCCTGGAGCTGAAGGCGGATGTACGCCAGCAACTTCGCTTTGAGTTTCTTGCGAATTTCAAGAATCGCGTAGGCCGGTACATTTTGTATGTGACGCCAGTATTCGGGGTTCGACTGATCGCTTTCGAATTGCTGCCCGAACTGGGTTTTGAAGAGGTTTCGCCAGGCCCGCGCAATCCAGGTGGGGTAATGCACACTGTTGGTCACATGGCCGATGTGCAGTTCTTCAGCGGCGAAAGCCGGGTACAACCCCTGGAACATATGCCGGGAGACGGCCCCGTGCAAGCGGCTTACCCCGTTGACCTCCTGCGATAGCCGAATGGCCAGGTGGCTCATGGAGAATTCTTCGTGAGGCTGAATTTTACCCATGGCCAGGAAGTCTTTCCAGTCGATGCCCAAAGCCGGAATGTAGGCCCCCAGATAGCGGGCGAGCATATCATCGGGAAACTTGTCGTGCCCAGCCGGAACGGGTGTGTGGGTGGTAAAGAGAGAACTGGCCCGCACCACTTCCCGGGCTGCTTCGAGCGAGAGGCCGGTATTGTGGCGGATGCTTCGAAGGCGCTCCAATCCCATAAAAGCCGCATGGCCCTCGTTGCAGTGGAAAACATCGGGTTGTATATCCAGTACTTCCAGCAACCGGACACCTCCTATTCCCAGCAAGATTTCCTGCTTGAGGCGGTGTTCGTTATCCCCGCCATAGAGGTGGTGGGTAAGGCTGCGATCCTCCGGACGGTTCTCCTCAATATCCGTATCCAACAAATAGAGTGAAATGCGGCCGACGGGCAATTCCCAGATCACAGCAGTGACCGAGCGGTCGAGCAACTGGATCTGGACCTTTTGCTGGTCGCCGGAAGGTTTGCGGACGGGGCGGATCGGCAATTTGGAAAATTCCTGAGCCGGATATTCGCTGATCTGATCGCCGTACAGCGAGATGGCCTGCTGGAAATACCCGTAGCGATACAAGAGCCCTACACCCACCATGCGTACACCGGAGTCACTGGCCTCCTTTAAATAATCGCCGGCTAAAATGCCCAGGCCGCCCGAATACAGGCGAAGCGAAAAATGCAGGCCGTATTCCATACTGAAGTAAGCAACCAGAGGCCTATCCGGATCGGGAGAAGCCTGCATGTAGTCCTGGAACCTGCGGTACACCCCATTCAGCTTTTCCAGAAAAGAAGCATCGTCCAGCAGTCGGCGGACCTCGTCTTTTTGCAGGGAATCCAGAAGGCCGATGGGATTGTAGCCGTGGGCTTTCAGCCCTCCCGGACGGACCTGTTCGAACAGGTCCTGCGCATCCGGATTCCAGGACCACCAAATGTTGTGTGCCAGCTGTTGCAGCGGGTCGAGCTGGCTGGGGAGTTGGGTTTCCAGAAAAATCCGCTTGAGCTGCAGGCCGGAGGCGATATCCATAGTGACCGGGTTTTAGATCGTTGGCTGGTAAAGGTAAGGAGAACCCCCTGGCAGGCTTGTTTTCAGGGGGTAATTTTTACCCTCTTAGCCCGGAGTTTTTCGAACGGATGGGAAGCCTGAATACAGACGCTTCGGCAGGTAAAATCGCGATGGATGAAATATAGCCCCGAAAGACCGGACGACAAGGATTTACCGCCAATACCGGGCAACAGGATACCGAGACCTGTCGTTTTTTGCTTTATTTTGTTTGTAAAAGCCGGACCTATGCAACTCCTTCAGACGGCCATCAGCCTATGTTTTTTCGCCATGCTCTACTCGTGTACCCCATCAGGCGACTCGGGTAGTGAACGGGGCATCACCATGGCACAAACGCTAAAACAAAATCCCACGGTCACCATCCAGATCAACGCCAGTGTCCCGGATCATCAGGCTCTGCGAGCTGCGCTTGAAGAGGAATTGAGCAAAGCGGATGCAGGCGGTGCCGTATCGGTGAAGGTCGTACAGGGAAGCCCTGTCTCCGACCGGTTCACGGTTGCCGTGGGTTCCAAAGTGCCTCCAAGTATACTCATGCGATTGAAAAAAGTACTGCGATCGAAGGCCAGCTCGGCACAACCGACGTTCCGCACTTCCGATCAAGAACCTCCACATCAGGTTTATGTCGGAAGGCCCTCCTGAACCGTTTCGGCAATTCGTCCCCGGCAACGGATGGAACAAAAAAAATTAGAGCTGTTTCCTTGGATGCCAGGTCGATTTGACCGACCTTAGCACGTTGCGCTCTTCTGAAGAACAAGAGGGCGCAACCGCCAACATCGGAGCGCGTCTATCTTACTGGTATTACTCAACTGTTCATCACTCGATGAACACTGGAAATGAAAGAGAAAAGGCTTCGGCAGATCTGCCAAAGCCTTTCTATTTTTTGTGATTCCGCTGGGGCTCGAACCCAGGACCCCTTGATTAAAAGTCAAGTGCTCTACCAACTGAGCTACGGAATCAAATGCTTTTTTCAAAAGCGATGCAAATATAGGACCTTTCTGAGAAAATCGAAGGAGAATTTGTCCTTTGATTGCATTCAACGGTATAACAAGATAGCCAGGTATTTGATCCGGAATGCGGTTTCGGCTATGTCAAAATTAAGTTAAAGAAGCCCCTACTCAGGTTCGTTGTCTTCCGGATCGGGGGAAAACAAGTTGAGCTGACGACCCCCGTTTTCCCGCACAGGACTCAGATTTGACAGGGTAACACCCAGCAGGCGCAAAGAAGTTCCCGCTTTCCAGTGATCGCGGAGGAGTTCTGCCGAAAGCAGCTGAAGCTCTGCCAGGGAGCGAATTTCCCGTTCGAAGGATCGGCTGCGAGTCATGATCTTGAAGTCTGGCGTTTTCATCTTGAGCGTGAGCGTGCGTCCGGAACGGCCATGCTGCTCCACAGCGCGAAAAATGCGCTCACAAAGCGCGAAAAGCATTTCTTCCAGGGGTTCCCGCTCCCGGATATTTTCCTTGAACGTGCGTTCGGCTCCAATGCTTTTTCGGATCCGGTTGGGGTTGACCGGCCGGTCGTCCCGGGCGCGAACCATTTGATAATAATGTCGCCCTGCCTTTCCGAAATGGCGCACCAGTTCCAATTCACTGCAGTTTTTGAGGTCGCGCCCCAGGAAAATACCCATAGCGCGCATGCGGTGAGCGGTGACCCGACCAATCCCGTGAAATTTCTCAATGGGCAAGGCCTCCAGAAATGCAAGGGCGTTTTCCGGCGGGATCAACATCTGGCCGTTGGGCTTGCGCATGTCCGAGGCAATTTTGGCCAGGAATTTGTTGAAAGAAACCCCAGCAGAAGCAGTCAGTCCGGTTTCTTCCCGGATGCGGTGGCGAATGGCTCGGGCGATCAGCGTAGCCGAGGGCGGTCCCTGGAGCGGATGGGTCACATCCAGATAGGCCTCGTCCAGGGAAAGCGGCTCTACCAGGTCGGTAAAATCGTGAAAAATCCTTCGTATCTGCCGGGAAACGGCCCGGTACACTTCAAAGCGAGGCGGCACGAAAATCAGATCGGGACAGAGCTCCGCGGCCTTTCGGCCCGGCATGGCCGACCGCACCCCATATGCCCGGGCTTCGTAGCTGGCAGCGGCCACTACCCCTCGCGCACCCCCACCTCCCACGGCAACGGGCAAGCCTTTGAGTTCAGGCCGGTCCCGCTGCTCTACGGAAGCGAAGAACGCATCCATGTCGATGTGAATGATTTTCCGCCCGCTCATCCCATCACAAGCCTTTTTTGGACAAAAAAATCAAAATTTTTACGTAAAAAATTTATTTACAATTTTTTACGGATAAAAAATAACATAAAGTTCTGTACAATTATTATTTTTTGTCCTTTCCTACCCGTCCGATAATCGAGATTATTGTAAACAGATAAACAGCCCACCGATGAAAATGACAGCCAACCGACCAGCCGAATTGCTCAAACACCTTCCCCTCTTTCAAGTGTGTTCGGAAGAAGAGCTCGACCAGCTGGGACAGCGAATGACCCACCGGTTTTTTGACAAGCACAGCTTAATATACGAACAAGGCCAGGCTTCGCGTACCCTTTATTTTCTCATCAAAGGCAATGTGAAGCGCGCATCGCATTCTTCTCAAGGGCGGGAAATCATCAAAGAGGTGCTTCACCCCATCACCATGTTCGGCGAGCTGGGCATGGTGGGCGAGGAACGCCGAACGGATTTTGCCATGGCCATGAATGAGGATGTGCAAATTCTGGCCTTGCCGCTGGCTCACCTGCGCTGGTTGTTGCAGCGCAACCCGCAACTCGCCATGAACTTTCTTCAATGGATCGGATCTCGCCTCCGGAATACGGAAAGGCGTTTGGAAAGCATGGTCACCAAGGATGCCCGCGAACGCATTATCGATTTCATTCTGGAGTCGGCCCGCAAGAACGGCAAGCGGGTGGGCCTGGAAACCCTGGTGCGCCACAGCCTGACCCAGCAAGACATTGCCAACATGACAGGCACCTCCCGTCAAACCGTAACGTCTGTACTCAACGAGCTGAAACGAGACAATCTCATCTACTTCAACCGCCGCAGCATTCTCATCCGGGATCTGGATAAGTTATCCTGATCTTCTCATCAGAGCGCCAGGGAAGCTGGATTCGCATGCCATCCTCCCCCAAGGTTACGGAGGGGAAGACGGTTGAAGCTTCCTCGGCAAAACAGTCCAGGTCTGCGTAGCGAGACGAAAAATGCCCCAGGATAAGGTGTTTAGCTTCGGCCTGCCCGGCTATGGTAGCCGCCTGCCGGGCTGTGCTATGCCCGGTCTCGAGGGCTCGCTGGGCCAGATCTTCGCAGAAGGTGGCTTCGTGATATAAAAGATCTACACCGCGTATCCTGGATATGAGGGGCGGATGAAAGGACGTATCGGTACAAAAAGCGAAGGAGCGGCTCGGCTCAGGAGCCGAGGTGACCTCCGCACTCCGGAGCCACCGACCGTCAGAAAGGCGTACATCCTTCCCGCGCTTCAGAGATTGGATGTGCTCCGGGGTCAGGCTGTAGCGTTCGATGTATTCGGAGCGCATATTTCGCAGGCGCTTTTTTTCACGGACTAAAAAGCCGCAGGTGGGAATCCGGTGGTTCAGCGGCAGCGAAAAAACCTCCAAGACGCCATTTTCGTAGATCAGGCTATGTTGCCCGGGGTCGAGTTCGTGAAACACACAAGGGTAAGGAAGCACTAAGGAAGCGTGGGCAGTATGTGCCTGCATGATCGCCTCCAGTCCGGGTGGAGAGTATATGTGCAAGACGCGTTTTCGCTGCTGCAGGGCGAACGATTGCAACAAGCCGGCCAGGCCCAGCATGTGGTCGCCGTGCAGATGCGAGATAAAAATGTGGTGGATGCGATGCGCCGGAAGCTCAAACTGCTGCAAGCGGATCTGGGTGCCTTCTCCGCAGTCGAACAGAAAGTACCAGTGTTGAACCTGGAGCAACTGTGCCGTAGCAAAACGTTGGGGCGAGGGAAAGGCCGAGTTTGTTCCCAGCAGGGTAAGGGCAAAGGTCATCATAAAAAGAAGCCGGCGATCTATTCTTCCTCAGCCTGCTGTTGGCTGATATCGCGCTCGAGCTCCTCCATAAAAACATAGTCGATGGCTTCGGAAACCGTGGGCACCACCGTGAGTACCGTATCCAGCTTGGAAATCTCGATGAGCTTCTGTACGTTGGACGATTCCACACCGGTGAGTACAAAGCTTCCCAGACTCTTCCAAAGGCGGTTGGCTGTCAAAATGGCACTCAGGCCGGAAGAGTCTACAAAACGCACGCCACTGAGGTTCAACACCAGGTTTCTAACCCCCTCATTGGACAAAATGACCAGTTCTGACTTCAGTTTGGGGGCAACCATAGAGTTGAGGTTTTCCTCTTCCAGCTGAAGGACAGTATAACGATCCTGCTTGTCGACTGAATATTTCATACAACAATCTCCGTTCACAGATTAAGCTAGCGCATAAAACAATGGGTAAATGTATCAATTACCCTGCACCCTACCTAACTTTCCCCTAGGTGGGCGGAAAAAATGCAAGACGGCAAACAAAGATCAACCGAAAGCACAACGGGAGTGGGTTTGGGATTTTTAAACAGCTGCCCCATATCCGTTGTTAGATCGTAAATGCGTTTTTCTAAGCAAGCAGCTATTTGGTGTTGGACTGGTTTTTGTACAAAATGGGCAAAGGGCCGTTCCATAGGTGCAGTGCATTTTAGGAGGTAGTCCTTTGTAATGTTTGGAGAATAGCCCTAATATTGTTTATTACAGGTAATTAAGCAACATGAACAATAATCGAAAATTTTCGCCCAAGGTAAAGCAGGTCATTTCTCGAAGCCGGGATGAGGCTGTACGCCTGGGTCACGATTTCATCGGCACGGAACACTTGCTTCTCGGCATCGTTGCGGAGAATGGGGGTCTGGCTGTTCGCGTGCTGGAATCCCTCGAAGTAGATCCGGAAGAACTGGGGCAGAGTCTGCGCGAATCCATTCGCCGGATTCCATCCTCAAAAACCAAGCTGAACGTAGGAAATATACCCCTGGACAAGAAAGCGGAGAAAGTGCTCAAGGTCACTTTTTTAGAGGCCAAAATGCTCAAGAACGAAGAAATCTGTCCCGAACATCTGATCCTTTCCATACTCAAACACAAGGACAACCCCGCTTCCCGCATTCTCAACCAGTTTGACATCGATTACGAGATTTACAAGGCCGAACTGGAATACGTCAAGCAGGAACAGAACTTCAGCCGCTCCGACGATCCGCTCGCTCAGGCGCCTTCCGAGCAGGAAGAACCCTTTGAAGAAGAAGAGGAAGGTTCTACCGGCCGCTACCAGCAACGAAAAGGAGCTTCTAAGTCGCGCACGCCGGTGCTCGACAACTTCGGCCGCGACATCACCAAGCTGGCCGAGGAAGACAAGTTGGACCCCATCATTGGCCGCGAAAACGAAATTGAGCGGGTGTCTCAGATCCTCAGCCGCAGGAAGAAGAACAACCCCATCCTCATCGGCGAACCCGGCGTGGGTAAAACCGCTATCGTGGAGGGCCTCGCCCTGCGCATTATTCAGCGAAAGGTATCGCGCACCTTGTTCAACAAACGGATCGTGATGCTGGATCTGGCTGCCCTGGTAGCCGGCACCAAATACCGCGGTCAGTTTGAGGAGCGCATGAAAGCCATCATGAATGAGCTGGAGAAATCCCGCGACGTCATCCTGTTCATCGACGAGATCCATACCATCGTGGGTGCGGGCGGCGCTACGGGTTCGCTCGACGCCTCCAACATATTCAAGCCCGCCTTGGCCCGGGGCGAACTGCAATGCATCGGTGCTTCCACCCTGGACGAATACCGCCAGCACATCGAAAAAGATGGGGCGTTGGATCGCCGCTTCCAAAAGGTCATGGTCGATCCTCCTTCTTCGGAGGAAGCCATCCACATCCTCAACAACATCAAGCCCAAATACGAGGATTTCCACAATGTGGAGTACTCGGACGAGGCGATCAAGGCCTGTGTGCACCTTAGCGATCGCTACATCAGCGACCGCTTCCTGCCCGACAAGGCCATCGACGTACTGGACGAAGTGGGTGCCCGCACGCACCTCAAGAACATACACGTACCGAAGCACATCGAAGATCTGGAAAAGGATATTGAGGAACTGAAAGAGCTCAAAAACCAGGCTGTAAAAAACCAGCAATACGAAAAGGCCGCCGACCTGCGCGACAAGGAAAGCAAGCTCTCCCGCCAGCTGGAATTCGCCAAGGTACAATGGGAGGAAGAGGTCAAAACCAAGCGCTATCCGGTAGATGAGGAAAACATCGCCGAGGTCGTGTCTATGATGACAGGCATTCCCGTTAAGCGAGTGGCGCAGAGCGAGAGCAAGCGCCTGGTAGGCATGCAAAAAGACCTGCAGAGCGTAGTCATCGGCCAGAACGAGGCCATCGGCAAGATCACCAAAGCCATACAGCGCAACCGGGTTGGCCTCAAGGACCCCTCCAAGCCCATCGGCTCCTTTATTTTCCTGGGGCCCACCGGCGTGGGCAAAACGGAACTGGCCAAAGCCCTGGCGCGCTACCTGTTCGACTCGGAAGATTCGCTCATCCGAATTGATATGAGCGAGTACATGGAGAAATTCAGCGTAAGCCGGCTGATCGGTGCACCTCCGGGCTATGTGGGCTACGAAGAAGGAGGGCAGCTCACCGAACGCGTTCGCCGCAAACCCTATTCCGTAATCCTGCTCGACGAGATCGAAAAGGCGCATCCCGATGTGTACAACATTCTTCTTCAGGTGCTGGACGACGGCCAGCTCACCGACGGCCTGGGACGTCGGGTGGACTTCAAGAACACCCTGATCATCATGACGTCCAACATAGGTGTGCGGCAGCTCAAAGATTTCGGCCAGGGAGTCGGTTTTGAGACCAAAGCCCGCCAGACCCAATCCGAAGATTACTCCAAGAGCGTCATTCAAAATGCCCTGAAGCGGACGTTCTCACCGGAGTTCCTCAACCGCATTGACGATGTGATCATTTTCAACAGCCTGGGCCAAGACGAGATCTTCAAGATCATCGATATCACCCTCAAGGATTTGTACAAGCGGCTGGAAGGCATGGGTTACGAACTCAAACTCAACGAAGAGGCCAAGAAATTCGTGGCCGAAAAAGGCTTCGATCCCCAATTTGGTGCCCGGCCCCTGCACCGGGCCATCCAGAAATACCTGGAAGACCCACTGGCCGAGTACATTCTGAACGAAAGCCCGGCCGAAGGGGCCGTTCTGGAAGCCGTGCGCAAAGCGGACGAGGAGGCCCTGGAGATCAAGGCCGTCGAACAGGTAAACACCGACGTCAAGGACTGATTCATGCTGCACAAAACGAAGACGTACACCTGTATTGCACAGGTGTACGTTTTTCATGTCTTACCTTTGCAGCTCGACCGGAATAGCAGATTCCAGGAATTTGCGGAACTTTCCGGCATTCATTCCTTTTTTATTCATAAAACTTTAAACTATTGGCAAGGAGACCACCAAGAAGATCATTTCAACGAAGAGACACACGACCGCAACACCGCATCAATCAGCACATTCGCGTACCCGAGGTGCGCCTAGTGGGTGACAATCTGGAAGAGGTGAGTGAAGCCGTTGGGCAAAAGGTTGCCCCGGGAACCGTCTTCCCTACCGATCAGGTAAGAGACTGGGCCAGAAAAATGGAACTCGACCTGGTTGAGATTTCGCCCAACGCCAAGCCCCCTGTCGTCAAGATCATTGACTACAAGAAATTCTTGTACGAGAAAAAGAAAAAGGAGAAAGAGATCAAGTCCAAGGCCCAGAAAACCGTGATCAAAGAAATCCGGTTTGGGCCCAATACCGACGATCACGATTTCGAATTCAAGCTCCGCCACGCCCAGAAATTTCTGGAGGAGGGCGCGAAGATCAAAGCCTATGTTCACTTTCGGGGCCGAACCATAGTGTTCAAAGACCGGGGTGAGCTGTTGCTTTTGCGCTTCCTGAAGGAATTGGAGGACTACGGATCGGCAGAAGCCCTGCCCAAAATGGAGGGGCGCCGCATGATCGTAGTGGTTGCTCCGAAAAAAGCGAAGAAAACCTAGGCAGCGGCCCGCCGGTTTATTTCCCGCTTTTTCTTAGCTTTGCCGTCCAAAACTCGACAGCAATGCCAAAGATGAAAACGCATTCCAGTGCGAAGAAGCGATTCAAGATCACGGGGTCTGGGAAAGTAAAGCGATTTCAGGCTTACACTTCGCACATGATGCGCAACAAAAGCAAGAAGGCCAAGCTGCGTCTTCGAGACTCCACGCTGGTTTCGGAAGCCGACGAAAAACGCATCAAGCGCCTGCTGGCTAAATAATTCTTTTTTAACGAGAGCACAGGATAAAAGCGTCCTGAACAGGGCCCCTGTGCTGCACTAAAACATTGGTACTATGCCACGTTCTGTCAACGCGGTGGCTTCGCGCAAACGCCGCAAAAAAATCTTGAAAGCAGCCAAGGGGTACTTCGGTGCCCGCAGCAAAGTGTATACGGTTGCTAAAAACGCGGTTGAGAAAGGGCTTCAATACGCCTACCGCGACCGCCGCAACAAAAAGCGCGCTTTCCGCCGCCTTTGGATTGCCCGCATCAATGCGGCAGCCCGTCAAAACGGCACCACCTACTCCAAACTGATTCACCAATTGCACCAAAACGACATTGCGCTCAACCGGAAGGCCCTGGCAGATCTGGCCATGAACCACCCGGAAGCTTTCAAGGCTGTTGTCGAAGAGGCACAGGCCTGATCGGCCTGCCGGTGCTTAGCGAAAA
>CAZQSF010000090.1:0-16005 GCA_964595955.1 uncultured Saprospiraceae bacterium
GTTGAATGTACCAACTCCGCGCTTTTCCCTAATTTCCACACCAAAAGGATGAACCATTCCCTTCGCTGGCTGGGGGTGCTCCTGCTGGGACCCGTTCTTGCCGGCGCGCAGATCATCACCTGCGAGCCGGCCGCATTCACAGCCGACGATACCGTCACCATCACCTATGACGCCCGCCTGGGCAACGGCGCCCTGGCCGGTCAGGAGGGGCCGGTCTACCTGCATTCCGGGCTGATCACCGGCACCGTCTTCGAGCCTTCCGGCTGGCGTTTCGTACAGGGCAAGTGGGGCGAGGATGCCCCCCGCGTGCGCATGGAGCCGATCGGATCGGATCGGCATCGGATCCGACTTCACCCCCGAAGCTTCTACGGCCTGCCCGAGGACGAGGAGCTGCTGCAGCTGGCTTTCGTCTTCCGGGATGCGAGCGGGACCATTGTGGGCAAGTCGGCGGACGAAGGCGACATCTTCTACCCCGAGCTGGACAAATTCCCCAACGGCCCCCTGGAACGGGCCGACGGCCGCGACGGTCGCTTCCTGGGCGCGCTGCGCGGCCGGCCGGAGCGCCTGCCGTCCGGGGCTATTTCCTTCTCGGACGGTCGCGGCCGCCTGCTGGTGCGCCGCTATCCCGGCGGAGTGCTCAACCTGGTCTTTCTGCCCACCGGAGCTACCGAAGTGCCGCCCTCCGAAGCACTGCTGCCGGAAGCGCAAGCTCTGCCCCTGCCGATGCCCGAAGTTGCCGGCCGGGCCTACCGCTTTCCCGGAGCGGCTCAGGGGGCTTCTCTGGAGGTTGAACCCGCGCCCATCCGCTTTGCCTTAAATAGCGAGGAGCGCTCCCTGCTGGAAGCGGCCGGAGGCTTCTTTTACGACACCTCCGATACCCTCATCGGCCCGGTGACGGGCATCCGCCTGAAGCTGAAGCCCGGCGAGCGGCTCTACGGCGGCGGCTCGCGGGCCACACCCCTCGACAAGCGGGGACAGCGCTTCTATCACTACACCACGGCCAACTACGGCTACACCTACGGCGAGGCGGCCCTCAACGTGTCCATTCCCTTCCTGCTCAGCTCCGAAGGCTACGGCATCCTGTTTGACTCCTACCGCCGCGGCTACCTGGATATGGGCCATACCGAGCCCGATGTGCTGGAGGCAGGGGTGAAGGACACCTTGCTCTCGGTCTTCCTCATCCCCGGGAACGACCCGCCGGAGATCCTGCGCACATTCACCGAACTGGTAGGCCGCCAGCCCCTGCCGCCCCGCTGGGCGCTGGGCTACATCCAGTCGCGCTTCGGCTATCGCACACAGAAGGAAGCCCTGGACATTACCCGCCGCACCCTCGATGCCGGCTTCCCTCTGGATGCCATACTCATCGACCTGTACTGGTTTGGCGACCGGGACCGCATGGGCGACTGGGCCTGGCAGCCCCGGCAATGGCCCGATCCCGAAGGCATGATCCGCCGGCTGGCCGACTGGGGGGTGCAGACCATCCTCATCAGCGAGAGCTACTTCATCCGCGATACGCGCTTGTGGGACGAACTGGTGGATCGCGAACTCCTGGCTCGCCAGGCCGATGGCTCGCCTTTTGTCATCCCCGACTTCTGGGCCGGACCGGCCGGTCTGCTGGACGTATTCAAGCCCGAAGCCCGGGCGTGGTTCTGGCCACTCTACCGCAAACAGACGCTCAAGGGGCTGGCCGGTTGGTGGTGCGACAGCGGCGAGCCGGAAAACCACCCCGCGGGCATGATGCAGGTAAATGGCTCGGCCGAGGAGGTGCACAACCTGTACGGCAATTACTGGTCGCGCATCCTTTGGGAGGGCTACCGGAAGGATTTTCCCAGGCAGCGGCTGTTCAATCTCAACCGCTCGGGCACGACCGGCATGCAGCGCTACGCCGTCTTTCCCTGGAGCGGCGATGTGAGCCGCAGCTGGGATGCCTATCGCGCCCAGCTGCCCATCATGCTGGGTATGGGCATGAGCGGGGTGCCTTTCATGCACTCGGACCTGGGCGGCTTCACGGGTGGTCCGCGCGACGAAGAGCTGTACACCCGCTGGCTGCAGCTGGGTACCTTTACCCCCATCATGCGGGTGCACGGCGATGCCCTGGGCATTATGCCGGAGCCTATTTTTTATCCGGACAGCGTGCAGGCCCGCGTGAAGGAGGCGATCGCCCTGCGCTACCGCCTGCTGCCCTACAACTACACCCTCACCTGGGAAGCCCACCTGCAGGGCTGGCCCCTGGCCCGGCCCATGGCTTTCCACTTTCCAGCGGATACCGCCCTGGCCGGCCGGGAGGACCAATATCTTTGGGGCGAGCACCTGCTGGTGGCTCCGATGCTGGAAAAAGGGGCGGCCCTGCGCCTGCTGCAATTGCCGGAGGGCTACTGGTACGACTACTACCGCGGAGGGCGGCCCCTGCCCGGCGGCATGCCGGTAGTGCAGCCCGGCCCGGCCGATCGCATCCCCCTGCTGGTGCGGGCCGGCAGCTGGCTGCCCGAATACGAGGGCAGCGGGAATGCCGGCCGCTGGTTCAACGACAGCATCGCCTGGAAGCTCTTCCTGCCCGTAGGAGAGGGGCTGGTGAAGGGCCGGTGCTACGTGGACGACGGCCATACGCCCGGCGCTTACGAAAAAGAGGAGTACGCCCTGCTGGCACCGGAAGTCGAAGTGGATGCGCGGCGCATCCAGATTCGGATGGCTATCCAAATGGGGTCCCGGGCTTCGTCCGATCTGTTGCCTGACCCGGTCTGGAGCAGCCTGGAAGTGTATGGTTTGAAGAGAGCTCCCAAAAAGGTACTCCTGGATGGCAGCGAATCATCCCGGGAGCATTGGCAATGGGATTCCGACAGGCAGTGCTTGCGCATTCAAGCGATACCCTCCAGGCCGGGAAAAGAGATTCTCATCCGGCCTTGAATTTGGCCTTGGCCCGCACCCGTCAAAACAGGCGGTGCCTAGGTTTGGCTATATCCCCGGTAGGTATTAGCTTGCGAGATGCTTGCGTAAAACACCCTCTTTAATCGCCCATTGGCCTATGAAACGATTGTTACCGCTTCTCGTTGCCCTGGCATTTGCCTTGGGAAGTTCTGCCCAGGATGCCCATTTCTCGCTTTACAATATGTCACCGCTCACGCTCAATCCGGCACTTACCGGCGCCTATTTAGGTACGGCTCGCGTGGGGGGGATCTATCGCGATCAATGGGGCTTCGGCTTTTTATCCAATCAGTTTGTCACTACCTCCTTTTATATCGATGCCCCCCTGTTCAGGGGCTTTGGAAAAAAGGATTGGATCGGTGTAGGCGGGATGTTCTTCTCCGACCGGGCCGGTCGGCTCAACCTGTCGGCCAACAGCTTTATGGGGTCCATTTCCTATCACTGGGCGCTGGATAAGCAACGCCGAACGGTACTCACCTTCGCCGTTCAGGCCGGGACCTCCGGCCGGTCCCTGGACGACCTGGACCAGCGGCCCGAATTGTTTGGCAGCAATCTTACGGAATCTACCTTTCAGGATAATATAGCTACTACCCCCACGGGGATTTCGGTCAACAACTCCAACTTTTTCGACCTCGGGGCCGGGGCTATGCTTCGCACGGCTCTCGGTCAGGAGTCGACCCTGGAGGTGGGTGTGGCCTTTAGTCACCTTCTCCAGCCCGACTATTCGATACTTACCTCTTCTGCGGCCGGCACAGATGAAGGCAGCCGCCAGCAACCCTTGGTCGTGCGAGCACATGCCAACTCCCGCCATCCGCTGAATGAGACCTGGAGCCTGCTGCCGTCGGCTTTTTTTCAGACGACTCGCGCCGGCCGGTCGGAGACGATCCTCCAGTTGCTGGGCGAAGTGGAACTGAACGAGGAAAAAGAGATAGATCTGCGGTTTGGGCCCGGCTACCGGTTCGGCGACAGTGGCATGGTCTTGGCCGGGGTGGACTGGAAAGACCTTCGCGTGATGGCCAGTTATGACATTGCGCTGTCGGATCTGCAGTCTTCTTCCCGCTTCCAAAGTGGCTTTGAGATTGCCGCCTGGTATATTCTCAAGATTGAGAAAAAACCGGAAGTGGATCCCAACATTGTCTGTCCCCATTTCTAACACACACCACAAGGCCCCCCGTAAGCGTTTTCCAGCAAAAGCAAAAACCCAGCCATGAGAATAAGCCTTTTCCTGTTGGCCCTTTTCCTTACAGCTTTGGCCTACGGACAGCCTATCCGCGAAGGCTCCTACAACAAAAAGGTCAAGACGGCCTTGCTGGCCATGGAGAAGTACGACTACGCCCAGGCCATCGACAAACTTGAACTGGCCTATGAGGACGGCGACAAGCCCGACTCCCTGCTGCCCTACATGGCCGACCTGTATTTCAAGACCCGCGATTACGGCCGGTCGGCGCGTTACTACCGGCGCGTATTGCGCAGCGACAAGACCGGCAAGTACAACCATTTGTACTATCCCTACGGCCGGGCGTTGAAAATGGACGATAAGTACGATGAAGCGGAAGAGGCTTTTATCGAATTCCTGGCCTACAACGACAACGACTCTCTGGAAACCCTGACCCGGGCCGAACTGGAGGGCATTCGCATGGCGCCCAACATGCCGGAGAAAAGCCGGGGTGTGGAACTCGAGAATGCCGGCCGGGAAGTAAACTCGAAGCAAAGCGAGTACTCGCCTATCCTCAATCCGGAGGAGGAATTGCTCTACTTCGTGGCCTTCGATACGGACGAACCGGTGGCCATGATGGAGGACGGTATACCGGAATTCCCCGCCAAAGTGTTCACCACGGCCAAGGAAGAAGATGGGGACGATTGGCAGGAACCCAATCCCCTGACCGATAAGGTGAACCGGGAAGGCGAGCACGTATTCAACGTTACGATCTCACCCAATGGCCAACAGCTTTACTACACCCGGGGGCTCATCCAGGGCATGGAGTTACTCTCCAGCAAAATGTACTACAGCGAAGGTAGCGGCACCAATTGGAGCGGCGCCCAGGAGGTTGAGGGCATCAATGGGGATTACATCGTGAAAAACCCGACCGTAGGCGAACTTTTCGGTCGCGAGGTACTCATCTTTGCTTCCGACATGCCCGGCGGGTATGGCGGTTTCGACCTGTACTACGCCACCAGCCTTGGCGACGGCAAGTTCGGCGATCCGGTCAACCTGGGCAAGGTGATCAATACCCTGGGCGATGACGAAACGCCCTTTTACCTGGACGGCACGCTTTACTTCAGTTCCACCGGGCATCCCGGTTTGGGTGGCTTCGACATCTTTTTCTCAGTGTGGGACGGCAGCAGCTGGAGCGAACCCCAGAATATGGGCAAAGGCTTTAATTCTCCAGAGAACGATCTCTACTTTACTATGGATGCCAAGGGTTACAACGGCTTTATGGTGTCCAACCGGGCCGGCGAAGGGAATCGCTCCCTGCAAAACCGAACCTGCTGCTACGACATCTACAGCTACAGCATTCCGGAGGTTTATATCGACCTGGTAGCCGGAATCTTCTCCGAGGAAAAAAAGCCCATCAAGGGCGGTACGGTGGCCTTGTACACCATGGAAAACGACCTGCCCGGCTCCCCGAATCGCAAGATGAACCCCAAAGGCAACCGCTTTGACTTTCCGCTGGCCAAAGACATGCCCTACATGGCCGTGGCCAGCGCGCCGGATTACTACCCCGATACGGTGGCCTTCAATACGGTAGGCGTGAAGGAATCCAGAACCTTCGAGCAGCGCTTTTTTCTGAAAGCCAAGCCTAAACCGATACCGGAGCCGGAGTTCGACACCATCGCCATTGAGGAAGCCATTGTGCTGGAAAATATCCTCTACGATTTCGACAGCGATCGCATTTTGGAGGAAGCGGAGTCGGACCTGCAGGTGGTGTACGAGCTGATGACCGAGTACCCGGAGATGAAGATCGAGCTGAGCTCTCATACCGATAACCGGGGCGACGACAACTACAATATGGACCTCTCACAGCGGCGGGCCGAATCCGCCAGGCGATGGCTGGTGCGCAAAGAGGTGCCCCGAAGCCGCATCGAGGCCAAAGGGTATGGCGAAACCCGACCCTACACGGTCACTCCTCGCAGTGCCGCCCAGTACGATTTCCTGAAAGAAGGCGATGTGCTCACCGGCTCCTTTATCAACGATCTGAAAAGCAAGGAACAACAGGAGGTTGCGCACAACCTGAATCGCCGAACGGAATTCAAGATCCTGGAAGGGCCCAAGACCATTACCATCAAGCGGACGCGGCTGAAAAAGAAAGAGAGCGGCCAGGCTCCCGGACGAAACAAGCAATACCGGAAAACGAGCTCCTATTCTCCGCAGCCGGGCAGTGGTACCCTGGAGATCAGTCCGCTCTCCTCCCTTTACGGATTGAAGAGCTTGCAGGGGCTGCCCGTGATGGTGTTCGAGGAGCGGGAGGTAGATTTCGGCACTGTCAGGAAAGGCGAGAAACGCCGGCATACTTTCACCTTTACCAACAAAGGGGATGTGCCGGTGGAGATCGAGTTGGTTTCGGCTTGCGAATGCACTACGGTCGAATATCCGCGCAGCCCGGTCAAGCCCGGAACCAAGGGGGCGATCGAGGTGGTGTTCGACAGCGCGGAAAAAGGCGAGGCCGAAGAGATCGTCATCGACATTTTTCTCGAAACCGAGCATCCTCAGGGCGGACCGATCTTCGAGCAGTTGAAATATAGCTTCGACATCGAAAAATAAGCCCGTACCGAAGGGCGCATCTTGTCAAGGCGGGCGGGCTCCCAAAGAGCTTGCCCGCCTTTCGTAAATCCCCTCATGAACCTGCAGGCACTCTGGGAGCATATCGGCCGGGCGGCAGCAGCGATGAGTTGGCTGGAAGTGGCCGCCGTGCTGGCAGGGGTGCTGTACGTCGTTCTGGCAGCCCGAGAGAATGTCTGGTGCTGGCTCTTCGGATTGCTCAACGGCCTTTTGAGCGTTGCGCTTTTTGCACAGAGCAAGCTGTACGCCGAATCCGTACTCTACGTCTATTACATCGGGGCGGCCGTGTACGGTTGGTACAGCTGGCGCAGGGGGGGCGCCCAGGCATCTCCCCTCCACATTCAGCGCTGGCCCTGGGCCAGGCATCTCCCCTGGATTCTCCTCACCGCAGGCTTTTCGTGGCTACTGGGCTGGACCCTGGCCAACTATACCGATGCGCAGTACCCCTGGGTGGATGCTCACACAACGCTCTTCAGTTTTTTGGCCACCTATCTGGTGACTCGAAAAGTTCTGGAAAACTGGTGGTATTGGATTGTCATCGATGCCGCCTCGGTGGGCTTGTATAGTCAGCGCGGGCTCTACCTGTATGCCTTGCTCATGGCCGCCTACGTCTTCATCGCCCTGGGCGGTTGGCTGGCATGGCGAAAACACTACCGGCAGCTGCAGAACGAACCGGAGATCCCGGGTTGTAAGTGTTTCACAATCAGGAATCGAGAAGATAATTTAGACTGAATCTAAATAAAAAACCCCTTCGAACTAAAGAAATGGCTGTCCCGTGTATAGTGGTAAAGGTTACTATATTTGCGATGATTTTTAGAAATCCAGCGAATAAAGGCAGAAAAGCCTGGTCAATAACCAACTTAGTACAAAGCATGAAGGGCAATTTTGGAAAAACCACCGGGACATGGGTTCTGCTGCTAGCTGCTCAGAGCCTCTGGGCTCAGGCTGAGGGCGCTACGGGAAGCAGCAATCTGCTTTTTTACATCCTGTTGGCGATCGCCGTGCTGGTGGTTTTCGCGCTCATCGTTATGGTTTCGGACAATCTTTTGGCCATTGAGGCGCGCAACGTAGGTGCGGACCCCAACGAGGTCGGTTTGTCGCTGTTGCCCAACCTGAGCGGAATTGTGGGTAAGCGCCTTCCCGAGTATGTGAACGGCTATCCGTTCACAGACCTCAATCGGGGGCATGACATCCTCCTGGAAGGTGAGGCCGATGCCGGCGAAATTGAGGAGGTAGATGTCAATCGCTTCGCGATCATGCCCCCGGATTTCATCGGGATCAGCCCCATTCCCAAAATGACCGTTGAAGAGGGGGATTCGGTGAAAGCCGGCGATATCTTGTTTTTCGACAAAAAGCGGCCGGAGATCAAATACGCCGCCCCGGTAAGCGGCGAGGTCATCTCGGTTGAACGGGGGGCCAAGCGCTCCATCGCCAAAGTGGTGATCCTGGCCGACAAAGAACAGTCATACCGAACCTATTCCTTGCCCGAGCTGGACGGCGAGCGGGAAACCCTCATTGACTTTCTGCTCGACAGTGGTGCCTGGCCGCTCCTTCGCCAGCGCCCGTTCAATGTCGTTCCCGACCCGGCGGAACCTCCCAGAGATATTTTCATTTCCACCTTCGACTCGGCACCGCTGGCTCCCGACGCCAATCTGGTCGTTTCGGGCCGGGAAGCGGCTTTCCAGAAAGGTCTGGACGTACTCAACCGCCTCACGGATGGAGATGTGTACCTGGGGTTGGACGCACGCACCGATCGCGCACCTTCGAAAGCCTTTACGGGAGCTGAAGGGGTACGGAAGCATTGGTTCCGCGGCAAACACCCCGCCGGTAATGTCGGGGTTCAGATCCACCACATCAAACCGATCAATCCGGGGGAAAAGGTTTGGACCCTGGGCGTACAAGAGGTAATCACACTGGGCACCCTGTTTTCGAAAGGCAAGTATCAGCCCGAACGCGTTGTTGCGCTTACCGGATCCGAACTCCGGAAGCCCAGGTACGTGCGCACCTATCAGGGCGCCAGCGCCAAGGAATTGTTGGAGGGGAACCTGGCCCAACAGCACGTTCGCATCATATCGGGCGATGTGCTTTCGGGCCGGAAGATTAAGAGCGAAGATTACCTTCACTTTTACGACGATCAGATCACGGTCATCCAGGAAGGCGACTACTACGAAATGTTCGGCTGGCTACTGCCCCTCAAGCTCCGTCCGACGGTTTCCCGCACCTTTCCCAACTTCCTGTTCCCGGATCTGAAGTTTGAAGGCGACACCAATATGCATGGTGAAAAGCGCGCCTTCGTAGTGACCGGGCAATACGAAAAGGTGCTGCCTATGGATATTTACCCGCAGCACCTGATGAAGGCCATCCTGATTAACGATTTCGAACAGATGGAAGGCCTGGGTATTTATGAGCTGAGTGAAGAGGACGTAGCCCTCTGTGAATTCGTGTGTACTTCCAAGCAGCCCTTGCAACAGATTCTTCGCAACGGACTGGACACCATGCGCGAGCAGAGCTAGACGCTATATTGCTACAAGAACTGAAAGAAAGTGGACCAATAGACCATGAAGAAAGCATTGTTGAGTTTTTTCGAACGCATTGAGCCGGATAAAGAGAAGCAGCCCTTTCTGCATACTTTGTACGACGGCTTTTTCACCTTTGCGTTTACGCCCAATCACACCACCAAAGGCGGCGTGCACATACGCGACGGCATGGATCTGAAGCGCACCATGGTGCACGTGGTGTTGGCTTTGCAGCTGTGTTATCTGTTCGGTACCTGGAATATCGGCCACCAGCACTTCGCCGCCCTGGGCATGTATCCGGGTTACCTGGAGGCCCTGCACCTCAAGATCGCCTACGGCCTGATCAAGATCATTCCGATATTCATTGTCACGCACGTAGTAGGACTGGGTATCGAGTTTTACTATGCCTTCAAAAAAGGACATGGCATCGAGGAGGGCTTCCTCGTGTCCGGAGCCTTGATCCCCCTCATCATGCCGCCGGACATTCCGCTTTGGATTCTGGCGCTCTCCGTAGCTTTTGCCGTATGGATCGGCAAAGAGGCCTTTGGCGGCACGGGCATGAACGTGCTCAATATCGCCCTGCTTTCCCGGGTGTTCGTCTTTTTTGCCTATCCCACCTTCATCTCGGGCGACGAGGTTTGGGTTGCCGGCCTCGAAAAAGTGGATACCGCCTACGTCAGTGAGGCCTACGGTTGGGGAGCCGGTTTCTTCGACTGGATCTTCAGCGGTATCGGCTGGAGTACCTTCGGCGAGGGCGGCGTTCCCGTGGTGGACGGCTACTCCGGGGCCACCCCGCTCTCCTTGGCCTTTCAGGGAGGTTGGAACAACGTCACCCAGGCGTATAGCGAAGGGGCCATGCTGTGGGGAACCATTCCCGGCTCCATCGGGGAAACCAGCAAGCCGCTCATTATTATTGGCGCCCTCTTCCTGATCCTGACGGGGATTGCCAGCTGGCGCATCATGCTATCTATGGTCTTTGGTGCCGCCACCATGGCGCTGATCCTCAATGCCTGGGGAGCCACGCCATTCATGGAGGTGCCCTGGTATTTCCAGTTTTACATGGGCAGTTTCCTGTTCGCCATGGCCTTCATGGCCACGGACCCGGTGACGGCTTCTTCCACTACGACCGGAAAGTGGATCTACGGTTTTCTCATCGGCTTTGTAGGTATGATCATCAGGGTGATGAACCCGGCTTATCCGGAGGGCTGGATGCTGGCCATCCTGTTCATGAACGTTTTCGCACCGCTGATCGACCACTACGTCCTTCAGGCCAACATCAACCGGCGCATGAAGCGGGCTAAGGTGGCAACAGCGAGTTAGAGAACGATTTTTAACCAAAAAACAACCGCCGTGTATTCGACGCGCTATATTCTTATTTTTGTCGTGATCCTGACCAGCGTAGTGGCCATTGCGCTAACCGGAATTCGAGAAGCTACGGCCGAGAAGGCCGCCCAGAATGAAGACATCTTCAACAAGCGGGCCATACTCTCGGCGGTGAGCGACTATTTGCCCGATGGAAATACCGTCGGCGATTTGAGCGACCAAGATGTCCTCCGTATTTTTGAGGAGAAGGTCACCCAGTACGCCCTCAATATGGAAGGTGAGGTGATCGAGGGGCTGAAAGCCGAAGACATTGACATGGCCAAAGAGCGCAAAAAGCCCGAGCCGGAGCGCCGTCTACCGCTGTATGTGTATGAGGAGGGCGGCAGTGCCTATTTTATCGTATCGGTGCGCGGCAACGGCCTCTGGGACGAGATCTGGGGCAATATCGCCCTGAAGGAAGACCTCAACACCATTGCCGGCGCCAGTTTCGATCACAAGGGTGAGACTCCCGGCCTGGGTGCCGAGATCAAGGACAACCCGGCCTTCCCGGCACAATTCAAAGGCAAAGAAATCTACGACGGAGGCGAGTACGTCTCGGTAACGGTACGCAAGGGCGGTGCCCGAGACCCTCAACACGAGGTCGACGGCATCAGCGGCGCAACGGTGACGGCAGACGGCGTCACGGAAATGCTGTACCGCGGCATCAAATACTACGAACCTTATTTTGAAGATCTGCGATCCAACAGCCAACAAGGCATGTTGATCCAAACGGAAGAATAAAAAAACGGAAGGCTCCGCGGGGGCATTCAAAAGCGATAACAGACCATGGCAGAAACAGCAGTAAAGGAGCAGGTGACAAGAGAACCCATGCTTCCCTTTGGCAAAAAGGAACGCAAACTCATCACCGATCCGCTCAACGACAACAACCCCATTACCGTTCAGGTGCTCGGCATTTGCTCGGCCCTGGCCGTAACCTCGCTGGTCTATCCGTCGGTGGTGATGGCCATAGCCGTCGTTTTTGTGATCGGCTTTTCCAGTTTGTTCACGTCCATGCTGCGCAACTACATTCCCAAGCAGGTGCGGATGATCGTTCAGCTGGTCATTATCGCCAGCCTGGTGACGGTGGTGGAGCTCACCCTGCGCTACCTCAACTACCCGGTGTACAAACAGCTTTCGGTCTACATCGGCCTCATTATCACCAACTGCATTGTGATGGGCCGGCTGGAGGCTTTTTCCATGGCCAATAAACCGTGGCGGTCTTTATTGGATGGCATCGGCAACGGCCTGGGCTACGGGCTCATTCTCATTGCCGTAGGCGTGGTGCGCGAGATCTTTGGTAAGGGGACCCTCTTTGCGGGGAGCCCGATCGAACTCAAGATCATAGGCCCTACTGCCAGTTATCTGATCAACACGACCGATAATGCCTTCTTTGGCTGGTACGTGAACAACAACCTGATGGTGCTGCCCGCAGCGGCCATGTTCATCATTGGTATTTTTATCTGGATACAGCGCAGCTACAACACCAAGCTCGTAGACGTATCCTAAAATCTTGGCTGCTCACGAGTAGCTTCAAACTGAAAAGCCTCTTCCCATGGGAGAATTCTTCAATATTTTCATCAAAGCGGCCTTTATCGAAAACCTGGTGCTTGCCTACTTCCTGGGCATGTGCTCGTACCTGGCCGTTTCTAAAACCGTAAACACGGCCTTTGGTCTGGGCCTGGCCGTGATCTTTGTACTCGGGATCACCATGCCGATCAACTGGGTCATTCAGACCTATCTGCTTTCCGAAAGCGGCCTGTTCGGTACGGATCTGACCTTTTTGCGGTTCATTATTTTCATTGCGGTAATCGCCTCTATGGTGCAGCTGGTTGAGATGGTCGTCGAAAAGTTTTCGCCCTCTCTCTATGCGGCGCTGGGGATCTTTCTGCCGCTGATCACGGTGAACTGCGCTATTCTGGGCGGGTCCCTCTTCATGGTATCGCGCGAATACAACTTTTCGGAGTCCATTGCCTTCGGTCTGGGCGGCGGTTTCGGCTGGTTCCTCGCCATTATCGCCATCGCGGCCATTCGCGAGAAGATCCGGTACAGCAATGTGCCGCCGGCCTTGCGCGGACTGGGTATGGCTTTCATCCTTACCGGGCTGATGGGCATTGCCTTCATGAGCCTGATGGGGATCGATCCCTCGGCCTTCGCATCGGCGGCCGTGGAATAACCGGGCCTGTAAGGCTTGCGTAAAAAGCAAGGCCGGCCCTTTTTCATTGACAAAAGCTCGGGTATCTTCCCGATTGAATAAATAGTTTGTACGAATGGTTATCGTCTATGCAGTTGTTGTCTTTTCCCTGGTCATTCTGGCGCTGTCCTTTATGCTCATTGCAGCGCGGCGCCGGCTCGTGCCCCAGGGTGATGTCAACATCATTATCAACGGTGACGAATCAAGTCCATTGAAAGTGAAACCGGGTTCTTCGCTCCTCTCGGCCCTTTCGGATCAGAGTGTATTTCTGCCTTCCGCTTGTGGTGGTGGCGGTACCTGCGCCATGTGCGAATGCCACATCGACGAGGGGGGCGGGGATGTGCTTCCCACAGAGCTCAACCACCTCACCCGGCGTGAAGTGGCCGAAGGCAAACGCCTGGCCTGCCAGGTCAAGGTGCGGCAGGATATGCGCATCCGGGTGCCGGAAGAGATCTTCGGTATCAAAAAATGGGAATGCGAGGTGGTGTCCAACTACAATGTGGCCACTTTTATCAAAGAGTTCGTGGTGCGTCTGCCCGAAGGCGAAAACCTGGAGTTCGAATCCGGCGGGTATATCCAGATCGATGTGCCGGTTTGTGAGGTGGACTTCAAAGACTTCGACATCACGCCCCACCCGGATCATCACGGCGGCGATGCCGACAAATTCAAACCGGCCTGGGATAATTTCCAGATGTGGGATTTGAAGATGAAGAACGATGAAGAGCAGTTCCGCGCCTATTCTATGGCCAACCATCCCGCAGAGGGAAATATCATCATGCTCAACATCCGGATTGCCACCCCCCCCTGGGACCGCAAGAACAATAACTGGATGCCCGTCAATCCCGGTGTTTGTTCCAGCTACGTTTTCGACCAAAAACCCGGCGATAAGGTTACCATTTCCGGGCCTTACGGCGAGTTTTTCATCAAGCCTACCGACAAGGAGATGGTTTACATCGGCGGGGGTGCCGGCATGGCTCCTCTCCGTTCTCATATCTTCCACCTGTTTCAGACGCTGAAAACGGACCGCAAGGTATCCTACTGGTACGGCGGCCGCTCACTGGCTGAGCTGTTCTACACCAGGGACTTTCGGGAGATCGAAAAGGAGTTCCCCAACTTTTCCTATCACATCGCTCTTTCCGAGCCCCTGCCGGAAGACAACTGGGACGGCCCTACGGGTTTTATTCACCAAGTGGTATACGAAAACTACCTCAAGGATCATCCCGAGCCGGAGGAAGTAGAGTACTACCTCTGCGGCCCGCCCCTGATGCTGCAGGCTGTGCAGAAAATGCTCGACGAGCTGGGCGTACCCGAAGAAAACATCGCCTTCGACGACTTCGGAAGCTAAAGGCCATAAAGCCGGATTCCACGCAGGGATCCGGCTTTTTCTTTTGAGGGCGATGGGGCGGTCGACCGGAGCAATAAAAATTTGCGCATAAAAAACCACTACATTTGTAGTATAGTGGATCGGCATTCCGGGGAATGAACGACCGACAGATTTTTCAACCCAAAAAACGTACCATCATGATGACAATGCGTGTTTCCGTAGTTGCTCTTCTCTTGCTCGTAACAGGATGGGCATTTGCTCAGGAAAAAGCCGAAATGCCCGGCTACATCAACCTGGATGTAAAAGGTAAAGACACCCAATTCGGAGACTCTACCTACTATGCGTATTTTATAACGGTAGCTCAGACGAAAAAATCGGACGTAGATAAACTGTTGGAAGGTCAGATGAAGGAAAAAGGAGGGAGCAAGGAGCGATTCAAGGGGAATGCCACCATGCATACGCAAGTGCGCATGTCCGATATCCACGATGCGGGCCTTACCCTCCTGCACAAGGTGGACGACATTCGCAAAACAGATAATGTGGAAGTGGCCGTAGCTTTCCTGGTGGACGGGTACAAAGCAGTGAGTCCTGACCATTTTCCCCAGAAAGACAAAAAGGCGAAGGAGGTCATGCACGACTTTGCCGTAAAGCTGAATAAGGGGGCCTTCCAGGTAAAGGTGGACGAAGTCCAGAAAGAACTGGAAGGGCTGGAAAAGGACCTGGAAAAGGCCGAGAAGGACCAGCAGAAACTGGAAGAGGATATCCAAAAGGCCGATAAGGACAGAGTAAAGGCCAAGGAAGACGAAGCCAAGGTCGACCAGAAGAGGCTGAAGGTAGAATATGAGCTGAAGCAATTTGATGCCATGGTATCGCCCAGTGCCAAAGACATGAAGAAGAAGGCCAAGGCCCAAAAGGACCTGGAAAAGCTGGCCAAGGATAAGGATAAGATCACGAAGGCCGTATTCAAAGCCGAATCGGATAAGCAACAAGCCGAAGCCGCCCTGCCGGCCGCGAAGAGCGAGGTGGAACGCCTGAAGGAGGCTGTAAATGCGCAAAAGGAGAAGTTGGAAAGTCTTCAGGCCCAGTTGGAAAGCATCAAATAACAGACACGCACCCCAGCCTTGGGCGTGCAGAATGATCGCCGGCACATTCGGGCTCTGAGTTGGCGTGCGCACTTCCTTTTCGGAGGGATTTCTTCGAAGGAGGCTTCGTTTCCTCTTCGATCTGATATCTTTGTCGAAAATTTGTCAAATCTATTCATCTCACAACGTCAAACAAACACGTACCAATGAAACCCTTTTATCTCGTATTTACGCTGTTTCTCGGCCTTTCCCTGATCGCCTGCAACTCGGGTGCCGAAAAGCAGGCCGAAGAAGCCGTAGAAGAAGCTGCCGAAACCGTGGAACAGGCTGCTGAAGATGTGAAAGAGGCCGTGAAGCCAAAGGCGAAAACCTGGAAACTGGTATCCTACGGCGAAACCGGCAGCCTCAACACCTACGAAGGTCAGCAGCCCATCACCCTTCAGATGAACATGAAGGAGCAGAAAATCTCGGGCTCGGGAGGTTGCAACAACTACTTCGGCGGCATGGAAACCACCGAGCAGGGCTTTCGTTTCACCGGTATGGGCAGCACTAAAAAGGCGTGTCCGGCCGAGGTTATGAAAATGGAAGACATGTACATGAAAATGCTGCAAAAGGCCAATGGCTTCAAAATCGAAAACGGGCAGCTCATCATGGATGTGGAAGGTGGCAAGCAAATGGTCTTTGCTTCGATGTAATCCGCCTTTACCTCTCGGAAAAGACAAAGGCTCGCACCTGCCGTGCGGGCCTTTGTTGTTATACGGTTTTCAGGATAAAATGACCTTTTTACCAAGACCTATTTTATCCTGAAAACCGGGAATACCGCTTCA
>CAZQSF010000091.1:0-15501 GCA_964595955.1 uncultured Saprospiraceae bacterium
TGCGACTATAGATTTCGACTCCGTTCCTCAGCGTGGGATCACCACGGCGACCATGTGTGAGACCGTGTCCAACCAAAGTGTGTTCGCCTATATCTTTTGTAGTACGATCAATGTGACATCGGCTGATGATCCGGAACACATCCTTCTGCAAGGCGAGCCTTACAGGTTTCAGCCTATGCTGTATGGCACCTGGAAGGTGTTGAACTGGCTGCCCCCCATGGCAAGCTCCTGCAGGTACAGTACGGCAATCCCCATTGTTGGCAGAAGTCCGAAATGGATGGAGCCGATCGCCAGATTTATGATGGAAAACCGGCTCGATAAAACGATCCCATTAAAAGGTGTAGTGGTTAGTTTTACCGTCGAGCAAGTGTTCGAATACCGCTATAATCCAAAACATTATCTGGAAAATGGCACCAAGCCGAATCCGGTAAAATGCATCACCACCTGCACCATAACGCCCTGGCAGGAAAAGGATATGCGTTCAGCAGAATTGGGTCGTTATCTGGTCGCCCAAGGATGTGAAAACATTCTCGAGAAACCAATTCCGATCCAATTTACTCCGGCCTTGTCTCGTATAACGCCCCTTCCCGACGGGACGGCCGTTTTTACCCTCGATATGGGAAATACCTGGCCGGAAGCCATTAGTCCGCCACTCGGCCCTACCCCAAAAGAAAGGGCGACTACCCCCCCACGAGACAGCGTTACTTTTGATACGTATGATCTGGGCAGATTAAGCCTTCGCTACGGTGATGCGAAGAATACGGAGTTTGGGCACATAGATATCGACCCCGTTAACAATCCGCTCCAATCCGTATTTGAAAAAGGTAACCTGTTTGACTTTCACATTAAAGATCCTGCTGCGCTCAGTAAAATAACGGATAATTATTTGCACGCTTACCTGAACGATAAAAAGGTTCTGACGGAGGTTCCGTATTACATTACCAGTGATCAAAAAGGGTTATATGCAGAGGAGGGCGACCTGCCCCAAAATGGATACATATCCTACAATGAAACGCGCGAGCCTTGCCGTTTAAGGATTTTGCAGAGAGGCATTCCGGTGTCCGAGCCGGTCGAGCTGATATTGGCACAATGGAATGCTCCCGAAGCCGGGAATGATCCAATGAGTACACCCAATACCACTCGTTATCTCTGGGTCAAGGACAATGACATCGTGCAATTAAGCCTGAAGCCGCTGGACTTGTCCAATAATGGCATTTACTACTTTGCCTATCCGGACCAGTATCCCGACAATGTAATTCCGGCCTACGCCAATGCCGGAGGCAATTATACTATTTTTGATACAGGGGCTTTCGTCGCCATGCGCGTCCATCCTCACCGCGACTACAGTCAATACCTCAACCCTGATAACTGGGGAACTACTCCCCCCGACTGGGAGGTAGTGTATGAGGAGGTCTTTAAACTCTATGATGTGGTCTATCCCGCAATGTCTGAGATCCATCCCTGGAAAAAAGAGATCTGGAACAACGGCACCATGGCCGGCCTCGTCCTTCAGCGCACCGACCTGTCCATCTGGAACGATATCCTTTACATGCCCAAATCCCGGGAGCTCAGCGGTGCCCAGCGCGAACTGCTGAAAGCCTGGGCGAACTACGTCAATCAACAGAAAAATGAACAGACTTAACGCTTTTTGCGCAGGGGCCATCCTGCTGGGATGCCTGGTACTTACCGCTTGTGCACCGGGCAGTGAAAGCCGGGAAGAGGTCGACACGGAAACGATCACCCCTTATCCGGCGTTCACCGTTGGCGTCCGGGCCCTGGAAGACCTGCCCGAGTTGCCCTACCTGCACTCCTGCGCCTGGGCCCGGCAAGGCGCGAAGGTGCTCCTGATCGGCGGCCGTATAGACGGCTTCCACGGCCTTTCGGAACGAGATACGGTGTTTAAGACGAGCCGGGCAAACACCTCCCTGTTCGTGATCGATTTTGACGACTTTTCCTATTCCGAGCTCCCCCTGGACCCCCAGGATGCTTCCCTGCTCCCCTTTTCCGCCTCCAATATGGAGTTCTGCCAGGAGGGCGATACGCTCTACCTGGCGGGGGGTTACGGCAGGCAAAATCCGTCTGATCCGCAGAGCAATTTCACCATTGATCAATTGACCGTCCTACGGGTGTCCGCCATGATCGACCAGGTGGAACGAGGGGTGGCCGGCGATCTGAAGGCCGCGATCCTCCAGACCGTGAATTCTCCCTACGTCCAGGTGTCCGGGGGCGAAATGGCCAAGCGGGGCAGCTATCTGTATCTCATGTTCGGGCAGAAATACCCCGGGGCCTACGCCCTGGGCGTGACGGGAACATACACCAGCGCCGTGCGCAGGTTTCGCCTGCAGGGAAATCAGCTGATCGATACGACCTCCATCAGGGGTGATGCATTCCACCGGCGGGATCTCAGCGTAGAGGAGGTGATCCAGAATTCGGGCAATTTTTATGCCGCCTATGGCGGCGTCTTCACTGCCGACGACGACGGATATGAGCAACCGGTGAAGATCTTTCTCGATGACGCACAGATGTATTTTCAGCTGGATACCCTCCACCAGAAAACCAATCAGTACGATTGCGCGCGCATCAGCGTTTACGACGAAAATGCCAATGCGAACGTGCACGTACTTCTGGGCGGCATCGGTAAATACCAGTACGATGAAGCCACCGACCGCTGGGAAGACGGGGATAACGGGGCCAAGCTTCCGTTTGTCAAGACCATCACCCAGATGATCTGGCAGGACGGCCGGCTGACCCAGCACATTCAGCTTCCGCCCGGAGAGCCCGAGTTGCCCGAATGGCTGGGGACCAATGCCCTGTTCGTAGCCAGGCCGGAGTGGACCAGTGCCCCGTACGCGATCGATTTCAACAAGCTGACGGCCGACACCACCTCCATCGGCTGGTTGTACGGCGGTATCCGATCCCAAAGGCCCACGTCCAGCAGGATTTATCCCACCTCCGTGAATCGTACCGTCTACGAGGTTTTCCTGTACAAGCGGACGGCGGGAAATAGGTGAGGTGAGATGGTGGCGTTGAGCTTTACCCCTCAATAACGGCGGAGAGGCCCCGGTCGATCAAGGCATCCTTCTTGGGCTTGAGTTCTTCCCGAGGGGCTGTTTTGACCGTGGCTTTGCCCTTGAAGTGAATGATGAGAGAGAGCTGCTCGGCCTGCTCAGGGGTGTGATCCAGTACTTCAATGAAACACTGGATCACCCAGTCAAAGGTATTGACATCGTCGTTGTACACGACCAATCGGGCCTCGACATCCACATCGGTGGATTTCTCCTCAACGACTACTTCTTCCACTTCCTCCACGGGTCCGTACCTGAGCATTGACTTGGGCTTTTGGCCCTCGTTCGCAGCGATTTAAGCCGGAAAATCCGGTGAATTTTCCGCCCGGAGGGCTGACGGATTGCAAAATTATATAAATCAAATAGTTGCGAATAATACAGTTCAATTCTTACTGTTATTATCCGTGCCCAAATTTGGGTGCACAAAATTTTGCAATGGCCAGGGTCTTAAATGCTGACAAGCATAGCTTCGTCAGTATTGCCCTGACGATCCTGCGGATGTCAGCACTAAAGACCCTGACATAAGTGGTTGAAAACAAGCGTGTTTTCAGCCACTTATCGTCATTATTCACGGTAATCCGTGAATAATCCGGGTTAATTCGCTGAGGACAAGGCGCTTTTAACGCTTGTAAAGTTAGGCAGATCCCCGGCATTGTCCAAGACTTCGGCATAGCGAACCGCACCGCTGCCGTCCACGACGAAGGCAGCCCGCTTGGAAACGCCTTTCATACCCATGACGAAATCGTCGTACAAGGCACCGTAAGCCCGGGAAACGTCCTTATTGAAATCGGATAACAAGGGGAAGTTCAGGCTTTGCTCGGCCTTGAACTTTTCCAGGGTGAAGGGCGAATCCACCGAAATGGCCAGCACCTGGGCGTTCAGATCCTGGTAGTTGGAAAAATCGTCGCGAATGGTGCACAATTCGGTGGTGCACACGCTGGTGAAGGCCAGCGGAAAGAACAGGAGCACGACGTTCTGGCCCTGGAAGTCGCTGAGGGAGACTTCTTTCTTTTCATCGGAAACGAGGGTGAAGGCAGGGGCTTTATCGCCTACTTGAACAGCCATGAGCAGCTTTGATTTGAGGGTTAAAGGATGAAAGTTCAAGGGGAAAACGCCCGAAGCCGGGCTGGGTTCATGGACGGGCGGAAAAAGCCAATGGGTCTTGGAAATGTTCGGGCCGACGGTCTACCTTTGGCAGTTCCGATATTGGCGACTCCCCGGGAGGCGTCGGATACCGGAAGGTGTTTTTCCGCTAAAGAACGAATAGTTACCCCCATGGCTGATGCTGCCGAACGCCGCGCTTATCTCGAGCTTCACACTGCCGTATTCCTCTTCGGCTTTACGGCTATTTTGGGCGACCTCATCCAGCTGTCGGCTTTGCTCATCGTGTGGTGGCGGGTTTTGCTCACCAGCATCAGCCTGCTGTTCCTGATCCGGCTTGGGCGCATTGCGCGAGAGCTTTCGCCGCGCACGATCTTGCTTTTTATGGGCATAGGGGTGATCGTTGCCGTGCACTGGCTGACCTTTTACGGGGCCATCAAGCTCAGCAATGCTTCCATTTGTCTGGTGGCCATGGCCACTACCTCTTTTTTTACTTCTTTTTTGGAACCGCTGATTCTCCGCCAGCGGGTGAAAGGGTACGAGATCCTGCTGGGCCTCTTCATCATTCCCGGTATGGTCCTCATCGTGAATACGACCGATCTCTCGCTCATGACCGGTCTTTGGGTGGGCTTACTGTCGGCATTTCTGGCCAGTCTCTTTGCCACCCTCAACAAGAAATACATCAGCCGTTCGGATGAACTGAGCATTACCTTTCTGGAGCTCGGCAGTGCCTGGTTGTTCCTCAGCCTGGTGATTCCCGTATACGGGCTGTGGACGGAAGAGCCCACCGAAATCTGGCCGCCCCGGTGGCAGGATTGGATGTACCTGATCGTGCTATCCCTGCTGTGCACCACTTTTGCTTATGTTCTGGCCCTGCGCGCTTTGCGCCACCTTTCGGCTTTTGCCTCAAACCTGACCGTCAACCTGGAACCGGTGTACGGAATCATCTTGGCATGGCTGATCCTAAACGAGCACGAAGAACTCTCCGCGGGATTTTACCTGGGGGTAGGGATCATTTTGCTGGCCGTATTCAGCCATCCTTTCCTGAAAAAAAGGTTTAGTAAGGAGAGGCCGGCAGACTAGGACCCCCCGCCAGAATGGAAAAAAAGTGGCCATTCCTCTGTCTCAGGAATGGCCGTTGCCTGTGCAATGCAGGGGATTCCGCATAAACACCTGCTTTCTTTACGCTCCGGGCACCTCCGGGCGCTTCTCTTCGCCCTCCAGGCTGGTGGGCACGCCGTTTTGCACAGCGTGTGCTTCTTCGGAAAAGGGAGTCGGCCCGATCAGTTTCTCCACGTCGGACTTCAGCAGGACTTCCTTCTCCAGCAAGGCGTGGGCAAGCCTCTCCAGTTCTTCGCGGCGCTCCAGCAACAGCGCTTTGGCGCGCTCGAACTGAGACTGGACCAGCTTGCGTACTTCCTCATCTATCAGCGAGGCCGTGTGGTCGGAGAAGGGTTTTTGGAAGGTTTCATTCTGCATGCCGTAGAAAGATACCTGCCCTACCTTGTCGTTCATCCCAAACATGGTGATCATACTGTAGGCCATTTTGGTCACTTGATCCAGGTCGTTCTGGGCGCCCGTAGATACCTTTCCGAAAACGATCTCTTCGGCGGCTCGCCCTCCGAACGTCATACACATGCGATCGAGCAAAGCCTCGGTGCGGGTGATGTATTCCTCTTTGGGCAGGTATTGGGCATAGCCCAGGGTACCGATACCTCGCGGAACAATGGTGACCTTCACCAGCGGAGCGGCGTGTTCCAGGAACCAGCCGCAGATGGCATGACCCGCTTCGTGATAGGCGATGATCTCTTTTTCCTTGGGGGAGATGAGTTTGTTCTTTTTCTCCAGGCCACCGATCACCCGGTCCAGGGCGTAGTTGAAGTCGTCCATATCCACGGCCTTCTTGTTGCGGCGGGCAGCTACCAGAGCGGCTTCGTTGCAGACGTTGGCAATATCGGCACCGGCGAAGCCGGGGGTCATTTCGGCCAAAGCCACCGGATTGATCGTGTCGGCGGTCTTAATGTTCTTGAGGTGTACTTTGAAAATAGCCTCCCGGCCTTTGAGGTCCGGCGAATCGATGCCGATCTGCCGGTCGAAACGCCCCGGGCGCAGCAGGGCGGTATCCAGCACGTCGGGCCGGTTGGTAGCCGCCATGAGAATGACGCCTTTGTCGGTGCTAAAGCCATCCATCTCCACCAGCAACTGGTTGAGGGTATTTTCGCGCTCGTCATTGCCCCCCTGGAAATTGTTGCGGCCCCGTGCCCGGCCGATGGCGTCGATCTCATCGATGAAAACAATGCAGGGCGCTTTTTCCCGGGCCTGCTTGAACAGATCGCGCACGCGGGAAGCCCCTACTCCGACGAACATTTCTACAAAATCCGAGCCCGAAATGGAGAAGAAGGGCACACCGGCCTCACCGGCCACGGCCTTGGCCAGCAGGGTCTTGCCCGTACCGGGTGGGCCCACCAGCAAGACGCCTTTGGGGATCTTACCGCCCAGGGAGGTATATTTCTTGGGGTTCTTCAAAAAATCCACGACCTCCATCACCTCTTCCTTGGCCTCGTCCAGGCCGGCCACATCGGAGAAGGTGATGTTGACCTTGCTGTTCTGGTCGAACAGCGTGGCCTTGCTCTTGCCGATATTGAAGATCTGGGCGCCGGGGCCTCCGGCTCCGCCGCTCACGCGACGCATGATAAAGATCCAGATGCCCACCAATATGATAATGGGCAGCACCCACCCCAGGATCTGGGGCAGCAGGTTGCTCTTGTAATCCAGCTCGACGGTTACCCGCTTTCCCGGATCAATACCGGCCTTTTCCTGTACCTCAGCCACTTCCTCCTTGAAGTTGGCCAGATCGCCGACATAGCGCCAATAATGATGGCGGGAGCCGGTGAAGCTGTTCTTGGCGGCGTCCTTGTATTTGGGTTTGTCCAGGCTGTCCTTCTTCAGGTAAATTTGAGCCACTTTTTCATCGATCACCTCCAACTTGTCGATATCCTCATCCCGGAGCATATCGTAGAAGCGTTCCTGACTCAACTGTTCCTGAGAGGCGCCTTCGCCGAGATAATAGAAGTTCAAAGCCAGAAGAAAAAGCGCAATTATCCCGTATATCCACAAGGAATTGAAGCGGGGCGAACCCGGTTTATTGGAGTTGTTTCCTTTCTTTCCGTTGCTATCCATCAAATACTTCCTTTACTAGTGTGCAAGTGCACATCCAAACATTGTTCTTTAGAACACCAAAGCCGGGGGTTCGTTGGCTAGGATCGACAAAAAGCGCGTTTTGCCCTATAAATTCTCGTATTCGGTCACTTTTGCATCGCCCCAGAGGTCTTCCAATTGGTAAAACGTCCGCTTGTCTCGATGGAAAATATGAACAATCGTATCGAAAAAGTCGACGCATACCCACAGGCCGTTGCGTTGGCCTTCGACATGGAACGGTGTGGTTCCGGCTTCTTTGGCTCGCTTGAGCATGTTTTCGGAAATCGCCCGGACCTGGGTGTTGGATTCGCCTTCGCAGATGATGAAGAAATCCGAGGGTGCGTCATCGAGTTGTCGCAGATCGAGCTTGACAATGTTTTTCCCTTTGATGTCCTGAATGCTGTCGATGATCAGGTCATTTAGGGCTTCAGGGGTGGTGATGGGTGAGAAGTCAAGGTTGGTCAGTGAACTCAAACTCTAGTTTTGTTAGTTTTGAAAATCCAGGCCGCAGCCCAAGAACCACTACTAAAATAGACGCTTTTGATCAAAAAGAGAAACACCCTCTTCGTAGGAAAGTTCCATGAGCATTTTTCGGCCCTGGAATCCACCAACGAATATGCCGCCAAACGCCTTGCCGAGGGGCGTCCGGCAGAGGGCACCGTCGTCACGACTTTTGACCAGCGGGCGGGCCGGGGTCAGAGGGGCAATACCTGGATGTCGGAGCCCGGTAAAAATATTGCTTTCAGCCTCATCCTGTACCCGGGCTTTCTGCTCGCGGAGCGCACATTTCTTCTCAATCAGATGGCTTCCCTGGCCGTGCGCGACCTCTTGCAGCCGCTTCTGGAACCTGAGGTACAGGTCAAATGGCCCAACGACGTGCTGGTGGATCACCGGAAAGTGGCCGGCATCCTGATTCAGAACACGCTGGGAGGCCGGGGCATATCCAGCAGCATCGTAGGTATTGGCCTGAACGTCAATCAAGTGCACTTCCCGGCTCATTTGCCTCAGGCCGGCAGCTTGCGAGCTTTCAGCGGCAAGAACTACGACCTCCCCGAATTGGTGGCCGGCCTATGCCACCACCTGGAACAGCGCTACCTGCAACTTCGGCAGGGCCGCTATGCGCAGATGGACGATGCCTACAGCCGGTCGATGTACGGCCGGGGGGCATGGCTAACCTTCGAACGGCCCGGCGGAGCCCTTTTTTCAGCTCAGTTGCTGGGCACGGATCACCGGGGGTGCCTTCGCCTCCGCCATGCCGACGGCCGGGAGGAACATTTCCAAGTCAAGAATGTTAGACTGGCAACCCAATCTGAGCAGTTATGAACGTTCACCTCATTACCGTTGGCGACGAGATTCTCATCGGCCAGATCGTGGATACTAACTCGGCCTGGATGGCTCGCCAACTCAACCTTATCGGGGCGCATGTGGTGGGCATCGATTCAGTGGGCGACGACGGCCCGGCCATTCAGCAGGCCCTGGATCGCGCTTTTGCGCATGCCGAGGTTGCCCTGCTCACCGGCGGCCTGGGTCCTACCAAGGACGATATGACCAAAAAGGCCCTGGCCGACTACTTCGACACGGAGTTGGTGCTGCACGAACCGACCTGGGAGCGCATCCAGCGCATCTTTCAGCGGCTGGGCCGCCGCGTGACGGAAGCGCACCGCCTGCAGAGCTACCTGCCCGCTACGGCCGAGTTGCTGCCCAACAAGATGGGTACTGCGCCCGGCATGTGGCTGGAGCGCCAAGGCCGCGTGGCCGTATCTATGCCGGGCATTCCGTACGAGATGCAGTATCTGATGGAAAAGGAGGTACTGCCCCGGCTGCGGGACCGGTTTCCCGCCCGGCCCATTGCGCATCGCACCCTGCTTACGGTTGGGGAAGGCGAATCTCAGATTGCCGAGCGCCTCGAAGCCTTCGAGGACAGCCTGCCGCCCTGGATAAAGCTGGCTTATTTGCCCAACCTGGGCCGGGTGCGCCTCCGGCTGAGCGGTCGCCACGAGGACGCCGCCGTGCTGGATGGCCTCCTGGATGAAAAAGCAGCCGAACTGCGCCAGCTGCTGCCCGATCTCGTCTTCGGGCAGGAAACGCAAACCCTGGAAGGGGTCGTCGGGCAGATGCTGCGCGAGCGGAACCTCCGCCTGGGTACGGCCGAAAGCTGTACCGGCGGGCATCTGGCGCATCGCATTACGGCTATACCGGGCTCGTCCGACTACTTTGAGGGCAGTGTGGTGGCCTATTCCAATGCCGTCAAACAGCGCCTCCTGAACGTGAAAACGGCTACGCTGGAAGCGCAGGGCGCAGTGAGCGAAGCCGTGGTGATCGAAATGGTACAAGGAGCTCTGCAGGCCTTGGATTGCGACCTGGCCATTGCCACCTCCGGCATTGCCGGCCCGGGTGGAGGTACGGCTGAAAAACCGGTGGGCACGGTTTGGATGGCCGTGGGCAATCGGGAGCATATCCGGCCCTATCTGCTTCGTGCCGGCAAGGATCGGTTGAAGAACATTCAGTTCTCGACCGTGCACGCGCTCAACCTGCTCCGCAAATTCGTTGTGGACTACTATCCACTGGAGGAGAATGTGATCGAAGCTCCACACTAACTTTGATACCCCCTGGAATTCCGTTAATTTTGCAGCGCAATTTGCGCATCCTAACCAATACCAAATACGAGCTATGGCACAGGTGGAACTCATTATGCCCAAGATGGGCGAAAGCATCATGGAAGCTCAGATCCTGAGCTGGGTCAAAAAAGAGGGCGATACCGTAGAGGAAGAGGAAACCATTTTGGAGATTGCCACCGATAAAGTCGATTCCGAAGTGCCTTCCCCGGTGAGCGGCACCATCGCCAAGATCCTGTACGAAGAGGGGGCTACGGTGGAAATCGGCCAACCGATCGCCCTCATTGCCACGGAAGGCGAGGAGCCCGAAGTGCAGGATTCACCCGCTGTAGCCAGCGGTACGGCCAGCTCCAACGGCTCGTCTGCCAACGGCTCCGAGAGGGAAGCCCCGGCCAGTCAGCCGGAGCCGGAACCCGAACCTATTTTGGCCGAAGCGCCCTCAGGGGGCACGCCGGTGACCGGCCGCAGCGGAAGTCGATTTTACTCCCCCCTGGTGCGCACCATAGCTCAAAAGGAAAATATCTCACTGGAAGAACTCGAACAATTGGAGGGCAGCGGCATGCATGGAAGGGTGACCAAAAAGGATATCCTGGCCTATGTGGAGCACCGCAAAGAGCAGCCCGTATCGAAACCCCTGGCACAGTCCAAAGCGCAACCTGCCAGCCCCCCTGCCGAGCCGAAACCCATCAGCCAGACCTCGCCCGGCACCCAGTCTTCCGGCAACAATGTGGAGATCATCGAAATGGACCGCATGCGCAAGCTCATTGCCGATCACATGGTGCGCTCCAAGCAGACTTCTCCCCACGTGACCTCTTTCGTGGAAGTGGATGTGACCAACATGGTGAACTGGCGGAATCGCAACAAAAAGAACTTTCAGGAACGCTACGGCGAGAAGATAACCTTCACGCCTCTGTTTATCGAAGCGGTGATCAAGGCACTGCACGACTATCCCATGGTCAATATCTCCGTAGACGGCGACAAGATCATCCGCAAGAAAGACCTCAACATCGGTATGGCTACGGCTATGCCCAACGGCAACCTCATCGTACCGGTCATCAAAAAGGCCGATCACCTCAGCCTGATCGGGCTGACCAAAACCGTGAATGACCTGGCTGCCCGCGCCCGCGACAACAAGCTCAAGGCCGACGAGATCCAGGACGGCTCCTTCACCATTACCAATGTGGGCACCTTCGGCAACGTGATGGGCACGCCCATCATCAATCAACCCCAGGTGGCCATAATGGCTACCGGCGCCATTCGGAAGAAACCGGCCGTGGTAGAGACCGAATTCGGCGACCTCATTGCCGTGCGGCATCTGATGTTCCTCTCCCTCAGCTACGACCACCGTGTGGTGGACGGCTTCCTGGGCGGCTCCTTCCTGCGACGGGTGGGCGACTACATGGAGCAGTTCGATCCCGAACGCACGATCTAGACGGAAATCGCGATCCGGCGTGCCGCTTTGTAGCGCTGATTGACAGCCTCCCAGTTGATGAGTTCGAAGAATGCATCCGCGTAGGCGGCCCGGCGGTTTTGGTAATGGAGGTAGTATGCGTGTTCCCACACATCCAGCCCCAGTATGGGGCGCCCCTCATCTTTTACCACATTCATAAGCGGATTGTCCTGATTGGGGGTGCTGGTGACGAACAGTTCCCCTACAGGTTCGCTCACGCATAGCCAGGCCCAGCCGGAGCCGAAACGGCCCAGGGCCGCTTTCTTGAAGGCTTCCTGGAAGCCCTCGTAGGTGCCGAAGGTGCGGTTCAGCGCCTTGGCGATCTGCATGTCTTCGTTCAGCGGATATTTGCCGGCGGGGCCCATGATCGTCCAGAACAAGCTGTGGTTGTAGTAGCCGCCGCCGTTGTTGCGAATCGCCATAGCATAAGTGGAAATGTTGGCCAGCAACTGTTCAATGCTGGTGTCCTTCACCCCTTCCTCCTCCAGGGCCGCATTGAGCTTGCGGGTGTAGCCCGCGTGGTGTTTTTGGTGGTGAATGCGCATGGTGCGCTCGTCAATTTGCGGCTCCAGGGCATCGTAAGGGTACGGTAGGTCGGGAAGTTCGAATTGCATAATAAACCTTTGGTATACAAGGCGTTCGGGGCAGGGGATGTTCGTCCGGCCCTCAGCTCTTTTCCAGGGCTGCCACCACCTCTTTGATCCCCTGCTCGTAGGCTGTGGGGGTAAAACCGAAGTGTTTGTCAAACTTGCTGCTGTCGAATACGTAATCCTGCGTGTTCTGGTAAAGCATCTCCGGCATTTCCCGCATTTCGGGGACGAACAGCCCCATCAACTTCAGCATGAACGATCCCACCTCTCGGTAGCGGGGTTCCACGCCCATCTCCCGGGCAATGGCTTCGATCCATTCCCTGCCGGTGGGCGGATCCGGCCGGGTGGGCAAGTGCCAGACCTGACCGTAGGCGTTTTCGGTATTGCCCAACATGGCGGTGGCTTTAGCCGCATCGGGGGTGAAGGTGAAGGAATGGACCTTGTCGGCCTTGCCCATCCAGTTGGCCTTCTGGCCTTTGGCAAAGGGCTTGAATACGGTCTCTACGATCACGCTGTTTTCCACCCCGGGCCCGTAAAAGTCGGCTGAGCGGGCGATGAGTCCCTGGACCTCGCCCTTATCCACCGCTTCCAGCAGCAGCTCGGCCACCTCCTTTCGCACCTGTCCTTTTTTGCTGGCCGGCCCCACGGGCGCTTCTTCGGTCATGTGCGGAATGGCCGAGGGGGCGTACATATACACATTGTCGAAAAAGACCAGTTTGGTATCGTGCCGCCGGCAGGCTTCGATCACATTGCGCATGAGGGGCACCCAGTTGCGTTGCCAGACGGCAATGCGGTACGGCAGGCCCACCGTGAGGTAGGCAATATCGCTGCCGGCTACGGCCCGGTCCGCATCTTCTTTTTTCGTCAAATCCGCAGCGATCAATTCATCGGTTTCATTTACCTTTTGCGGTGTGCGACTCACCAGCCGCACCTGAGCAGTATATCGAAGGAGGTCTTTAGCCAGATCTTTTCCGATCGCACCGCCGGAACCGAGTATCGTTTGCATAACAAAGGAGTTTTTCTTGCTTAGAAAGATAAGGCCTGGCGTAGCGCGCATCCAAAGTTATGCGTCCGTCTCCGGCAATCTTGCGACCAATCGTTTCAGAATATGGACAAAGCCCAAGCCCATGGAGTCAGCCACCCGAGCCGTTGAATTGCACAAACTGGTCGATCGCAGAAGTTTCGTCCGCACAGATGTACTGGCCACCGAAGAGCCGCTGGAGATCCGTCTGCTGTGGGGGCCCCTTCGCGACCGGCGGCGGGAATCCATCGCCATAACCATGCGCACCCCGGGAGCCGACGAGGATCTGGCCCGGGGTTTCCTGTACACCGAAGGACTGATCTCCAACGCCGCCCAGGTGCAGGGCGTCCATTTTCCGGCCGGCCTTCCGGCCGAAGAGGATCGGCAACATGTGATTGAACTGGAGCTGGATCCTGCCGTCGTATTGGAGCCGGAAAAGCTGAGCCGTCATTTTTATACCTCCAGCTCCTGCGGGGTATGCGGGAAGGGTTCCATCGAGCTGTTGCGGCAGACCATTCCGTTTCTGCCGCGCAAAGGGTTGCCCCGGGTGGCCGTGGAGGTGCTGTACGGCCTGCCGGAAAGCCTGCGCAACGCCCAGCCCCTCTTTGCGCGCACCGGCGGCATCCACGCCGCAGCCCTGTTCGATGCCGGGGGCACATTGCGGCTGTTGCGCGAAGATGTCGGGCGCCACAACGCTTTGGACAAACTCATCGGTGCGGCCATGGGGCAGCAAGGGCTGCCGCTGCAGGATGCCCTGCTGCTGGTGAGCGGGCGGGCCAGTTTCGAGCTGGTGCAAAAGGCGCTGATGGCGGGCCTGCCCATCCTGGCGGCGGTAGGTGCCCCCTCCAGCCTGGCCGCAGAGCTGGCCAAGGACTACGACATGACCTTGATCGGTTTTCTGCGCGACGGCCAGTGCAATCTGTATTCAGGGAAAGAGCGTTTAATTTTGTAGATTCAGATAGCGAATTCCCTAAGCACCCATCCACATGAGCAAACAAGAAGACAAGGGCCACGACATCGTGGTCCGGGAAACGGAAACGGGCGCCCAACCGCCGGAATCCTTTACCGGCTTGGAGCTGGGCCAGCCCAAGGATACATCGGCCGGCTTCCCGGCCCTTCTCACGGCCATTCAGCACGCTGCCCGGTACATGGCACCCGGGCAGGCCCTGCGCACCATGTTCCGGGTGAATCAGAAAGGCGGCTTCGACTGCCCGGGCTGCGCCTGGCCCGATCCGGAAGACGAGCGCTCCCGCCTCGGCGAATACTGCGAGAACGGCCTCAAGGCCATTTCGGAGGAAGCCCAGCGCAAGAGCATCGGCCGCGACTTCTTTGCCCGCCACAGTGTGGCCCGGATGCGCGGCTGGTCCGATTTCGAGCTCGGCAAGCAGGGGCGGCTCGCCGAGCCGATGGTGCTGCGCGAAGGAGCCGGTCACTACGAACCCATTTCCTGGGAGGATGCCTTCGATCTGGTGGGCCGGGAGCTCAACAGCCTGGACTCGCCGGACGAAGCCGTTTTCTATACCTCGGGCCGCACCAGCAACGAGGCGGCCTTCCTGTACCAGCTGTTGGTGCGCGAGTACGGCACCAACAACCTGCCCGACTGCTCCAATATGTGCCACGAATCCAGCGGTTACGGCCTGGGCACCACCCTGGGCATCGGCAAGGGCTCGGTGACCCTGCCCGACATCCACGAGGCCGAGCTGCTCATCATCATGGGGCAAAACCCGGGCACCAACCACCCGCGCATGCTCTCGGCTCTGGAGCGCTGCAAAGAGAACGGCGGGCAGATCATTACCGTCAACCCCCTGCCCGAGGCGGGTCTGCTCACCTTCAAGAACCCGCAGCGACCGCTCAAAATGCTCCGGGGCGGCACTTCGCTTACCGACCTCTTCCTGCGCGTGCGGGTCGGCGGTGACATCGCTCTGCTCAAAGCCATTATGCTGCGGCTGTGGTACGAAGAAAAAAAGCATCCCGGCACGGTTTTCGACTGGGATTTTATCAAGGACAAGACCGAGGGCTATGAAGCCTTCCTGGAAGACCTCAAGCAACAGGACTTCATGCAGCTGGTAGAGGCCTCCGGGGTGCCGCGCCAGGACGTGCTAAAAGCCGTGGAACTGATCCGCGACAAAAAGAAGATCATCGTGTGCTGGGCCATGGGACTCACGCAGCACGAATACGGGGTGGACAACATCCGCGAGATCGTCAACTTCCTGCTCCTCAAGGGGAGTATCGGCAAGCCGGGCGCCGGCACCTGCCCGGTGCGTGGGCACAGCAACGTGCAGGGCGACCGCACGATGGGCATCTGGGAAGCGCCCAAGCCGGAATTCCTGGATCGCCTGCGCGACACCTTCGGCTTCGAGCCGCCCCGCGATCACGGCTTCGCCGTGGTGGATGCCATCAAGGCCATGCACGACGGGCGGGCCAAGGTCTTTTTCGCCATGGGAGGCAACTTCCTCTCGGC
>CAZQSF010000092.1:0-15405 GCA_964595955.1 uncultured Saprospiraceae bacterium
ACCGCTTCGAGTATGAATCCCGCTTTCAAAATAGGTTCAGTTTCTGCATCCAACCTATTTTAAAGCGGGACAGGTCATTTCATACTTGAAACGGTATTAGGCTGTCGGGGCGATAGCGACGTAGAATGATCATGGGCGATGCGAAGGGCTGTATTAATCGATGGGAAAGGAAGCGTGCAGCAGAGCTGCCGGTTGCAGGCGGAAGCGGCCTATGCAAGAGCCGGCCCCCTACCGGTCCGATGGACATGGAAGGTCCGGCGGGGGGCCTGCCCTTTCTTTATGACCTCCCGGCGCTCAAGCCTCACGGCTTGGCTGGGGTGGGCACAGGCTGTGCTTCGATTTAAAAGGAAAAGGGGAAATCCTGGATTAGCTCCCTGCGGTCGCTGATCCAGATGGTGGGGGAGCCTCAACCCCCGAAAAGGTCGGCCCTCTCGGGCCTGCCCTTTCTTTATGCCCGCCCGGCGCTCAAGCCTCACGGCTTGGCTGGGGTGGGCATAAAGAAAGGCCGTTCCGCATGCGCGGAACGACCTTTTCGGGCTTGGGTCGGGATGACTGGATTCGAACCAGCGACCTCGTCGTCCCGAACGACGCGCGCTACCGGGCTGCGCTACATCCCGAGTATATTCACCTCTTTGAACTAAGGCATGCTGACCGACCAACGGAAGCGTCAGTATGCGCTACATCCCGGGTAGGGTGTAGGGTTGAGTTTGGGTGTGCCTGCTTTCAGGAGTTTACTCACCAAAAAACAATCCGAAAAAGCGCTGCGCCCTTTTGACTCGGTCGGGATGACTGGATTAGTTCCCTTTGGTCATGATCCACTCAGCCCTCTCTCGTGGGGAAAGCGCTGCGCCCTTTTGACTCGGTCGGGATGACTGGATTCGAACCAGCGACCTCACGCCCCCCAGACGTGCACTCTAACCGGACTGAGCTACATCCCGAATACTCTAAATTTTCAAAGCACATCGCGCTCATGCTGACCGACCAACGGGAGCGTCAGTATGAGCTACATCCCGAATGCGGTTTGGGTGTGGGTTTGGGTTTGAGTGTGGGGTTATCATTCACACCCAAACTCACACGCACACCCAAACCTACTCGTGGGTGATAGCAGACTCGAACTGCTGACCCCTGCCCTGTCAAGGCAGTGCTCTAAACCAACTGAGCTAATCACCCGACTCGTCAGCAGCGAACTTGCTGGCGCTTCCTTTTGAAGCGGTTGCAAAAGTACGCAATTCCGGCATTCCCCGAAAGGGTTTTGTTCGAAAAGTTGCTCTGAGTTCGCGCGCGCACCTTTTGATTTCTACCTACTTTACCGGCCAAAAGACGAGCCGATGAAAGCCAAGACCTGTGCTCATATGGATCAGTTGGAGACCATCCGCACGCCTGAAGGCGAGGCGGTCTGCGCGGAATGCGTGAAAACGGACAGCCGCTGGGTGCATCTGCGTACCTGCCAGAGCTGCGGCACCACCCTCTGCTGCGACTCTTCGCCCAACCGCCATGCCACCAGGCATTTCCAGGCCGACGGCCATCCGGTGGTCGCCTCGGCCGAACCGGGCGAACAGTGGCTGTGGTGCTACGAGCATAGCCTGTTTGCCAACCACTAAGGTGTTTCCTGCAATCGCGTATTGGGCGGCAGCTCCTTCTTTTCCACCAGGGTTCGGTAGGGAAACGGAATCTCTATCCCTTCCCGGTCAAAGCGCTTTTTGATAGATTCCAGCAAGTCGCACCGGCTGGCAAAGGCATCGGCATTATCGCGCGTCCAGACCCAGGCGCGCAGCTGCACGTAATAGTCCATCAGATTGATCACGCGCACCCGCACTACGGGATCACCCGCGTCGATCTGCACCGGGCTTCGGCCGTCCAGGGTGAGGGGGTGGGCCAGTGCCTCTTCCTGAATGATCTTTCGGGCCAGGTCGATATCCGAATCGTAGCTGATGCCGATCTCCAGCCAGGAGATCACCTTGTCATCCTCAAAATCTGCATTGATAATGATCTCATCGCTGATCACCGAATTGGGAATGAGGATGCGCCGGTTCTGAAAATCGCGGATCACCGTGTGCCGCAGGGTGATGTCCTCTACTACGCCATTGTAGGTATTTCGCAGGCTGAGGCGGTCGTTGACCCGGAAGGGCTTGAACAGGACGATGAACATGCCGCTGATGATGTTGCTCAGGGCGTGCTGGGAGGCGAAGCCCACGGCCGCCGCCAAGATACCCGCCGTGGCGAGTATGGAATTGGTGATCGATTTCATTTGAGGCAGGGTGGACAGGGCCCAGCCGAAGCCCACGGCATAGATCACGGCCGTGATGGCGTGCCGCAGGAACTGGTAGTTGGTGGGATCGGTGCGCATCACGAGCGAGGAACGGCGGATGTAGCGCCGGAAAAACCAGTTGAACACCAGGGCGATCACGATCGTCCCTCCGATGATGGCCAGGATGATCCCTGCCGATTCGAGTATATTGAGCCATTGCTGATCCATAGGTATCGGTTTATCTTAACGGGCTGGAAATTCCACATTCTCCCGACCATTTCCAATTGGAAAGCCGGGATCTTTCACGCGATCAAGCTACGCTATGAAATCCTCACTCAAACGCCAACGACTCCTCTTGCGCCGTCTGCGGCGATTCGTCCTCACAACCGTACTGGGCGGCCTGGTGGTCGTACTGCCTATCGGCCTGCTCTGGTTCCTGATGCGTGCGCTGTTCCGCTGGATCACAGATCTGTTGGCTCCCGTAGAAGAGCTTTTCTTCTTCCTGCCCCGTATCAATGCCCTGCTCATCGACCTGCTCTCCATCGTAGTGATCCTGGCCGCCTTCTTTTTCATCGGGTTGTTCGTGCGCACGCGACTGGGCCAACGCCTGTTTGCCCTGCTGGAGAACAGCTTTCTGGCTCCCCTACCCTTTTATAAGGTGATCCGCGATACCGTACAGCAGTTTCTGGGGCAGCAAAAAATGCCCTTTCGCGAGGTGGTCATGGTCGATGCCTTCGGCAGCCCTACGCGTATGCTGGGCTTCGTCACCAGCCGGCAGGCCGACTACATCACCGTATTTGTACCCACCGGCCCCAATCCCACCAACGGCTTCATTTTTCACCTCAAGGAAGAGCAGGTGGAGTCTCTGCCCGTCAAGCCGGAAGAAGCTATGCGAACCATTATCGGCGTGGGCACGGGCTCTGAGGTGCTGTTCGAAAGCCCAAAACGAACCCAGGGGAACTAATCGAGCCGTACAAATGTTTTATAAATGTATGTGATTACTGTGGGTGGCTTTACCCACGGGTAAGGCGCACGTGCTTTGGGGTTCTGCCATAAGATGCCTACCTTTGCAAGTCATTGAGAATCTTGCAAAAGAGTCATCCTCAAATTATGGATATCAAGCTTTATACGGCCTTTGACCCCCCTGCCAACGCCAAAGTAGAGGAACTCACCGATTTCCTGTACCAGCATCTGGACCAGTTTGGCGATGCTCGCCCGGACATCCGCCGGGCCATTGCCTATGCCCTCAAAGAATTCCCCAGTCCGGGCGGATTCATCGTGGGCGGCCATCTGGAAGATCAAATTGTCGGGGTAGTTGTCGTCAACCGCACGGGCATGTCGGGCTATATCCCCGAAAACATACTGGTCTACATCGCTGTGGATCAGAATGTGCGTGGCAAAGGCATCGGCAAAAAGCTCATGCAAAAAACCATTGAGGTGGCAGAAGGGGATATTGCCTTGCACGTGGAACCCGACAATCCGGCCAAGTTTCTGTACGAGAAAGTCGGTTTCACCAACAAGTACCTGGAGATGCGCTTCCACAAGGAAAAGAACCCGGGGGCAAGTGCCCGCGCCACGCAGGCTGATCACGCAAAATCATAACTTTTTTAACCAAAACACAGAGGAATCATTCATGCTGATTGTAGAAGTAAAAGACAACGAAAGTATTGACCGCGCTTTGAAGCGCTTCAAACGCAAATTCCGGGACACCGGAGTACTCAAGGAACTGCGCAAGCGCAGAGAGTTCACCAAGCCTTCCGTTCGCCGTCGCAACGAGATCCTGAAAGCTAAGTATCGCGAGCAAAAGCAGGCGGACAAGTGATACGAATAGAGCGGGAGCGGGAAAAACCCCGGGGTCCCGATCCATCTTGCCGGCGGCTACAACCCTGACCCAAGTTACACACTCCTTTGACCGCGAGATCCGCCGGCTGTATTTAAGCGATAAGCACATATGCATCCGATAGATCTGGCTGTATTTGCAGCCTACTTCGCAGGAATGCTCGGAGTAGGCCTCTATTTTTTTAGGAAGAATAAGAATACCGACGATTATTACGTCGGCGGGCGCTCTATGGGGAGCTGGCATATTGGCCTGTCGGTGGTGGCCACCGATGTAGGGGGCGGATTTTCCATCGGCCTGGGTGGCTTGGGATTCATCATGGGGCTTTCCGGCAGCTGGATGCTTTTCACCGGGCTGATCGGTGCCTGGCTCAGTGCCGTTTTTCTCATCCCCAAGGTCAACCGGCTGGCCCACAAGGTCAATCTGTTCACCTTTCCCCAGCTGTTTGAGCAGTTCTTCGACGGGCGGGTCGCCCTGCTGGCCGGCATCATTTCGGCCATCGGTTACCTGGGCTTTACCAGCTCGCAGATCCTGGCTGGCGCTAAACTGGCCTCCGCCACCTTTATCGACCTGGACCTGAATACGGCTCTCATTCTCATGGGCGTGATCGCCGTGGTGTATACCGTAGCCGGCGGCCTGAAGGCGGTCATCTACACGGATACCATCCAATGGATCCTGCTCATGGGGGGCCTCATCTTCATCGGGATTCCCCTGGGTTATGTTTCTGTGGGCGGTTACGAAGGAATTCGCGACGTCCTTCCCCCCGAATTTCTGCGGCTCAACAATGTCAGCTGGGTCCAACTCCTCAATTGGGGCATTACCATTTTACCCATCTGGTTTGTAGGCATGACGCTGTACCAGCGAATCTACGCCTGCCGCGACGAAAAGACGGCTCAGAAAGCCTGGTACATTGCCGGTTTGTTCGAATACCCCGTTATGGCCTTCATGGGCGTGCTTTTGGGACTTTTCGCCCGCGTAGGGGCCGAACAAGGCATGTTCGACGCACTGGGTTACGGCAATGTCGATAGCCTGGATGCCGAAATGGGGCTGCCCCTGCTTTTGCGCACCGTTTTGCCCGTAGGCCTCATGGGGCTCATGCTTTCCGCCTATTTCTCGGCCATTATGTCTACGGCTGACAGCTGCCTGATGGCTGCTTCGGGGAATGTAGTGACGGACATCATCGCCAAGCTGTTCCGAATTCCGGATCACGACAATCGCTTGCTTCGCCTCTCCCAAGTCGTGACCCTGATCATCGGTGCGGGGGCCCTGCTCATCGCCATGCAGATGCAAAACGTGCTGGAGCTCATGCTGCTCTCTTATGCCTTTATGGTTTCCGGCCTCTTTGTGCCGGTCCTGGGTGCCCTTTACTGGAAGCGAAGTACCCCCCTGGCCGCTTTTTGGGCCATGTTGCTGGGTGGCGGTACGACCCTGGCACTCATCGTCACCGACACCCCTCTACCCCTTGGCCTGGACGCCAACGTAGCCGGGATCACACTTTCTGCCCTAAGCTTTATTTTACTGAGCCTATTATTCGGTAAACCCAAGCCGGTAGACGGCCAACCGGGGCCCACTCAAATTGCGAAACATGACTATCAACACACGGACCGATAACTGGGTATGGGTGCGGCGCAAGCTTCACGCCATGGCCGAAGTATCCGGCCGGGAAGAGCAAACCGCTGCCTTTGTAGCCGATTTTCTGGCAGAACTCGAACCCGACGAACTGGTGAAGGGCATCGGCGGACACGGTCTGGTGGCTACCTTTCACGGCCGCGAGCCCGAGGCGGGGCCCACCTTGCTGTTTCGCTCCGAGCTGGATGCCCTGCCCATCCACGAGTCCAACACCTTTGCCCATCGCTCCAAGAAGAAGGGCGTGAGCCACAAATGCGGCCACGACGGCCACATGGCCATCTTGCTGGGTTTTGCCGCCAAGGTTGCCCGGGAACGACCCGAACGAGGCAGCGTCCAGGTTTTATTTCAACCGGCTGAAGAAACGGGACAGGGCGCCCGATGGATGCTCAACGATCCGGCCTTTGCCGATTTCCGGCCCGACTGGGTGTTTGCCCTGCACAATCTGCCCGGGTATCCGCAAGAGCAGATTCTGTTGTGCAACGGCACCTTTACGGCCTCGGTAGTAAGTGCAGCCATTCGCTTCCAGGGGCGCACCGCCCATGCCGCCGAACCGGAAAAAGGCCGCAATCCCTCCTGGGCCATCGGCCATCTGCTGAAGGATCTGGAGGAAAAACAGATTCGAGACGACGAGTCGGATCGCTTCCTGCTGCTCACGCCGGTACACCTGCGCGTAAGCGAACAGCCCGCCTACGGCACAGCCCCCGGGGAGGGGGAGCTACACCTCACCTTGCGATGCTGGACGGCCGAGCGCATGCGCAATACCAAGCAATGGCTGCGCAAGAAGATCGAAAAGTGGAGCAAGCGCTACGAACTGGACTTCAGCCTGGACTGGATCGAACCTTTTGCCGCCACGATCAACGATGAGGATGCGGTGGAGCAGATCGCTCAGGCAGCTGAAAAACTGGGCATAGAGGTCAGCTGGATGGAACACCCCTTCCGCTTCGGCGAGGACTTCGGTTTGTTTACGCAAAAATTCCGGGGAGCCATGTTCGGTCTGGGGGCCGGTTTGGATCAGCCTGCCCTGCATCATGCCGATTACGATTTTCCGGATGAATTAATAACACCTGCGATAGCCATCTATGAAACCATCCTTCGCCAATATCTCGGTTAAGCCCTCTTTCGCTACCTCGCGAATCGAACTCAGCCGGCAGGCTCTGCAGCACAACCTCAGTTTCATTCGCCGGCAACTCAAGCCCGGCGTCCGGTATTCTTCGGTGGTCAAGGGCAATGCCTATGGCCACGGCATTGAAGAGTTCGTGCCCCTGGCCGAAGCCTGCGGGATCGATCGCTTCAGTACTTTCAGCACCGACGAAGCCTATCGCGTTAAAAAAGCCCTCTCCCAGCCCGCATCCATTCTGATCATGGGCATGATCGATCGCGAGCAGATGGAATGGGCCATCAGCAACCAAGTGGAGTTTTATGTGTTTGATTTAGAAAGGCTTGAAGATGCCCGGAAGGCCGGGGAGCGGCTGAAACGACCGGCGCGCATCCATCTGGAGTTGGAAACGGGCATGAATCGAACGGGTTTTGAGCTGGAGCAACTTCCCGATATTGCAGCCTATTGTCGCACGCATACGGCCTCGCTAACCTTGGCCGGGATGTGTACGCATTTTGCCGGTGCAGAGAGCATTTCCAACTTTTTGCGCGTAAAACACCAGCGCAAGCACTTCCGGAGGGCAAAAAAATGGATGGAAAAGCAAAATGCCCGCCCGGAATGTGTTCATGCTGCCTGCTCTGCCGCGACAATACGCTACCCAGATACCCATTACGACATGGTGCGCATCGGAATCTTACAGTACGGATTTTGGCCCAGCCCGGAGACCCGGATCGAGTACCTGCAGAGGAATCAGGCCGAGGACCCAAACCCGCTCCGGCGCATTATCAGCTGGAAAAGCGCTGTGATGGACCTCAAAGAGGTAAAGCCAGGCGAATACATTGGCTACGGTACGACCTACCTGGCCAACGACCCCATGAAAATCGCCACCATCCCCATCGGCTATGCACACGGCTTCAGCCGCAGCCTGAGCAACCAGGGGCGCGTACTCATCCGGGGCCGCCGGGTAAGCGTAGTCGGCATGGTGAATATGAACGTCATCATGGTGGATGCTTCCCACATCCCCAAGGTAGCGCGCGGCGACGAGGTGGTCCTCATCGGCCATCAGGACGATCAGGAGATCTCCGTGGCCTCGTTCAGCGAATTCAGCAACCAGGTCAATTACGAAATGCTGACCCGATTGCCCCTGGACATACCCCGATTGACCATTGAATAAACCCACAAACCATGGCAGTACTTAAACTGTACCGCGAAAAACTGAAACACAATTACCAGTTCCTGGACGACCTTTTCAAAAGCCACGGCATCGAGTGGGCGGTGGTCACCAAGCTGTTGTGCGGCAACAAGGCCTACTTGCAGGAAGTGCTCGACCTGGGCACCCAGGAGGTCTGCGATAGCCGCATCCAAAACCTGCAAACCATCAAGGAGATGGCCCCGGAGGTGCAAACCGTATACATCCGTCCTCCCGAACAAACCAATCTGGAGGACATCGTGCGCTATGCCGATGTGACCTTCAACACGGAGAGCACCGTCATCAAGCAGCTTTCGGAAGAAGCCCAGCGGCAAAACAAAGTCCACAAGGTGGTGATCATGATCGAGCTGGGCGACCTGCGCGAGGGGATCATGGGCGAGCACCTGATCGACTTTTACGAATCGATCTTCGAGCTTCCCAACATCAAAGTGGTGGCCCTGGGCTCCAACCTCAATTGCCTGCACGGCGTCATGCCTTCCCAGGACAAGCTCGTTCAGCTGAGTCTGTACAAACAGTTGATCGAAGCCACCTTTAACAAAAAAATTCCTTATATTACTGGGGGTACTTCTGTCGTACTCCCCCTGCTCTTTCGCCGGCAAATCCCTAAGGGGATCAATCACTTTCGCATCGGAGAAACCCTCTATTTCGGAAATGATCTGATCACTGAAGAGCCGATCGAAGGCATGCAGACCAATGTCATCCGGCTATTTACGGAGATCATCGAAATCACGAAAAAGCCCAAAGTACCCATTGGCCAGTTATCCACCAACCCGTCCGGCGAGCTTTATGAGATCGCCGAGGAAGACTACGGAAAGACCTCCTACCGGGCGATCCTGGATATCGGCCTGCTGGACATTTCCCCCGATCATCTCATCCTCGATGCTCCCGGGATCGAGATCGTGAATGCCAGCTCGGACATGCTCATCGTTGACCTGGGCAACAACGAAGAAGGATACAAAGTAGGTGATGTCGTATCCTTCGGCCTCGAGTACATGGGAGCACTCCACTTACTGAACTCAGATTACATTGAAAAGGTCGTGGAGTAAGGTTCCGTTTTTGAATGGGGGCACACGAACGGCGCCGCATCACCTGACGTTTTGCCCCGCTTTTATTTTCTAACTAAACCAATGTTTTATGTGGATTGACCGAGTTGTGAATTGGTTGCGTTCCCAGAGTATCGACCGAATTAAGGGTCGAGTTAAGTTTTTCAACCGCAAAAAAGGATACGGCTTTATCCAGGCCGACCGAATGGACAAAGACATCTTCGTACACGTCACCAACCTGGAGGACGAGGTACGAAAGGGCGACCGCGTGGCGTTTTTTATTCAGAAAAACGATAAAGGCCTGGAAGCCAAAGATGTAAAGCTGGTAAAATCCTAAATTTAGTTCATCAAACGAAGACGTATGCGATCCAAGAAGAATTTTGCAATGGGCAAAGGCAAATACTACTTCACCGTCAAGTCGGTGCCCAACAACATTACCATTTTTCGAAAGACAAAGGATGCTGCTGCAGAAGCATTCCTCAGCTATAAATCCGTTGGCAAGGAAGTGGAATGGCTCGGTCGCTGGGACGGCAAGAAATTTCAGGAAAGCACGCCCCCTGAAATGCAGGCTTCCAATGCCTAAGGGCAAACTTCACCAGCCCGAAAGCCCGGCCTCAGGCCGGGCCGGGCTTTCATTTTCTCTTATTAAAACTGCAAAAGCATGACACCGAGAAGTATCAAAGTAAAGGTGCTCAAAGAGACCGATAAAACGGTAACGGTCAAGTTCATCGCCCTCAACCGCAAGATGCCGGTGAGCAAGCGGGAGTTTGAAGAGCGCGTAGCCTCCGGGCTGTACGATGTGATCAATGCCGAGAAGCGATCGGAAGAAAAAAACTGAACCGCTTCCCGCCATTGTTCCAAGGACCGGGAAGCCGCATGGTTTCCCCTCCCTCTCCCCCTTTTCCCACCCGGAGACTGCTCCGACGAACACCTGCTGCTTCATTCCGTTTAATGTTCAGTACGGTGCCGGCAAGCCACAAAATCTGTCTTGCAGCGCGCCGGGATAGTGCGTATCTTTTATGCCAAAACGGACAGCTATGGCAGAAGCTCAACAATCGCAGGTCATTCGAGAACTCGCTGAAGCCAATTCGCTCTTGGCGCAGGATCTCGCTCAATGTACAACCCGCGTAGATGAAGCCAGCTATTGCTGTGGCGTGCTGGGATACTATCTAGCCATGCATCGCCGGTTCCTGGAGGCACTTTTCGGTCAGCAGCAAGAATCCGTTTCGCCTTCTTCTTTCCCGGCCGGGCAGGAGATCCACGGCAAAGCGCAGACTGCCGAAGAACTGCAGGCCATACTCGAGCATTGCCAAAACGAACAATGGGCGCTGGCCCAGATCTACAAAAAAGTGCTTTCCTCCGAGATGGAACCCGAAACCCGGGATCTGGTCGAGCGGCAATTCCAGGAGCTGCAGCAGGCGATTGCGGGCTTTGAGTACAACTTCTCCATCTTTCGCCCTACACACTAAGCCAACCTACTTGTTCGCGCTCGCCAAGGCGCGCGAACAGCTCTTTCGCACCGGGGGTTGCCCCTATCGAAAAGGCGATCTCCCGCATTTACGTACCCACGGATAAAGGCGAACACTCGCCGGGAGCGACTTTCCCGGACGGTCTGTATAACGGCCGGATCGAATACCGGTCTCAGGATAAAAAACAAAATCAGCTATGTACAAAGAAAATGCTCTTTCCATTCTATCCAACCTCTTGCAGCGCCATCGGGCTGCCGCAGCCAAGTACCGCGAAGCCAGAGCGTTGGTGCCCGAAGAGCGCCAGGCCGTGCATTCGTTCCTGCTGGCTCTGGCCGAATACCGGGATGCCCATGCCGATCAACTGGAGCGGGTTTTGAGCAAATATGCTCCCGCCTCGGTGCCCAAAGGCAGTTCGAGCCAGCCTTATCTGGCAGAACACTGGGAGCGGGTGCGCGACGCTATGCTGCTCAACAATTATAGCCGTTTGCTGGATGCGTGCTACGAAAATGAAAAGGCCCTTTCCGAATATTACAAGCTTTGCCTGCGGCAAGAAGAGGTCCCCGGAGACATCAATGCCCTCCTGGAAGAACAGCATCGCAAGGTAATTCACCAGATGCGTCGGGCAGAGCGCATGGCCACCGTACCTCAACAGAAATGACGGGCGACAGGGTAAGCTAGCGCCGGGCCAACGCATCCAGTGCGATGTCCACTCCCTGGTGAATGAGCTGCCGCCAAAAGGCCTTGGGCTCATGGGCCTGGGCCAGGCCTAGCCTGGACTGCGGGCGAATCCAGTTCGAAACCAGGCTCACCCCTTTTTGTAGGGCGGGAGGGAGCACCAGCAAGCGAAACAACTGACCGATCAACCGGTGCGGTTCGGTACGGATCATGGGTTCTGCACTTTGCTGAAAAGCCTGCAGCAGTTCGTCCGCTTCGGCTTTCAGCTCGGCTTTTCGCCGGCGCAAATCGTGGAAAGAGTAGTGCGGCATAGCGCTTAAAGTTGCTGATCTTCATCCAGGATGCGAATAACCATATCCAAAACCGGCTGAACGATCAGGGGCTTGCGAAGGAGAAAGATGAGCACACCCACCAGTGCGTAAATCCCCGCCAAGATCAGAAAGGAAACGGCCAGGGATCCGACATACGGTTCCAGGAAAAACCCCAGAGCGATGGTGAGCAGGCCCAAAATAAAAAAGAAGATAAAACCCATGGCTCCCAACAGAAGAACGGAGGAAGCCGTGAGTGCTACCTTCTCAATGAGTTCCAAGCGCATGATTTCAATGCGCTTTTCCACATAGGATTTCAGGTAACCATAGGATTCTCCCATGGTTTCTAGGAGTGGTCTTTCGTCCATGTTAACAGGGTGGTATTAAGAATCCCTCAGGCCTTATCTGCTTCAACCTGTTTGTTGGCGGCTTTTTCCATACCGCGCTTGAAGCTTTCAATGGCGCCGCTCACCAGATTATCTACTTCGCCGGCGGCCTTGTTGGTGTTGCGTTTTATGGAGGTGCGCATTTCTTCGGCATATTCCTTGCCCTTTTCATACGCTTCCTCAAGACTGCCGGAAAACTGGTTGAGCTTTTCCTTGGCCTGGGCGGACACATCGTCGCCGATTTCGCGTATGCGATCACCGGCCTGACGGGTCATTTCCTGCCCCTTGTCGGTGGCCAGAAAATAGCCCAGTGCACCACCTGCGATAAGACCGAGGCCAAAGGCCAGTCCTACGTGATTGTTTTTCCGTTCTTTCATGTCTGTCATGGTATGAAGATTTTGTATGAACTAATTACGGGCTACGGCTAATCTGTGCAATGACATTTGTCAAAACCGTAGTCTTTTAAGTATAACGGTAAATCACCCCGCGTATGTTTGCTTTTCCACTCGTTTTACAAAAGGAAAAGGCCCGGTAGGATTTGATTAGAAAAGTTTGATTTACAGTAAATTATACGAAAAAACACTTGGAAAGCTCCTCTTTTTTCCCTATATTCCTGAGGTAATACAAAACCGTTTCTCTACATGTCTATCCTAGAATTCACTCGTGAGTTTAATCAGCTGGAATCTCCGCTGTACGCTTTTGCCTTACGCCTGACCTCCAACCGGGACGATGCCAAAGACCTCGTACAGGAAACAGCGCTGCGTGCGTTCAAGCACCGAAGCAAGTTTAAATTAGGTACCAACTTCAAAAGTTGGATCTCGACCATTATGCGCAATACCTTCATCAACAATTATCGGAAGGCCAAAAAGCGCAAACGGGTCAATGAGCCCCTGGATACGTTCCTGTTTGCTCTGGAAGATCGCTCGGTAACCCCCAACAAAGGAGAGGTAAATCTGTATATGGAGGAATATAGAAAGCTGTTTGACAGGCTCAGCGATTTGTACGCCGTTCCATTCCTGATGTTCTTTCGCGGATATGAGTACAAAGAAATTGCCCGCCATCTGGACATTCCCATCGGCACGGTGAAAAGCCGCATTTTCATTGCCCGGAAGAAACTGAAGAAACAGATTGAGCACAAGCGTCTCGCGCGCTAAAAGAAATAAAGGTCACACGCCTGAGCTCTTTCAAGAATTTGACTTGGAAGAGCTTTTTTTATTCTTGCGTCGGAAATAATTGATCAACCGGTAGCGATCCGCGTCGTATTTCTCGAAGAAAACATCTTTTTTTCCGTACAGGCCGCTGCCCAGCAATTCGGCCACCGGCTGCAGGATGGTGATGTGCTCCATGAAAACTTTCAGAGCGGCCACGATCGGCAAGGCCAGAATAAGGCCGCTTATCCCCCAGATGGCCCCCCCGATGAAAAGCGAGAGAATAGCCATCATGGGATTGAGGTCCACGCTGTTGCCCACCACCTTGGGGGTGATGAAGTTGCCCTCAATGTTCTGGATGCCCATGTAGAGTAGCACCACCGCCAGCGGCTGCCACCAGGAGGAGGCCGTAGCTACTGCATAGAGGAAGGGTAAGGTGCCGCCCAGGGTGGTGCCGATATAGGGAATGATGGCCAGGAAGGCTGCCAGACTGCCCCAGAAAGCGGCATAGGCGATGCCGATCAGCCATAGCCCGGTGCTGTTGAGCACGGCCAGAATAAGCATGACCAGCAGCATGCCGTAGAGATACTGACGGGTGAGCTTTTGTATGGCTCCAAGGATCTCCTCCGCCTCGGAACGGTGTTGCTGGTTGAACTGAACGAGCACAAAGTTTTTAAAGGCCGACCGGTAAAGGAGAAAGAAAAAGGTGTAGAGAATGACCAGCACCAGGGAAGCAAAGAAAAGTGTAGAAGAACTGAGGCTGCTGGTCAGCAGATTGAGTCCTCCGTCTATGAGTGAGGCTGTGCTTTTCTGCAACCACTCCTCCTGCTGGCCCGGATTGACGGGCAGATAGGTACTCACCAGCTTGAGAAGATCCGTGACTCCGGTCTTCAACCGCTCACCAATGGCTCCAAGGTCCTGGAACACATCGGAAAGCTCTACCGAAAAATAGGTTATGATAAGCGCAATGGGGGAAAGGGCAATGATAAAAGAAAGCAGAATAGATGCTACGCGACTCGGAATCCAACGCTCCAGCCAGTTGCAGAGCGGATGAAGCATAGCTGAGAAAAAAAGGGCAAATACCAGCGGTACGAGCAAAGCCTTCGCCCTGACGAGAATAAAAACGCCCAGGACGGCTACGATCAGGAAATATGCAAGCCGGCTCAGGCTAAACCTTACCATCATACCCGTTATTTATTGCCGAACAAGACGACCTGCCTTCTTCGTTCCGGAGCACTCTTTCGGGCAGTATACTACTTTTTAGCGTTTTTCCCGGAAAAAACCGGTTCGAACATCGGCCTAGTCCTGCTCATGCATAAACAGGTCATTTACCCCGGTTTGGCCAAGGGTTGAACACAGGAACTTTAGCTCTGTAGACCTTTGATCTTCAGAGTTTTGAAACTCACCAATTTGAAAGGTAAAAGTTCGCGGAACTTTCCAGGCTAGGAGCGGTCTTGCATAGGCACCGCTCGCATAAACTCCACCATATCCGGTTCGGCATAGGGCCCGAAGGACGAAACGACCATGCCCTTGCATCCGGATTGTGATTCCAAGGCATACACAATGGACATGTCACTAGGGTTGGTCTGCCCTTCAAAACGGTGAAACTCGACGACCTTCAAGTCTTGCTGACCGTACGTTATTCCGGTGTCGAGATCTCGGAGCTTACCGTCGCGGAACTGGAACTCGGATTCATATCCTCTTTTTTTCAAATCATGTACAGCCTGGTGCAGACTGTTGTATCGGTTCGCTTGCATGCTTTTGCGTTTAAAAGTCTTCAATTTGGGCATTCGTTTCGTAAAAGGCCGAGGGGTCTTCCCCTGCTTCCAGGATCACGGTGTAGTCCTTGGACTTAGATTCGGTGAATATGACATCCACCCGGCCTACTGACCAGCCCCGAATAAATTTCCCGGCGCGTCTGACGCGGCCGTCGGCTTTGCCGAAGCGCTGTTGGAGGATGTATTCCATATCTTCATTACTGTCTGGGTTGCCTTCCAGCACGACCTTGTTGAAGCTGCCCTTTTCATCAAAACCGTAATAAATGTTTTTCAGGCGGGCCGTACCAATCGTTAGATCTTCTCCGGAGCGCTGGTACAAATCGGAACCGGCAAAATCGGGTTGCCGCTTGGGCGTCGCTTTCTTTAGGGTAAAAGGCATATCGCTACGGGCCGTACCCCACTCGATATCTCTGAAATCGAGTACGGGATCCTGAGCTAATGCAGCGCAGGATAGCCAAGCTGTGGCAACTAGTCCAATGAGAATTCGCTTTGTCATGTTGCTTTGTCTGATTGCAGTTTGGATAATCGAGTAGAGTGAAGTAAAGGCAACTTTTAAACCTGTGGATGCCACAAAGGAT
>CAZQSF010000093.1:0-15401 GCA_964595955.1 uncultured Saprospiraceae bacterium
GATTAGACGAAAAATAGACAAGTTTCTTTATACGCCATCTTCAATTTAAAATGGTGTAAGCCGGATTATTCCCGGGCATGGAAAGGAATATCCCAACGGACCGACATTCCCAAAGGCGCATCGAGCCAAGAACGAGAAAAATTCGGGCTACATGCGAAGAATCCGCTTTACGGCCCGCCCCTCGTCCGATTGAAGGATGAGCATATAGCTTCCTTCAGACAACTTGTTCAAATCCAGTTGGAACATGCGGCCGGGAGTCCGGAGCAGGCGCTCGGGCAGCACATCCCGGCCCAGCATGTCCACGATGCGCACACTCAGTCGCTCCTCAATGTCCGTTTGGATTGCCACCTGCACCCAGCCGGAGGTGGGGTTTGGAAATACCCGAACGAAATCATCCAATCCATTCGGGTCGAGTGTACGCGTGGTGTTGACCACCTGCACTTCCGACAGAAAAACATCGGTACAGCTCGAAGCGCCACGGACCTGTAGACTGACCTCATACCTCCCTGTATCGGCATAGGTGTGAGCCGGATTGGGAAGCGAACTGGTATTGCCGTCGCCAAAATCCCAGTGCCAGGCTTCGGCGCCCTGGGATTCATCGGCAAAGAAAACCACGCCTCCCGATGCCAGGTCAACCGTGCTGTTGGTGGGCGAAAAAGCCGCGACCGGAGCCGCAGCCGTCGCATTGAGCGGTACTTCCACTGCAGTCCGCCCGCAGGGGTCGAGATAGGCTACCTCCCAGTCGTAGAAGTAGTAGTAGAAATTCTTGCTTATGGTGCTTCCCGTGATGTTCAACACCCCCGGTATGCCATAGGGATAGCTGGCCAAACCGGGACCTTGCTCGGCCAGCAGGCCCTGACCGCTGTAGAAAAAAAGCTCATACCCCTCGCCCGGGCTGATCTCCAGATCCAGGGGGATTCGGTGTTCGCCCGGGCCGGGCACATTCACCACCTTGTTGATCACCCCGCCCTCCGGAATGCGGAGGCGGATAAGCCTGTTTCCCCCCGACTCGGCCACGACTTTCACCGAGCGAAGCACAAAAGGTTGAATGCAATCGAAGACCAGGCCCTCCCGAGCGTTCATCAGCATCGCATTGGCTTCGGGACCTTCCTTACCGACGGGCGTCAGGTATTCGGTTTCGGCAAAAACGGTAAAATCGGAGTCCTGCTCCGGAGCATCCAACACCACCGACCGGCCTTCGGCTATGGGCTCGCCACCCTCTGCCTGTTCGTACCAGCGCACCTGCCCGGCTCCGTCGAATGCGCTTTCCAACAGCACCTGACTTCCGGAACAAGCCCGGGTGCCATCGGCTGATGCAGCCGGCACTTTGGCGGACTCGATGACCAGGATCTCCCGCTTGAGGCTATTGTTCAAGGGGCGGCTGTCGGCTTGTCCGTTCGGCCTATCCAGTATCACCTGGGCTTCAATGCGCTCACCGACCGGAGCGGTAAGCCCTCCAGCATCCAGCCATTGCCGCTCGCCGGGCAACAGAGAGCCCTCCCAAAAGACCCGGGTGGTATCCCGCAGGTCTCCTGAGCGGGTGATGAACACCACCTCCAGGCTGTTCACTTCCTGTTGTCCGCCATTCTCTGCGTACACGCGCAATGGGACCTCACCCTTGCAATTCAGAAAGTCGAGCTCGGTATCCAGCAGGATCAGATCGTTGGACCGGTCTGCCGGAGGCACGGGCAGATGGCCCTGCTGGATCAGGTACTGATAGGCCGCGTATACATCGATCAGGCCGCGTCCGTAGGTGTTCTCCTCTCCTGCGGGTCCGAGATCCACTGCCGATTGGTACAGCGCATTCAGCAGGGTCTTGCCGGGCAGGAAAGGAAAGGCCTCCTTGAGCAGGAGTACGGCCCCCGCCGCATGCGGGGCGGCCATAGACGTGCCGGTAAAGAAATTGTACCCGCCGCCGCGCACTGCCGAACGGACAAAGGTGCCCGGTGCGACCACTTCGGGCTTGATCCGCTCCTGGTCCGTGCCCTGGCAGGGCGAAGGCCCCCGGCTCGATCCGGTGTTGATGAAGAAGCCCGAATTGTTGCCGTTGATGTTGCCCACGGCAAAAATATTGATCGAGTCCAGAAAGAGGAACTTGGGCGAGGTGATCGTGGAGGGGTCCGGGCCGCTGTTGCCGGCGGAAAAGACCACCGCAATGCCCAGGGCATCGTAAGTGGCGAACAGGTTTTCGTAAAGAGCTCGCTGAGCAGCGCAATCGACAGGACCGCTGGTCCAGGAGTTATTGATCACATCGGGCAGGTCCTCCACGGTCTCGGGATCGCCGTCGGGATTGAGAGCCCATTGAAGATTGTACAACAGGGATTGAAAGGTGGGGTTGGGGTCGGGCGATCCCAGGTTGGACGGTCCGCCCATCCACATGCCGTTAAAGGCCACACCTATGGTATCCCGGGTGAGGCGATCCAGGCCAACTACGGTCCCGGTCACGTGGCTGCCGTGTGAACTCACTGCGTCCACCGCTCCGTTACCTGCCCAGGCCTGTTCCAGGGGGTAGTTCTGGTAGGCAAACTGATTGCGCAGAGCCGGGTGGTCGCCCTCCTGACCCGAGTCGACGATCAGGGCTTTTCGACCGTAGCCGGTATAGCCTTCGGCCCACATGGCCGGAGCGTTGATGGCCTGCAGGCCGGGTTCCGAACCATTGGGGACGGAAGGCAGAACCGCTGCCCCGCAGGTCTGCGCCTCATCATCCAGCTCCACCGGATGGTTGAGGTCGATGAACACGACCTCCGGGCGCTGGCTCAGGCTGTAAATGAGGGAGGCCGGCAGCTCGGCAAACAGCGTATTGATTGCCCAGAAAGAGCGAATGGAAGAACGATCGACCTCCGGGTGCCGGAACAGCAAGGCCCGAACCTCTTTTTGCCGGGAGTCGGCTTCCTCCTGCAAGGCCGGAATGAGGCGAGCCGATCGTTCGGCTATGGGCATCTCGGCCCGTTGCCAGGAATCCGCCAGTGCGCGAACGTTCAAGGGGCTGTCGAATAGGATATATACTTCCTGCAGCGAGCCGGGCTCTTCCTGCAGACGAAGCTGCAAGGCCTGAGAAAGGCCGGGCAGGCCGCCCGGCTGAGCCGTCAAGAGGCCGGGCTTTGAAATGGCGAATAGAAAAAGCAGGCTCAGTCGGAAAGCGGGAGCTGCTTTCGTGAAAAGTTCTCGAGGATCCATACCAATCGCAATTGGGGTTTAGGGAATTTTATTTACCAAAATCCGGGAGAAGCTCCGGCTCGTCTTTCCCGGAACTTCTCCCGCACAAATAGCTTAAACAAGCCAACCTGTTGTTCGCTACATCCGCAGCACGCGCTTCACCGCCCGGCCGTCAGCTGCTTGCAGAATAATGGAATACGCGCCGCTGGGCAAGCTCCCCAGGTCCAGGCTGAACTGCTGAGCAGCCGGTGCAAGGGGGCGGTCGGGCATCACCTGGCGCCCCAGCATATCGGTGACGCGAAGTACGGCCTCGCCCTGGAGCTCTTCCTGTATGTCCACCCAAATTCTACCCGGAGTCGGGTTGGGGTATACGCGCACCAGGTCGTCCAGCGAATTCAGGTTTCGCACCCGGGTGGAATTGACCACTTCCAGGATGGCTACACTGGCATCCGAGCATCCCTGCCCGTTATCGGCTGTAAGGGTTACGGGAAAAAGCCCGGTATCGGTATAGGTATGGGTGGGGTTTTGCTGGGTACTTGTATTTCCGTCGCCGAAGTCCCAGTTCCAGTTCGTTGCCCCGGCAGACTCGTCGGTGAAGGTCACCTGCCCACCGGCAGCCAGGTCCACCATGGTGGAGGAGGGCGAAAAAGCAGCTGTGGGCGCCGTCCCGTCGGGATCTACCGGGATCACCACTTCCTGCCGGCCGCAGGGATCGGTGTAGGAGATTTCCCAGTCGTAGAAGTAGTTGTAGAAGGTGCCGCCATTGGTGCCGCGCGTGATGGAGACGACATTGGGGACCTCATAGGGGTAATCGGTCGTTGCAGAGCCCACATTGTACTGAAGGGCGGCACCGTTGAACAGAATGAGCTGGTAGTTTTCCCCCGGTTCGATATCCAGGTCCAGCTCGATCCGCTGTTCGCCCGTACCCGGCACGTTGACGATCCGGTTCACCACGCCCCCGTCCGGCAGGCGAAGCCGGACCACGCGGTTGCCGGCCTGCTCGGCGACAACCACTACAGATTGGAGTGTAAAGGGCGCAAAGCAGTCAAAACGGAGGCCCTGTTCGGCATTGCTGAAGAATGCGCCACCCGCCGGATCGTTCTTCCCTACGCGGCCCGGCACTTCCGTTTCGGCGAAAACCGAATATTCACTAACCCCCTGGGGCACATCGATGAGGGCGGTAGTACCCTCGGCAAGCAGGCTGCCTTCCGAAAAATCGTCGTACCAGCGCACGTCGCCCTCGCCGCTGAAATTGCTGCGCACCACCACCTGGCCACCGCTGCAAGCCGCGCTGCCCGGCTCGAGTTCCACCATGGGTGGGATGTCGTTAATGACCGAAATGCGGCTTTTGAGGCCGTTGTCCAGAATGCGTTCATCGGTCTGTCCGTTCGGGGCGCTCACCTCTACCCGCACCTCGCGGTTGCTGCTTACGGGCACATTGAAGGCCGGAAGGGTGATCGCGCGGCGTTCGCCCGGCTCCAAGGGTTCGTCGAGGCTCAACTGGCCGCTGGTCTCGGGCAAACCCGAAGGATCAAAGGTGTAGGTAAAGCTGTTGACCGCATTCTGCCCTGCATTTTCTAGCAGGATGCGCGGCTTCACCTCGCCGGCACAACTCACCAGGGGATACTGGGCATTCAAGAGGATGAGGTCGTTGAAATCGCTGGCCGGTGGTGCCGGCGTGTTGCCCAGGCTCACCAGATACTGGTAGGCTGCAAAAACGTCGATCAGCCCGTTGCCATAGGCATTGTCCTCTCCCGGGTTGCCCAGGTCCTCGGCCGTGAAATACAGGGCCTGGAGAAAGTCGTCGCCCTCCAGGTTGGGGAAGGCCTCCTTGAGCAAAAGCACGGCCCCGGATACGTGAGGCGAAGCCATGGAAGTGCCGTCAAAGTTGTTGTAGGAATTGTTTCCGACGGCCGATCGCACCTGCACGCCGGGCGCAACCACCTCGGGCTTGATCGTAGCGTCGTCGCAGGGGGAAGGCCCCCGGCTTGAAAAACCGGCAATGGGAGAGGTTCCTACATTTCCGTTGACAGCGCCTACGGAAAAAACGTTGGGGCTGATCAAAAGAGCGGGTGAACTCACCGTCCCCTGGCCTGGTCCGTCGTTGCCCGCCGAAGTGACGAGCGCTACGCCCAGAGCGTCGTAGGCATCCCAGATCGGTGCGTACAGGCTTTGGGCCTGAATGCAGGAAGCGGCATTGCCCCAGGAGTTGTTGACTACGTCCGGCACATCATCCGTCGTGCCGGGATTCCCGTCGGGATTGAGTCCGTATTGCAGTGCGGTCACGGTACTGTTGGGGAAAGTCGGATCGGGGTTGGAACCACAGCCTTCTTCGCCTATGCCGCCCAGGTTGACCGGGCCGCCAATCCAGGTCGCATTGAAGGCCACGCCTATGGTGTCGTTGTTCAGCCGGTCGAGCCCGAGTACGGTGCCCGTTACGTGCAGGCCATGGGAATCGCAGAACCCTACATCGCCGCTACCGCCCCACACCTGATTGAATGGCAGGTTGTGCCAGGCAAATTGTCGACGCAGAGCAGGATGCTCATCATCCTGCCCGGAGTCGATCACCAGGGCTTTGGTGCCGTAGCCGGTGTAGCCCAGGGCCCAGAGCCGGTGGGCATTAATAGCCGTGAGGCCGGGTTCCCGGCCGTTGGGTATGGGAGAAGCTGCCTCCGGGCTGCAGCTGGCCTGACCATCTGCCAGGTGAGACGGGAGGTTTTGTCCGATCCGGGCAATGGCCGGCCATTGGCTCAATTCGGCAACCACTTCGCGCCGCACAGAAGCAAAAACGGTGTTGTTCACCCAGAAACGCTGTATAGAACCCGGTGCAACACCTTCTGCCTGTTGCAGGTATTTCAGCAGAGGAGCCTGTGTCGATTCGGCCTTTTCCTGCAGCATATTCAGCAATTGCGGTCCGCGTTCGGCTACCGGCTTGCGGCTGGCCTTCCACTCGCGGCTCAGAGCCGCGACGTCCACCCGGTCGGCCAGTTGGAAAAAGACCGGGTGATATGCCTCCGGCTGATTGTTCAGATCGCGGAGCAAGCCCTCGGAAACGACCGAAGGGTCGAGATCTTGCGCTTTTCCGTACGGAGAGAGAAAGCAAAGGAAGAGCCCCATCCAAAGGGCATAGCGTAAGTGTAGAACCATTTGTAACAATTTTTGCCAAATTAAGGCAATTCCCCCGTACCATTTGGTCAGGAGCTTGTCTTTCTGCCAATGTATTAGCTTTGGGAACCAAAAGAATCCGCTTCATGAGTAAAGCCAACGACCCAAAACTCACCTCCTGGGTACCTGTGCCCGAAAACAGCGACTTCCCCATTCAAAACCTTCCCTTTGGCGTATATGAGGCAAACGGGCAGACGCCCAGGCTCTGTACCGCCATAGGCGAGCAGATCGCCGACCTGGCCGTACTGGCCGAACACGGCTTCTTCGACGACCTGCAGATCGACCGGCCGGTATTCGAGCAGCCCGTCCTCAATCCATTTATCGCGCTGGGCAAAGCCAAGACCCGGGCCGTGCGCGAACGCCTGTTCGAGATCCTGGACAACGACCTGGAGGAGTGGGACGCCAGCGAACTGGCCGGCTACTTCCTGCGGCCGCAATCCGACGTGCGCATGCGCATGCCGCTGGAGGTAAAGGACTATACCGATTTTTACTCCAGCCTGGAGCACGCCACCAACGTGGGCACCATGTTCCGCGGCAAGGACAACGCGCTCATGCCCAACTGGAAGCACCTGCCCGTGGGCTACCACGGCCGCGCCTCCTCCATTGTGGTGTCGGGAACGCCCATCCGGCGCCCCAAGGGGCAGACCCTGCCGGAGGGAGCCGATGCGCCCGTCTTCGGTCCCAGCCGCCTGCTGGACTTCGAGCTGGAGATGGCCTTCGTCACCGGCCGGGCTACGGAGCTGGGGGCGTCCGTTTCCACAGCCGAAGCCGAGGACTACATCTTCGGCCTCACGCTGTTCAACGACTGGAGCGCCCGCGACATCCAGAAATGGGAGTACGTGCCCCTGGGGCCTTTCCTGGGCAAAAACTTCGCCAGCACCGTATCGCCCTGGGTCATAACGCTCGACGCGCTGGAGCCCTTCCGGGTGCCCGGTCCCAAACAGGACCCGCCCGTGCTGCCCTACCTGCAGTACGAGGGCGCCAAGAACTTCGACCTGGAGCTGGAAGTGGCGATACGCACGGCCGAAGGGCATGAAAAGACCGTATGCCGCTCCAACTTCCGGTACATGTATTGGAACATCTGCCAGCAGCTGGCGCATCACACCGTCAACGGCTGCAACATCAATGTGGGCGATATGTACGCCTCGGGCACCATCAGCGGACCCACGGAGGAGGCTTTCGGCTCCATGCTGGAGCTCACCTGGCGCGGCACCAAGCCCATCGCCATGCCCGACGGCAGCGAGCGCAAATTCATCCAGGACGGCGATACGGTGATCCTTCGGGGTTTCGGCAAACGCAACGGCATCCGCATCGGCTTCGGCGAAGCGGCAGGCACCGTGCTTCCGGCCGCAAAGTAAAGGGCCGGGATCTTGCCAGGCGATTTCGGTCTGCGGACCCGGCCGGATAGTGAAAGCCATACATCCGCAAAAAAATACCCCCCGGCAAGATTTGGGCCCCCTTCCGGTAAAGCGTATTTTAAGCCCGGATTAGCTGGGGGTGCCGGCCCATTGCCCGGCCTACCCGCATAAACGGCCCATTACCATGGAAGAAAAACTCCAGTCCCTGCTGGAACGCATACGGGAAGAAGGCGTAGAAAAAGCCCGCGAGGAGTCGGATCGCCTCATCCGGGAAGCCGAGCAAAAAGCCGAACACATTCGGACCGAAGCCGAGCAGCAGGCCAAACGCATACGCGAGCAGGCTGAAGCCGATGCCGAAAGCCACAAGCGCAATGTAGAAGCCGAACTAAAGCTCTCCGCCGCCCAGGCCATTAGCGACCTGGAGCAGAAAATCACCCAATTGATCGCGGCCAAAGCCCTGGGGGAACCCACCGAAGAAGCCTTTTCCGACGCCGCCTTTCTGAAGGGGCTCATCGAACAGCTGATCGCCAAATGGGATGCCCAAAGCGGGGAGATGGCCCTCTACCTTTCCCCCGAGCACCAGGAGGCCTTGCATCAATATGTAGAGGAGCAGATGAGAGCCTCCCTGGAGCAGGGGCTGGAGATCAAGCCTGCACCGACTGTTCGGAACGGCTTTCGCATCGGGCCGGCCGACGGCCGCTACGTGATCTCTTTCACCAGTGAAGACTTCAAGACCTTTTTTGCAGGTCACCTCCGGCCGCACATCAAAAAACTCCTGTTCGGAGAATAAAGCCACCCATGCGTTCCTACGGCATACAGCAAAAGCAATACTACTACCTGGTAGCCGGCCTGCCCGAGCTGTCGCTTTACCAGCCGCAATTGCCGTTTCAGCTTGCCGATTGGGTGAGAGAACTCGAGGATAAGCTGGAGCGCACGGAGCGCGCGGCTCTGGATTTGCTTCTGCTGCCCGCCGAGCACGAAAACCTGCTCGCATTCATGGCCAGGGGGGAGATCACACAATGGGCTCCGCTCAGCCGCTACGAGCCCGAATTCTTCCTCAACAGCCTGCGCGAAGGCGAAGGGCTGCCCCCTTATTTTCACCGCACTCTCGAGGCCTTCCGGAAAGGGGGAAACGACTTTCAACGACTGCCCTGGGAACACCGACTTACAGAAGGCTACTATGCCTATGCCCTGGCGAACAGCCGGGGCTTCGTGCACGACTGGCTTCGTTTTGATCGCGATTTGCGCAACCTGCAGACGGGTTGGAATCTGCGCCGGCATCGACTTTCCGACGAGCATCAGCTGGTGGACGACAATGACATTACGCGGGCCATACGCCGTTCTCAGGCCCGCGACTTCGGCCTCAGCATGCGCTACCCGCAGTGGGGCCAATGGGTTCAGGATGCCGAGATCGACGACCTGGCCGAACGGCATCAGAACACCAGCCGCCTGCGGTGGTTCTTTATCGAGGAAGCCCTCACTTTTTCCTACTTTTCCGCAGACGTCCTCCTGGGCTATCTGCTCAAGCTTCAGCTGATCGAAGAGCGCCTGCAAGCCGATGCCGAACAAGGCAGGGAGCGTTTGGAGGCCTTCATTCATCAGCTCGCAGAAACCCATTTACCGGCATGACAAAAGGCAAGACATACAGCACGGGACGCGTACAAGGCATCGTATCCAACCTGGTAACCGTAGCCACAGAGGGGCCCGTCAGCCAGAACGAGATCTGTTTCATCCAAGACGGCGATACGCCCCTGATGGCGGAAGTCATCCGGGTGGAAGGCAAACAGGCCTTCGTGCAGGTGTTCGAAAGCACCCGCGGCCTTCGGCCGGGTATGGAGGTCACCTTTGCCAGCCACCTGCTGGAGGCCACCCTGGGGCCCGGCATATTGTCGCGCAACTACGACGGCCTCATGCACGACCTCAATACCATGACCGGCGTCTTCCTCAAGCCCGGCGAATACACCTCCGCCCTGGATCTGGAGCGCCAATGGGCCTTCGAACCCCTGGCCCGGGAAGGCGAGCAGGTACAGGCCGGCAGCTGGCTGGGGGAAGTGGATGAGAACGGCATCGCCCATAAGATCATGGTGCCTTTCCAGCTGGAAGGCACCTACGAACTCAAGTCCGTAGCCGCCTCCGGCGAATACCGGGTGGAAGATGCCATAGCTACGCTGGTAGACGAACAGGGAAGCGAGGTGAAGGTAAATATGATGCAGAAGTTTCCCGTAAAACGCGCGGTGCGGGCCTACCGCGACAAGCCCCGCCCCTACCGCCTGCTGGAGACCGGCGTGCGCACCATCGATACCCTGAACCCCATTGTGGAGGGAGGTACGGGCTTCATTCCCGGCCCTTTCGGCAGCGGCAAGACCGTCCTGCAGCAGGCCATCTCCCGGCAGGCCGAAGCCGATGTGGTGATCATCGCCGCCTGCGGGGAGCGCGCCAATGAGGTGGTGGACCTGTTTGCGGAGTTCCCCGAACTGGACGACCCCTGGACGGGCCGCAAGCTCATGGAGCGCACCACCATCATTGCCAACACCTCCAACATGCCGGTGGCCGCCCGCGAAGCCTCCGTCTACACGGCGATGACCATCGCGGAGTACTACCGCTCCATGGGGCTGAAGGTGCTGCTGCTGGCCGACTCCACCTCCCGCTGGGCCCAGGCCCTGCGCGAGATGTCCAACCGGCTGGAAGAGCTGCCCGGCCCCGACGCCTTTCCCATGGACCTCTCGGCCATCATCTCCAACTTCTACTCCCGGGCCGGCACGGTGAACCTGCACAACGGCCAGACCGGCTCCATTACCTTCATCGGCACCGTATCGCCGGCCGGAGGCAACCTCAAGGAGCCCGTCACCGAATCCACCAAAAAAGTGGCGCGCTGTTTCTACGCCCTCTCCCAGCAGCGGGCCGACAGCAAGCGCTATCCGGCCATCGATCCCATCGAGAGCTACTCCAAGTACCTGGAGTACCCCGAATTGCAGCGCACCCTCAATCAGGAGATCGATCCCGACTGGACCGACAAGGTCAACCAGCTGCGCAACCGGCTCATTCAGGGCAAGGAGGCGGCCGAGCAGATCAACATCCTGGGCGACGACGGCGTATCCATCGATACCCACCTCACCTTCTGGCGATCGGAGGTCATCGACGAGATCATCCTGCAGCAGAATGCCTTTGACGATGTGGATGCCCGCACGCCCATGGCCCGGCAGAAATACATGGTAGACAAAATTCTGGAAATCGTTAAAACCCCGCTGAGCTTTGAGCGGTACGAAGAGGTGAACCCCTATTTCAAGCGGCTGATCAATACGCTCAAGCAGATGAACTATTCAGAGTTCGAATCGGAAAAATTCAACAAACACCTCGAGGAACTGAAAGAGATCCTGAGCGAACGCCGCTCGGATTCCTGAGCCCGTCCACGAACAATGCGGAACTATGACGAAGAAAGCTTTTCAGCGCATATACACCCAGATCGACCAGATCACCAAGGCTACCTGTACCGTGAAAGCCGAGGGGGTGGGCTATGAAGAACTGGCCGTCGTACACGGGCGCCTGGCCCAGGTGGTGAAGATCCAGGAACAGGAGATCACGCTGCAAGTGTTCGGTGGAACGGAAGGCTTGCCCACCGATGCCGAGGTGGTCTTCCTGAGCCGCCCGCCCGTCCTGAAAGTGGGCGACACCCTGGCCGGACGTTTTTTCAACGCCTACGGCGACCCCATCGATCAGGGGCCGTCCATCGACGGGGAGGAGCGCGAGATCGGCGGGCCGGCCGTGAACCCCGTTCGGCGCAAGCAGCCCTCGGAGCTGATCGCTACCGGTATTGCCGGCATCGACCTGAACAACACCCTGGTCACCGGTCAGAAGATCCCCTTCTTCGCCGATCCCGACCAGCCCTACAATCAGGTGATGGCCACCGTGGCCCTGCGCGCCAAGGCCGACCGCATCATCCTGGGCGGCATGGGCCTCACCAATGACGACTACCTCTACTTCCGGCAGGTCTTCGAGCAGGCCGGCGCCCTGCACCGCATCGTCAGTTTTATCAACACCACGGAAGATCCGCCCGTGGAGCGCCTGCTGGTGCCCGATATGGCCCTCACCGCCGCCGAGTACTTTGCCGTGGACAAGAACGAGAACGTGCTGGTGCTGCTCACCGACATGACCCTCTACGCCGATGCCCTCAGCATCGTCTCCAACCGCATGGACCAGATCCCCTCCAAGGACAGCATGCCGGGCTCGCTCTACAGCGATCTGGCCCGCATCTACGAAAAGGCGGTGCAGTTTGCCGAAGGCGGCACCATCACCATCATCGCCGTGACCACCCTCTCGGGCGGCGATATCACCCACGCCATACCCGACAATACGGGCTACATCACCGAGGGGCAGCTCTTCCTGCGCCGCGATACGGACATCGGCAAGGTGATCGTGGATCCCTTCCGAAGCCTGTCGCGCCTCAAGCAGCTGGTGATCGGCAAAAAGACGCGCGAAGACCATCCCCAGGTGATGAATGCCGCTGTGCGCCTCTATGCCGATGCCGCCAATGCGCGCACCAAGCTCGAGAACGGCTTTGAGCTCACCGACTACGACGAGCGCGCTCTGGCCTTTGCCAGGTCTTATGCCGATCAGTTGCTCGCCATCGATGTGAACATGGATACCGAAGCGATGCTGAATACCACCTGGAAGTTGTTCGCCGAGCACTTTTCACTGGAGGAAGTGGGCATTAAAAAAGAATTTACGGACCGCTTCTGGCCGGAAAACGTTCAAGCCTGATCCGCCATGGCCATTCGCTTTCAATACAACAAAACCTCGCTGCAAGCGCTGGAAAAGCAGCTCAAGATCCGGCGGCAGGCATTGCCCATTCTCAAGAATAAAGAGGCCGCCCTGCGCGTGGAGGTCAAAAAAGCCCGGCGGGAAGCGGAGGCCTTGCAAAGGCGGTTGCAGGAATCCATCCAGGAGCACGAAACCATGATCCACCTATGGAATACGTTTGACTTTTCTTTGCTGGAGGTAGAGCGGGTCGACCTTGCCGAGCGGAAGATCGCCGGCGTGAATACCCCGGTGCTGGAAAAGGTGCACTTTCACCGAAAGCCCTTCAGCCTGTTCAACCGGCCGGCCTGGTATCCGGACGGCCTGGAACTGCTGGAGGAATGGACCAGCCTGGAGCTCCGGCACCGCCTGATGGTCCGGCGCACCGAACTGCTGGAGCACGCCCGAAAAAAAACCACCCAAAAGGTCAACCTGTACGAGAAAGTGCAGATCCCGGATTACGAGGATGCCATCCGGCAGATCAAACGCTATTTGGAAGACGAGGAAAACCTGGCCAAAGCCGCTCAGAAGATCGTCAAGAAACGCAAAGAGGAAGCTCGCCCATGATCGAACCCATGCACAAATACTACTTCCTGGTGCCGCAGGGCGATTACCTGCGTTTCCTCATGCGCCTGCGTCAGCTGGGGGTGGTGCACGTCAAGGGCAAGCAAGAGCCTCTCCCCTCCGGACTTCAAGACCGGATGGAGGCCCAAAAGCGGCTCCAGGGCGTGCTGGACCTCCTGGCCAAGCGCGAAGTGCAGCCCCGGGATTGGGATGAAGAACTGCCCGAGGATGGGCTGGAGCTGATGAAGCGATACGAAGACTGGACCGATGAGTTCGACGACCGGGAACAGGAGCTGGAGGAGGTGAACAAAAAGCTGGAGCAGTGGAGCCCCTGGGGCGAATTTTCCACCAAGACCCTGGAGGAGCTGGCCGGTGCCGGCCTGTACATTCATTTTTTCAGCTGCCCGGCCAAGCGCTGGAAGCCCGGCTGGACGGCCGAATACCCCATCGCCCTGGTCGCCGAGGAAAACGGACAAGCCCACTTCATCTACCTGAGCCGCGAGGCCGAGCCCCCGGAGCTGCCCGTCGCGGATGCCTGGCCGGCACCTGCTGTGGGCACCCAGGAGCTTCGCGAAAGACGAGTGCGACTGGAAGACGAAAAAGCGACCTGGAGCGACCGCCTGGACCAACTGGCCGCACACGGTATTCCCGCCATGCAAGCCGCTCTGTACAAGCTGCAGGATAACCTTCAATTCACCGAAGTCATCCACCACAGCCGGCAGGAGGCCGACGGCCACGTGATGCTGCTGGAAGGCTATGTGCCGGACACCCATCGGGAAAAACTGGAAGGCGAATTGCATAAAGACAAGGTGCTTTTCCTGCGCGATCGCCCCAAACCCAGGGACAATCCGCCCGTCCTGCTGCGCAACTCGGGCTTCTCGCGCCTGTTCGAGCCCATCGGCGAGCTCTTCGCCCTGCCCGATTATTCGGAGATGGACCTCACGCCCTACTTTGCCCCCTTTTTCATGATGTTCTTCGGCTTCTGCCTGGGCGATGCCGGCTACGGCCTGGTGATGGTGCTGGGAGCCACCATCTACCGCCGATGGGCCCGCGAAAGCTACCAGCCCATCCTCCGCCTCCTGCAGTGGCTGGGGCTGGCTACGGTGATCTTTGGTGCCCTCACGGGCACCTTCTTCGGCCTCAACCTGGTGGAGAACCCCATCCCCGGCCTCGAGGCGGCGCGCAACTTCATGCTGGACAGCAATCAGGCCTTCCAGCTGGCGCTCATCCTGGGTATGGTGCAGATCCTCTTCGGCCTGGTGCTCAAAGCAGTGAACCAGGCCCGCCAGTACGGCTGGATGCACGGCATTGCGCCCGTTGGATGGATGATCCTGCTGCTGAGCCTGCTGGACATCGGCCTGCTCAAACAGCTGGACCCGGTGAGCACCTATACGGCCTGGGGCGGCGTGGCCCTGATCGTTTTGTTCAGCGACCCCGGCACGAGCCTGCCCGGCCGGGTGGGCAAGGGCCTGTGGGAGCTGTACGGCATCACGGGCTTTTTCGGCGATCTGCTCAGCTATATTCGCCTGTTTGCGCTGGGCATCTCCAGTGCCATCCTGGGCTATGTGGTCAACAACATCGCCTGGCAGATCAACCAGGGCGTGCCCTATGTGGGGCCGGTCTTGTTCGTGCTCTTCCTCCTCGTGGGGCACGGCGCCAACCTGCTGATCGCCTCGCTGGGGGCCTTTGTACACCCCATGCGCCTCACTTTTGTCGAATTTTACAAAAACGCCGGCTTCAAGGGCGGCGGTCGCAAATACGACCCGCTGCGCAAGCACGGCACGGAAACCTAAACCATAGCAAACTCAACACCACCATGAGCACGGGAATCATTTTAGCGTATCTGGGCATCGCCCTCATGATCGGTCTGTCCGGCGTAGGTAGCGCCATCGGCGTATCCATGGGCGGCAATGCCACCGTGGGCGCCCTCAAGAAAAACGACAAGGCCTTCGGCAGCTACATGCTGCTGAGCGCCATGCCCGGCACCCAGGGCCTCTACGGCTTTGCGGGCTTCTTCCTGGTCAATGCCTCCGGCATACTCACCGAGGACATCACGATGGTGCAGGGGATGGCCATCCTGGCAGCGGGCATCGCGCTGGGCCTGGTGTCCCTGATCTCTGCCATGCGGCAGGGGCAGATCTGCGCCAACGGCATCGCCAGCATCGGCTCGGGCCACGATGTGTTCGGCAAAACGCTGGTGCTGGCCGTATTCCCGGAGCTGTACGCCATCGTGGCCTTCGCCGCTACCTTCCTCATCAACGCCGGCCTGCAGTAACCGGCGGCCGGTACGAGCTTGAGGGTCGAACTGTTCGTTGAATGGAAAAACCTCACATTAATCCGGATTATTCACGGATTACCGTGAAT
>CAZQSF010000094.1:0-14577 GCA_964595955.1 uncultured Saprospiraceae bacterium
CTCTTAGAAGAAACCTGAAAAAATCAAAACCCCTTCAGCAGTATAACATCTGACTGCCTACTTGGGTATAATGCACCATCCGCCACCAGGTTCCGGCTGCCCGGCCTTATTCGAACACAGCTGTGTGGATCTCTTCGCCGGCATACTGCCAACCCCGGTACATGCCTTCGGAATTGAAAGGCAGCACAAGCCGGCCCCTGGCGTCTACGGCAATGAGGCCGCCTTCACCACCCAGCGCCGGCAGCTTATCCAACACCAGATGCCGGGCGGCTTCCCAAAGGCTCAAACCCTTGTATTCCATCAGGCAGGAGAGGTCGTAGGCCGCCACTGCCCGCATGAAGTATTCCCCAAAGCCCGTGCAGGATACGGCGCAGGTGGCGTCGTTGGCGTAGTTTCCCGCTCCTGTGATGGGGCTGTCGCCGATCCGGCCGTATCGTTTGTTGGTAATGCCCCCGGTGGAGGTGGCAGCGGCCAGATGCCCCTGTGCGTCTTTGGCTACAGCCCCCACGGTTCCGTATTTGTCGGGCTTCTGGGCCTGGTGGTCGAGCTGAACCCGGTCGGCAGCCCGGGCTTCGTCCAGCTGTTGGCGGCGGAAGGCGGTGGCGAAATAGTCGAGGGGTTCCAGCGGCAAACCCTGATCTCGGGCGAACTGCAGCGCTCCGGCTCCCCCCAGCATTACATGGGGCGACCTATCCAGTACGCGCCGGGCCAGCCGGATGGGATTGCGCACCTGCTCCACAGCGGCTACTGAACCGGCGTCCAGGCTGTGGCCACACATGATGGCGGCATCCATTTCGATGCGTTCGTCCTGAGTGAAGACGGAGCCGCGCCCGGCATTGAAGAGCTCGCTGTCTTCCATAGCAGCCACGGCCGCCTCCACGGCATCCAGGGCCGAACCGCCCTGTTCGAGTATGGTGTAGCCGGCCGATACCGCATTTTCGAGGGCTGTTCGGTAAGCCCGCTCCTGATCCGCACTCAGGTCTTCCCGTCGTATAGTGCCTGCTCCGCCGTGAACGGCCAGGCTGTATGCGTAGTTCTTCATCTCCGTTTTTAAAATAGCCATGGATCTCCGTCGCCCGATCAATTTCCATCCCACCAGAATCGGTCCTGCAAGTTGGGGTTATCCGGTGGAAACTGCGTGTTGTACAACCGCTCATTTTGAGGATAAATGAAGCGCCGGGGGATGGCCCCGCCGGGGTTTTGCGGATTGTCGCCGTCGGGGTTGGGCACCAGCTCCGGATAGCCGGTCCGGCGGTAGTCGGTCCAGCCCTCGGCCATGGTGAAATGAGCGATGTATTGTTGGGTGAGGATGGTGTTCAGGTCTTCATTCTCATCGCCCGTCAGTTGAACGTGTGCAGCCAGGTAGTTGTCGATCTCTTCCTCGGTGGCCTGGTTGTCCGTAACCTGTGCGATGTGAGTGCGCACCGCTTCTTCGACGATCGATTGCGGATCGCCCTGGCCGAGTCGGACCAGCGCTTCGGCCTCCAATAGCTTGGTTTCCACATAGGTGAGCAGGGGTACGGGCGAGTCGGTGCTGGAGAGGTAATCGCCCACCCGGCTCACTCCAAAGGAGGTGCGGATCAGCTCGTCCTGGCGCGGATCATCCGTGCCGTCCAGCAGGCTTTGAAAGTCTTCGTCGATCTGTACATAGGGGGTGTTCTGGAAGTAGAGGAACCAGGGGTTCTGTTCGGCCTCGTTGAAGCCGTAGGGATAGCTCAGTTCGTCCTGCGGCCCGGCGAAAGCATTGGCCAGGGCATCCAGGGCTTTCTGGGGCGCACCGGCGTCCACCTTCACAGTGTGCATGTAGTAGCGGGCTTTCAGGGCGTAGGCCACCTTTTTCCACCGCTGCCGGTCGCCGCCGAACAACACGTCGTCATCCCCGGGCGAGAATACGCTTTCCGGGGCGTCGAGGGCGACAATGGCCCGGTCGAGCAAGGCCTGCAATTCGCCGTACAGGGCTTCCTGGGGGTCGTAAGCCGGGCTGAAGTTTTCGCCGCCCAGACCGGCTTCCGTGAAGGGGATGTCGCCCCAGAGCGAGCTGGCGGTGCCGGTGCAGAGGGCCAAAAGGGTAAGCCCGACGCCCTCGTAATGCGGTGCATTCTGCTGCTCGGCTTTGCGCACGATCAGCTTCAGTACGTCGATGGGGGTGTTGTAGAAGTCTTGCCAGAGCGGGTTCATGTTGAAGGATTCGTCCAGCAAATAGCTCTCTACCGGCAGGGCGCGATTGTCCACACCTTTGAAATAGTTGGAGAAGATGCCGGCAATGACGGCGGCTTCCTCAGCATGGACTTCGGCCGTGGCTTCCATGGCGGGCGGCAGCAGGGTCTGCAGGGGTACGTCTACCGGATCGTTGGGGTTGATATTGGTTTCCTCCAGGTTGCAGGCCGACAGGCCCAGAGCAAGGATCCAAAATATTAGGGTCGTCTTTTTCATAGCTATTCGGGTTAGAGCCCTACGCGCAGGTTGAATCCGTAGCTGCGCGTGTTGGGCGAGTTGAAGTAATCGCGTCCAAAGCTGTTGGACGCACCGCTCAGGTTGGTTTCGGGGTCGATGCCGGAATAATTGGTGATGAGGAAGAGGTTGCGCATCGTAACACCCACCTCCAGGCTCCGAATAAAGGAGCCGCCGATCAGGCTGGCCGGAAACTGATAGGAAAAGCTCAACTCCCGCAAACGAACCCAGGAGCCGTCCTCGATGGAGGCTTCCGATACGCCGGCAAACGGGTAGCGGCGATAGTAGTCGTAGTCGAGCCGGACGGGCGTGTTATTGGGCTGGCCGCTGACGTCCTCCCCGTCGATCGTCGTCCCCGGAGCGTATACGCCCTCCACGACAATCTCTTCTTCCCGGCTTTCCGTGCTTTCGTGGATGCCCAGGTTTTTCATCACCCCTACCGTGCCATTGAAAATATCGCCGCCGCGGCGCACGTCCAGCAGGGCAGACAGGTAGAAGCCTTTCCAGCGGAAGGAGTTGCGAAAGCCCATGAGCCAGTCGGGGTTGGGATCTCCTACAATGCCGGGGTCCTGTGGGTCGTACACCGGATAGCCGTCGGCATTTACCAGGATATTTCCCTGCTCGTCGCGACTCCACCGGGTGCCGAAAAGTACGCCGAATGGCTGCCCGGGAATGGCGCGGTTGGAGGTGGAGGCCAACCCGAATACGGGGAACCGGATGTCCTGAACTCCTTCCGCCAGCTCCACAACGGTGTTCTCGTTCGCCGAGAAGTTGAGCACAACATCCCAGCTGAATGCATTCTTCACGATGGGCTGGGCGGTGAGCTGAATCTCTATCCCCTGGTTTTCCACAATGCCGGCATTGGTAATTTGGAAAGCCGTGCCGCTGGAAGTGGCCACCGGCACTTCAACGATCTGGTCCACGGTTTCGGAGCGGTACAGGGTGAGGTCCAGCCCCAGGCGATTGCGGAAGAAGCGCAGTTCCAGGCCGCCCTCGATGGTGCGGGTCTCTTCGGGCCGAAGGCCTGCATTGCCCACCGTATTGCTCGGCAGGAAGGAGGTCTGGCCCTTTACCGGCTCCTGCAGGGTGAAGAAGTTGCCCAGGGCATAGACCGGAGCATCGCCTCCGGCCCGGGCGTAGGAGAGGCGGACCTTGCCGTAGGGAAAACCTTTGGAGGTGGCCAGGCCGAGGGGCTCGGTGAAAACAAACCCCAGGCTGTAGGAGTCGTAGAAAAAGGGCACCTGATCAGTTGGGAGAGTAGAAGACCAGTCCCAGCGGCCGGTGACATTCAGAAACAGGTAGTCCCGCAACTCGAGCTGAGCATCGTAAAACGCACCGACGATCTCCTTGCGGGAAAGATCATCGTCGGCAAAGGTCACTTGCGACACATTGCTGATGTCGTAAAAATCCGGGATGATAAAGGTCTCGCCTTCCTGTACATTGAAGAAGCGCCGTTCGTTGAAATAGTTGTGTCCGAGACTCAGCCGGATGCCGAAGTTTTCGCCCACATCGCTTTCGGCGGTAATGAGAAAGTCCGAATTGAGGGCAAAGTAGGAGTACAGGTCGTCGAAGATCACCCCGGTGCCGAATTCGTTGGACTGGTTATCCCAGTAGGCTTTGCGCTCCTCGAAGTAATAGTCTATCCCCAGGCGGTACTGGGCCGACAGCCAGCTGGTGAAATCGTACTTGGCGAAGGTGTTGCCGATGATGCGATTGATCCGGTCGATCGAGCGGTTGCGGTTTACGCTCCAGTAGGGGTTGTCGTAGGCGCCCCAATACGTTCGCTGGGTGCCGTCGGGAAAACGGTACGCCAGGGGCTCGTTGGCGGGGTCGGAAAATCCGTTGGCCAGGTCGAAGGTGACCGGTGCGCGGGTGAGGCCCAGCATGACGCCGGAAAGGTTGCTGCCCCGGTTGGCGCGATCCCCGCCGGAATTGATGTAGTTGGCCGTGCCGGACACATACAGGCGATCGGTGACCTGTATGCCTCCGCTCAGTTTTACGCTGGTGCGCTCAAAGCGCGTTTTGGGCACAATGCCCGTCTGGCGCAGGTGGGTACCGCCCACGTAATAGTTGGTGCGCTCGCCGCCCCCGCTGAACGCCAGGTGGGTGTTGGAGGTGAGGCCGGTCTGGAAAAAGTTGTCGAGGTTGTCGAAGGGCGTTACTTGCCGGTCGGTAGCTGTCGGGTCGCTCTGGCCCACAATGCGGCCCAGGCGGGAGAAGGGGTAGTCGGGGTTACCGTCGTAGCGAAGGGTATCCAGTCGGGCGCCCCACGACTGATTGGTCTGCAGCGGCTCGCGATACACCGGGGTGCCGTTTGCGAATTCCCCCTGGCTGAAGAGCCGCTGCTGCTGAGGCAGCTTGTTGACCTGGTCAAAGGTCAGGGTCTGGCTGAAGGTGATGTCGCCCCGGCCCTGCTTCCCTTTTTTCGTGGTGATGAGAATGACGCCGTTGGACGCCCGTATACCGTACAGGGCCGAAGCTGCGGGGCCTTTCAGGACAGAGATGTTCTCGATGTCATCGGGATTGAGGTCGATAGCCCGGTTGGCGTAGTCGATGAAGTTGGAGCCGGCGAAGGAATTGTCAATGGGTACGCCGTCCACGACAAACAGGGGCGAGTTGTTGTTGAGTGAGTTCCGGCCCCGGATCACGATGTTGGCCGATGCGCCCGGCGTGCCGGAGGACGATACCACCTCCACGCCGGCTACTTTTCCGCTCAGGGCATTGACCACATTGGCCTCCCGCGACTGCACCAGTTCGTCGCCGCCCACCTCCTGGGCAGCATAGCCCAGGGACTTCTTTTTCCGTTCGATGCCGAGGGCCGTGACGATCACTTCGTCCAGCAATTCGGCCGATTCGCCCATGACAACATCGATGACGCTTCGCCCCCGGATAGCTTCTTCCACCCGGCCGTAGCCCACATACGAATACACCAAAGTGTCGTTGGGGGTGGGTACGGTAAGGCTGTAATTGCCTTCGGCATCGGTGAGTGCGCCAAGGTCGGGCTGGCTTTTCAGGTAGACGCTCAGCCCGATCAGGGGGATGGGGTCCTCCGGGTTTTCAATAACGCGTCCGCTAACGGTATGCTGGGCCAGAAGCGGTAACCCAAGGAGCAGGTTAAATCCTAGTACAGTAACGATTCGTGACATGACGTTGGAATTGAGGGAAGGAAAGAGAGCGAAAAGAGCAATGGAGAGGGCCAAGCCTCTGTCGAATAGGGAAAGCGAAGAAGTGCCTAGCAGTCAAAAATCGGTTGCAGACCGAGCAGGTTGGGTTGCTCGAAAAGGAAGGAGGTATCCGAAACGGGAAATATGTTTCTTTGCTCGCGCATCAATTACAAAAATAGGTATTTTCTGAAATGGGCAAAATTTGTTTTTCCAAAGAGGCTTGCGGCGAAATTCTATTTTTACTATTTTTGTATATCATGGAGTGTTTTCCTTTGCAATCAACCGTTTTTCCCTTCACCCCTTCCTTCAAGCAACTCGGCTTGATGGGCCTCCAGCCCATTTTTGATTGCTAAACCAACTCTTTGTGGGTATCCATTGCCATCAGGCATTCCGGCAGGAATGCCCCTTTAGCAGCATTCATTCATTGTAAATCAAAATAGAACGCCTTATGAAAAAAGGTCTACTTGCAATCAGCTTTTTGTTTGCGTGTACCCTGGTCACGTCCCTTTGGGCACAGAACACCATCGTATACGATTTTGAGGACGGGCAAATGCCCGAGGATTTTACCCTCATCAACCGGGATGGGCTGGAGCCCAACTTGCCCGAAGATTCGGTACTTCTGGATTCCGCATGGATCGTGATCAACAGCGGCCTGATGGAGAGCTTTGCCGCTCTCAGCGTGTCCTGGTACGTGAATGATGACGGACCGGCCGACGACTGGATGATCCTGCCCAAGATCGATCTGGGCAGTGCTCCCATGCTTTCCTGGCGGGCCATTTCCACAACCTCATCCGGCGATTTTCCGGACAGCTACCAGGTGCTCATCAATACGGAGGAGCCCACCTTTGAAAGTTTTGAGAGCAACGGCGCTATTCTGCTTACCGTAGATCCCGAGGAGTTCGCCGAGCCGCAAAACCGAAGCATAGATCTGGCCGACTACGCCGGCGAGAGCGTACACATTGCATTTCGCAACATCACGCCCAGTGGCGATGCCCTGTTGGTGGATGACATCACCATCGAAGATGGCGAGTTGACGGGTATCCGGCAGGTGCTGGACCCGCGCAGCCTGGCGTTCCGGCTGAGTCCCAATCCCAGCCCCGGCCCGCTGCAGGTGAGCTTCCGCCTGGACCACCCCCAGCGCGTGGTGTTGTTGTTGCGCAATGCCCTGGGCCAGACCGTGGACCAGCACAACCTGGGCCTGATTGCTCAGGGAGCTCATCAGCTGAGCCTTCCGATTGACGAGCTGCCGTCCGGAAATTACTGGATGAGCCTGCAAACGGAGGATGGAGTGGCCACACAGCCTCTCCTGGTCGCCAGATAAATGAAATCAATTTCTTGGGCCGGCCCACGGGTCGGCCCCTTCACTTTTACTATAGGGTTTCCCATGCGAAATGTATTGTTTCTGATTACTTTGGGATGGGTCCTTCCCACTTGGGGCCTAGCCCAGGACAGCTACACCTCCTGGATCGTAGGCGACACGGCCGATGTGCAGGCGGACGTCTTGCCCGGTGTGGTCCTGGCCGGGGGTGGCGGCGACAACGACCAGGCCATGCAGTGGATGCTGCAACGGGCCGGTGGCGGCGATGTGCTCGTGCTGCGAGCCAGCAACAGCGACGGCTACAACGATTATTTTTTCAGTGAATTGGGCGTGGATGTCCACTCCGTAGAAACGATCCGCTTCAATTCGCCGGCTGCAGCTACCGACCCCTACGTACTTCGCCGCATCGGCGAGGCCGAACTGGTTTTCATGGCCGGCGGCGACCAATACGATTATTATACCTACTGGAAGGATACCCCTGTGGAGGACTCCCTGAATCAGCTCATTCTGGACAAAGGGATCACCCTGGGCGGAACCAGCGCCGGTATGGCCATCCTGGGGCAGGCCTATTACGCACCGGCCGCTCTGGGCATTACGTCCGAAGAGGCCCTTTCCGATCCCTATCATCCTTTCATGGATACCCTGGGGTACGACGATTTCCTGCAGGTGCCTTATCTGCAGGAGCTGGTAACCGATACACATTTTGAACAGCGCGACCGGCAGGGGCGAACCCTCGTTTTCATGGCTCGCCTGGCCGAGCGGATCCAGGCGCGCAGTTATGCAATTGCCTGCAACGATTATACGGCCGTAGCCGTGGATGAAAACGGCCTGGCCCGGGCGTTCGGCGAATACCCCGAGTATCCGGAGGATCAGGTCTTTTTTTTACAGGCCAACTGTCAGGATGATTTTTTGCCCGAAGTGCTGAATAAGGGCGAGCCCCTGAGCTGGGAAAGACAGGGAGCGGCCGTGAAAGTATATCGGGTACCCGCTACCGAGAACGGTGAGCACACTTTTGACCTTACCGACTGGCAAACCGCTTCCGGCGGAAACTGGGAAAACTGGTATGTAGAAGATGGAGTGCGGAAGCGCCAAGCCTATGCCGACCCGGCCTGCGATGGGCTGGTATCCATCTTTGACTTACAGCCGGCAGGACAAAGGCTCGATCTTTGGCCCAATCCGGCAAGCCGCTACATTCGCTGGCAAACCCCCGAAGACCAGCCTGCCCGGCAGTTGCGCCTGTGGAATACCCAGGGCCAGCTCCTGCTCGACATCCGGGTCGACCGGCCGGAACTTTCCGTGAACGCCTTGCCGCCCGGTCTGTATCGCCTGGAACTCGTTGGACGGAAAGTCGTTTACCGCGCTTCTTTCCTCAAGACTCCCTGACCTGCCCATATCCAGAAAAGGGGCATTTGTTATCTTACCGACCCTATGGCCGAAAAAAAGCGCAAATTCCCGGATACCATTGCCATCATCCTCGGCATCATGGCGGTGTTCGTACTGCTTACCTGGATCGTGCCGGCCGGCAGCTTTGAACGGGCCACGGTCGATGGGCGGGAGCTCATTGTGCCGGGGTCCTACCAGCGCGTGGAAGCTGCTCCGCAGGGGCTTTTTGCTTTCCTCAAGGCTCCTGTCAAGGGTTTTGTCGGTGCAGCACAGATCATTGCGTTCGTCTTTCTCGTGGGCGGCTCCTTCAAGATCCTCACCCGTACCGGCGCCGTTGATGCCGGTCTGCAGAGCATCGTGCGTTTCAGCGAGCGCCGGCCCCAGCTCAAGCGCTTCATTCTACCCCTGGTGATCACGCTTTTCTCTCTGGCCGGCTCCACCTTCGGCATGTCCGAGGAGACCCTGGTGTTTGTACTGCTCACCATACCCCTGGCCTTGGCCCTGGGCTACGACTCCATCGTGGGCGTAGCGGTTTCCTTCGTAGGAGCCGGCCTGGGTTTTGCCGGGGCGTTTATCAACCCGTTCACTATAGGCGTTGCCCAAGGGATTGCGGAGTTGCCACCGGGGTCGGGCATGGGCTATCGCATTCTGGTCTGGGTGATCGTGACGGCAGTGGGGGTTGCCTACATTATGCGCTATGCCCTGCGCATCGAGCGCGATCCCACGCACAGTCCGGTCTATGAGCTCGACCGGGAGCGGCATCCGGAAGAATTGCAGGGCGGTGCCGAACAGGCTTTCACTCGCCGGCATGTGTGGGTCCTTCTTTCGCTGGCCGCAACACTCATTCTGTTGGTGATCGGGGTGAGCCAGTGGGGCTGGTATATTGCGGAAATTGCCGGACTGTTCATCGGCCTGGGCATCGTGGCCGGTCTTTTGGGCAAGCTCAGCCTGAATGAGGCCATTGAGGCCTTCAAGGACGGAGCCGGCGAAATGATCACAGCGGCGCTCGTCATCGGCCTGGCCCGCGGCCTCATCGTGATTGCCGAGGATGGCCGCATCATGGACACCCTGCTGCAGGCCGTGGCCCAGGCCAGCGAAGGGCTTCCCCGTACCATTACGGTGGAGATCATGTTCCTGCTGCAGAGCAGCCTCAATTTTTTTGTGCCCTCCGGCAGCGGTCAGGCGGCCCTTACCATGCCCATCATGGCGCCCTTGAGCGATCTGCTGGGCATTAGCCGCCAGACGGCCGTACTGGCCTATCAGTTTGGCGACGGCATCTCCAACCTCATCATTCCCACCAGCGGAGTGACCATGGGTGTGCTGGCCATAGCTCGTATTCCCTATTCGGTCTGGCTGCGCTGGATGTTTCCCTTCTTCCTCATCCTGAGCTTGCTGGCCATGTTGCTGTTGCTGCCGCCGGTGCTATTCTTCAGTTGGTAGAGCCAGGCGATCGCCGGGCAGCAGCACGCTCACGCTCATGTTTTTGCCGCCCAGGAGACCGTTCTGCCGGCGCACCTGCCTGGCTCCGGGCCGGAGGGCGATGACCTGACCGATACCGCTCACCCGAGCACTGTCGCCCTCGACTACCAGGGCCGTGGATTCGTCTATGCCCAGGCACAACTGATCGGGCTGTTCCAAAGCGACGCTCAGCAGGCGGTTCATGCGCATGCGGTACACGAAGTGCTGGTCTACAATGCATCGGGGGAGTAACCCCAGGCCGGGTACGACTTCCACGTTTTCGGCTTCGATCGTTCGGAATTCGCCGGTGTACTCCGGGTGCTTGAATTCGTTGCCGGTGATCATGAGGCGGCCCATGACAGCGGCTCCTGCACTGGTGCCGGCAACGGTTGCCCCTTCGCGGTAGGCGCGCCGGATCCTTGCCTTGAGTTCCGTACCTGCCAGGCTGGCCATGAAGCGCGCCTGATCACCTCCGGTGATGTAGATCAACCGGGCTCGCAGCAGGGAGTCCAGGGTAGAAGCGGCCCAGGCCGAATCCGGACGGCTGCTCCAGGCGAGCAGTCGTTCGGGAGGAATTCCCGCTTCGATGAACTGCAGCCTGCCGTAGTAGGCCGCCGTGTCGGGCTCGGCACTGGCCATGGGCAACACGACGGCATAGCCACCGGTATCGAGACCGGACAGTCGAATTATTTCCCGGACCATCTCGGGCGGGCGCTTACCGCCCCCGATGATGTACAATTTGCCAAGCGGCAGATCTCGAAGGGCCGGCCCGGGAGGCTGGCAGGCCGACAGGAGAAGAAAAAAAAGACCGGTAAGAAAAATACAGGGCCGATTTAATTGAAAAAAGGGCATAATTTGAGTTTAAACGCGCGAAATGTGTTGTCTGCGTTGTTTTTTTGCATGAAATGTTGCAAATTACTGCAACAAATAAAGGCAAACCCAAACAATTAAAACAAAAACGACCCTATGGGTACCGTCATATCCTTGCTCAATCATAAGGGTGGGGTGGGCAAAACCACCAGTGTGATCAATATAGGTGCCGGACTCGTTCAGTTGGGGAAGCGCGCGCTGCTCATCGATCTGGATCCGCAAGCCAATCTCACGCTTTCCATGGGCATTCCCCGCCAACCTTCCACGATTTACGAAGCCATTCGCGGCGAATCGGACCTGGAGCCCTACGAGGTCAAGCCCGGCCTGCATGTGGTCGGCTCTACGCTCAACCTCTCCGGCGCCGAGATGGAACTGATCAACGAGGCCGGCCGGGAACTCATTCTGCGCGAACTGCTGGATCCCGTGCGCGACACCTACGATTTCATCTTCATCGACTGCCCGCCCTCCCTGGGCTTACTTACGCTCAACGCCCTTACGGCCAGCGACCTGGTGTACATTCCCATGCAGACGGAATTCCTGGCCCTGCAGGGGCTCACCAAGATCAAACAGGTGATCGACAAGGTCAAATTCCGCCTGAACCGCCAGTTGGAGATCGGTGGGGTACTGGCTACCATGTACGACCAGCGGAAAGTGCTCAACCGCGATGTGGTCGACACGATCAATAAATACTTCGGCCCCTTGGTATTTAACACGATGATTCGCGATACCGTGGCCCTGGCTGAAGCGCCGGCACAGCGCAAAGACATTTTCGCCTACAATCCCGCCAGCGCGGGAGCTGAGGATTATATGAATTTGTGCAGAGAGATCTTGAATCGAATTGAAAATGGGGTAGCAGTGGCTCCGGCTGCCGGTGCCCAAGAACGCTAAGCCGTGAGTAAAAAGCGATTTCTGGACGGTCTGGAAAGCCTCTTTGCAGAGAGCAGCTCGGATGAACAACGCCGGGCTGAGGAAGCTATGCTTACGCTTCCCGATCGCTCCAAGCCCAAAAAGAAGCGGAAGATCGTCAAGCGGGAAGCTTCCGGCAAGACCTTTTCCGATGAGCTGGCCTCCTTCCTGATGGATGCCATGGAAGATCCCGAAGATCAGACGGTCGAAGTCGAAGTACCCGTTTCGCCCAAACGTTCCCGGGCCAAAGCCCGCGCTGGCTCCGGTGCCGGCCTGGATGCTCTGGTCCGAAATACGCTGGACCCCGAGGTGGTCACCGACGAGGAGCAACAGGTGCGCCGCCTCACCCTCACCCTGCGGCAGGTCCAACTCGAAAAACTTCGCCGCATCGCCCACCGGAAAAACCTGCCGCTTCGCCAGCTCGTCGCCGGACTCGTTTCCGAGTTTCTGGAGGAATACGAAGAAGAGAGATCCTGATTTCCCGGATCATTCGGTTGGGTTGAGGCTTTTTTTCATTTTTGTCCAGGCACAGCAAAAGAAAGCCTTCTCTCTTTATGCGCTACTGGATTTTACTCTTTTTCGGAATCGGTTTTTTTACTCAACTGACTGCACAACCCAAGGCGGGGGAACATCGGCCCAAGCTCGGTTTGGCGCTCAGCGGGGGGGCTGCGAAGGGATTTGCACACATCGGGGTGCTCAAGGTCCTGGAAGAGGAGGGCATCCGCCCCGACTTCATTACCGGTACCAGTATGGGTAGCATTGTGGGCGGGCTGTATGCGGCGGGCTACTCGGCCGAACAGCTGGAAGACATTGTGCTGACCAGCAACTGGAGCCACATCCTGAGCGATGCGCTCCCCCTTCGCGAGGTGGTTATGGAGGAGAAACCCTATTTCAAGAACCACCTGCTGGAAATCCCCTTGGAGAACTGGGCCGTCAAGCTTCCCACGGCCGTGGTCAAGGGCCAGCAGATCGATCTGGTGCTGGAGCGCCTTTGCCTGCCGGTGTTTGATGTCGAGGACTTCAACCAGCTGCCCATCCCCTTTCATTGCCTGGCTACGGATGTCGTCACCGGCCGGGCTGTCGTCCTGAAAGAAGGCGACCTGGCCACTGCGCTCCGGGCCAGCATGTCGATTCCCACCCTTTTTCCGCCAATCACCCTGGATAGTATGCTCTTGGTGGACGGAGGCGTGGTACGCAATTTTCCGGTTCAGGACGTGATCGATATGGGGGCTGATCTGGTCATCGGCGTGAATGTCGGCGATATGAATGTGCCCATGGAGGACCTTTATTCACCCACCAACCTGCTGATGCAAACCGGTATGGTGAGCAGCATTACGGATTTCCCCAAACAGAAGGCCAAGTGCGACCTGTTCATTCAGCCGGTCTTCGGCGAATTTACGGCAGCCGATTTCGAGGCCGGGGCCGAACTCATCGCCTTGGGGGAGGCAGCTGCCCGGGAGCAATTGGACGAAATCCGCCGGCTGAAACAAAGGCTCGCGTCTGGCGACGGAGGCTCATCGGGCGAGCCCAATGGGCTGCCGCCAATCCAGGATATTCGGATCGATTCCATTCACATCACCGGAAATCGCTTCCACAGCGACCGGGCCATCAGGGGCCGGTTGGGCATATCGGAAGGGCTTACGGTAGCTCCCACCTATCTCGATTCGACCATCAGCCTGCTCTACGGAACCAACTATTACGACCGGGTTATTTATTACCTCAACGAACGGGCAGGCAAAAACCTGCTTCAGGTTGAGGCCACAGAAAAATCCCCCACCTTTTTCAAGCTCTCCCTGCTTTTCGACAATTACAACAATGCCGGCTTGCTCCTGGGCTTCACAGCCCGGAATTTTTTGCTGAACAACTCGCGCCTCATGCTGGTGGGGCGAATCGCCAATAACTATCGAGCGGGTTTATCCTATCTGAAGTTTCTCGGGGAACGTCAAATATCCTGGATCCGCCTGGCTTACGGGGTAGAGCGCGACGAGTTGCCCTTCGTTTGGAGCGACACTCGCTTCGGCGAAAGTCGGTTCCTCACTCTGCCGCTGGAGGCCGATCTGCAGTTCACCATCGCGCGCAACGCCACCTTTAGTTTGGGCGGCTTGCTGGAGACATTCATAATAAACCCCAGAGCGGGAGACCTGGCAGCCTTCGACCGGCTGCGGCTTACCAATTTGAGCGGACGGGTTCAGGTTGCGGTCAATACGCTGGATCGAACCTACCTGCCCCGCCGGGGGGTGAGAATGGGACTGGATTTGCGCTATACCAACAACCTGCACACTCAGGTATCGAGCCTGTCCGATGACCTGCGGGAGGCACGAGATAGTTTGTTCCGGATCGGGCACTACCCCCGGGTGCAGTTTTACGCTCAGTCCTACCTGCCCCTCGGCAAGCGCTTCCAGTTGGGGATCGACCCTTACTTCGTTTTTGTTCCCGACGAGAACGGATTGTTCTACGACCAGTTCTGGATGGGCAGTCCCTTTGTGCTTAGCCGGCGTTCCCTTCCCTTTGTGGGATTGGGCCAAAATGATGTGATCACTTCCCTCTCCGCAGGAGCTCAGCTTAATTTGGGGTATTTTTTACGCGATGATCTGCAACTGGGTCTGCACGTCAGCAATGGCTATTTCCGGCTTCCGTCTTCCCGTTCGGATGAGCGTTCGGCTAACGAGTCATTCGTATCGGGATTCAGTTTCAGCGGCAGCTACCATTCCATACTGGGACCCGTTCGGCTCGACCTGATGTATCCCCTGTATGTCGATGGAGTGGCTCGCAGCCGGTTCCTCGTGTTCGTCCATTACGGCTATCGCTTTGACCGGTAGATGAAGGGCGAGAACGGCCTATGCCAAGCCGGAAAATGCACAGCATTGTCCGCCCCTTGGGCTGACGAATTGTAAAATTTTGTTCGTCAATGCGTTATACGGTTTACAGGATAAAATAACCTTTTTACCAAGACCTATTTTAACGTGAGGTTAGAGGTCGAGTTGTTCGTTAAATGGCTGAATGTGAGAACCTCACGTTGTACCTGGT
>CAZQSF010000095.1:0-13947 GCA_964595955.1 uncultured Saprospiraceae bacterium
GTCAGCACTAAAGACCCTGACATAAGTGGCTGAAAACAAGCTTGTTTTCAGCCACCTATCGTCATTATTCACGGTAATCCGTGAATAATTCGGGTTAATCCTTCTGCACGGCCAGCTGTTGTAATGCTGTACCAAAACACTGTTATGATCGCTTCTACTTCTGCACTGGATCGCTTACGGGAAGAACTAGAGCCTTACGGCGCCCGCCTGGTCGCCGTATCGAAGACCAAGCCGGTCGAAGCAATACGCGCCCTGTACGAAAAGGGGCAGCGCGATTTCGGCGAGAACCGGGTCCAGGAGCTCACAGCCAAGCAGGAAGAATTACCCGAGAACGTGCGCTGGCACCTGATCGGCCACCTGCAAACCAACAAAGTCAAATACGTCGTGCCCTTCGTTCATCTGATCCACTCGGTGGATCGGACCAAGGTGCTGAAAGAAATCAACAAACAAGCAGCCAAGATCGGGCGCAGGGTAGACGTGTTGCTTCAATTTAAAATTGCCGAAGAGGACACGAAATACGGCCTGGATTGGGATGAAGCAGAGGGTCTGCTTCGCTCCGAGGCGTATGCGAACATGGATTATGTGCGCATCTGCGGGGTTATGGGTATGGCTACCTTTACCGAGGATGAGACCCAGATCCGAAAGGAATTCAAAAAACTAAAAAGCCTGTTTGAGCGGCTCAAAGAACAATTTTTCGCTCAGGAGGATGCCTTTCGGGAAATCTCTATGGGGATGTCGGCCGATTACGCCATTGCTCTCGAAGAAGGAAGTACCCTGGTGCGCATCGGCACCCTGCTCTTTGGCGAGCGCGATTAATCCCACAGCAGAATGCGTACGGCCCGGGAGGTTTCCCCCCTCAGAACCCGAAGCACATAAACACCTGATTGGTAGCCGGATAGATCGAGGCTGTTCAACCTGCCTTGGAGCGTCCATTGCCCGTGCTGGCGTCCCTGGGCGTCTATCAGCTGAAGTTGATACGGGCGAGGGTCACCGAGGCCCTGGAGTTCTACCCACACCCGGTCGTTTGCCGGATTAGGCCACACTTTCACCGCCTGGCCGCCGAGCGCCGGCTCTGTGGCCGTAGCGGTCAGGGGGTCGGCTTCCAACTCGGTAGCGAACAGGCCGAGGCCGCCGCGCTGATTGCCGATCAAAAGTTCCAGCTTGCCGTCCTGGTTGATATCGGCCAAAGCCGGTTGCGTGCGGTATCCTTCCCGGATCCGGCCAAAGCCCTGCACTTCCAGGTGGAAGGCATCGTACAAATTGCCCTCGATCTGGTCGTACAACCGAATCTCTCCCAGCGCACTGCCGGTCATGAGCATCCAGTGTCCGTCCTTGTGCCTGACCACAGCAGGAGCACTGTGGCCGAAGCCGGTAAAGTCATTGGGCACCCGGGTGTCTACCTGCCCCAGGAAGGCCGTATTCGGCAATTGGTTGGGATCGGGAAGGAAGGACGGACTTCCGGCACTGCCCTGGTTGGAGAAGAAGTTCAGGTTGCCCGCCTGCTCACCGATAATGAGGTCCGGCAGCCCATCTTCGTCGAAGTCTGCGATAGCCGGCTTGCTGGCAATGCCCACATCAATGCCGGCAAACCCGTATTGAAAGGGCGCAAAGGCAAAGGGCTGCCCGGCACCGGCCGTATTGGCTGCGTAAAACAACTGGCCATTGCGTTCGCCAACGAGGAGGTCCAGGTCGCCATCGCCATCCAGATCGCCGAAAGTGGGACTGAACGCACTGGTGGCATTGCCGAACTGACTCATCCCCAGGTAATCCGTATCCTTTACTTCGAAGCTGGGCGCCGTGGCTGTGCCGGTATTTTCCAGAAGGATCAGGCGGGGGTTGAATTCACCGTCCTGGCTGTAGAAGGTAAAGGTACCCACCACGATATCCTGCAAGCCGTCTGCATTCACATCGGCAAAGGCCGGAGAGGCTCCCGTGCCGAAATCCAGCATATCGCCCACCAGGTGATCGCGGGCCTGAAGGGAAAAAACCGGTTGGGCATCAGTGCCGAGGTTTCGGTACAGCCAAAGCACATTCCGGTCTTCAGCTCCTTGCCCAGCATTGGGCGCTGCAAGGAGGTCGCGATTGCCGTCGTAGTCGATGTCCAGGTGGAAAGAAGCTGGGAAGTAGGGAATCTGAACGGGGATATCCGATACGGGGTACAAGGTATCCTGTTGATCCATCCAAGCGTTCTGGCAGCTTCCGCCATTGTGCAGGAAGACCAGATTGTCAAAGGACAGGTCGCCCAGGACCAATTCCCGGTCGCCGTCATTATCGGCATCCAGGGTGAGGAGCGTGGATCCGGCATGCCGCTCCTCCAGGGGCTCTTCACCGGCAAAAGGCTCGGCACAGCCCCCTGGCGACGGGGCCAGATCGATGGCCGTGCTGATCCCGCTTTCGTAAAAGCCCCCCCAGCAGTCATCCTCCAGGGCCAAATCCAGGCTATCCAGGCCATACCCTTTTTCGACCGAACGATTGCGAAAAAACTCTACATACCCACCTACGGAATTGAACGTTAGGACATCCAGGTCGCCGTCGCAGTCCAGGTCGTCGATCGCCGGGTAGTCGATCTTGGTGATAAACAGGTTTTCACGGGAACCTCCATTCGTTTCGTAGTAAACCACATTGGTTTCGAAGGGGCCCGGCAGGGGAATGCGCATGAAGCGCAGGGTGTCGTCCTGAAAATAGCCCCGGTAGACGACCATACCCGGCAGTTGGTTATCGGATTCGCAAAAGAGGTCGGCAGCACCGTCGCCATCGTAATCCCTGAGAAGCACCCAGTTGTCGACGGGCGGAAAATAGCGCCCGTAGCCGGGAGCCCACTCCCAATCGGCATTTCCCGGGCTGCCTCGCTGAATGAAGGTGAGGTGTACAGCCCCCGTGCGATCGAAAACATACAGATCGGGTATGCCGTCGGCATTGAGATCGGGCTGCGAAAGCTGGGGGTTGTTCAGCCCCCCGGCTAGGGCCAGGGGCAGTACCTGCCCACTCTCGCTTACCGGTACCTCCAGGCGCGGAGCCACGTCCTGGGCTGAGGCCGCACCAGGCCAAAGAATCGTACAAAAAGCGAGGAGGATCGTTGATCGGGTTACCATCTTCAAGGCAGGTCGGGTTTTTTGTTTACTTTGGTTTTTTTCCGCTTTTGCGGCTTCCAAAAGTACGAAACGCTGGTATGAAGCTGAACCGTATAGCCGTCCTCTTCCTCCTTTTTGGCTGCTATTTGACGTTATCGGCTCAGTCTGGCGATTCCAAGCTCGACTTTCGGGTTCGCCCTGCTGCCGATGGCATCTACCTGCAACCGCTCAGTACAGCCGGAGATTCCGTCGGCTGGCTCGTCAACAGCCTGGACACCACCCTGCACTTGCAGGACGGCAGATCCTTCCTTCCCCTGAAGACCGATCAAAAAGGCACCCTTTTGCTGATTCGCAGGAAGGCCGGTAAGCCCCGGCTTTTCCACTATTCGGTCGATGCAAATGAGCCCCGGCTGGTGAATATCCCCATGTGGCTTTCCATCGTCCCCCCCCTGCTCGCCATTTTCATGGCCCTTTTGTTCCGGGAGGTCATCGTGTCGCTGGTGATGGGCATTTGGGCGGGTGCTTTTATCGCAGGCGGACTCCGGCTGGACGGCCTTTTCCATATCGTGAGCAGTTTCCTGAGGGTCCTGGATCACTACATCCTCCAGGCTTTGCTCGACAGCGGTCACTTGTCCATCATTTTGTTCTCCTTGCTCATCGGGGGCATGGTCGCTTTGATCTCCCGCAATGGCGGCATGGCCGGCGTGGTGGCTCGTTTGTCCCGATTCGCCCGCTCGGCCCGGAGCACGCAATTCGTTACCTGGCTCCTCGGCCTGGCGATTTTCTTCGACGATTACGCCAACACCCTGATCGTCGGGAATACCATGCGTTCGGTGACCGATCGCTTTCGGATTTCGCGCGAGAAACTGGCTTACATCGTCGACTCGACCGCCGCACCGGTAGCCGCTGTGGCCTTCATCACCACCTGGATCGGTGCCGAACTCAGCTACATTGACGATGGCATAGGCCAAATTCCCCGGCTGGCAGGTGAATACAGCGCGTATGCTGTTTTCCTGGAATCGCTCAAGTACTCTTTTTATCCGCTGCTCACCCTGGCCTTTTTGCTTATGGTCATCCTGACCGGTCGGGATTACGGTGCAATGCATCGTGCCGAGAAACGCGCCCGGACGACCGGGCGGGTTTGGGCACCGACCAATGATGCGGAGGAAGACGAGGACGAAAGCGAAGACCTGGCTCCCGTTGCCGGTGCTCCTTTGCGATGGTACAATGCGGTGCTTCCCGTTCTGGTGGTCGTGCTGATGACCTTGTTCGGACTGCTCCAAACCGGCATGGACAGCGGCTGGAACGAACTGGCCAAAGAGGGCCTGGCGCCGGCCAGTAGGCATTGGGGCAGCACCTGGCGGCAATTGGGGCAGCTTCCCGGCAAAGAAGGATTCTGGGTCCGCCTGGGGTATGTTATCGGGCAGGCCGACTCCTACATTGCCCTGCTCTGGGCATCCTTGCTGGGCGTGGCCGTAGCTCTTTTGCTTACCCTCGGCCAGGGCATTATGAACCTGTATCGCAGCATGAACACCCTGGTCACCGGCTTTAAGACCATGGCGCCGGCCCTCATCATCCTGAGCCTGGCCTGGGCGCTGGCACTCACCACCGAAGAACTCAACACGGCTTCCTTTCTTTCCTTTGCCCTGCAGGACTCTCTGGATCCGCGCATGTTGCCGGCTATCGTCTTTGTATTGGCTGCCTTTATCTCCTTTTCCACGGGATCTTCCTGGAGCACCATGGCCATACTCTATCCCATTGCCATCCCCACGACCTGGGCCATTGCCCAAGAGACGGGGCTGGATATAGCCCACAGTAAAGAACTATTGTTCAACGTCATTTCCATTGTTCTGGGAGCCTCCGTGTTGGGCGACCACTGTTCGCCCATATCCGATACGACCATACTCAGCTCCCTGGCTTCCCAGTGCAACCACATCGACCACGTGCGCACCCAGCTGCCTTATGCGCTTACGGTAGGCGGTGTAAGCATTTTGGCGGGCACCATAGCTACCCTCTCGGGGGGCAGCTGGGGCCTGAGCGCTTTACTGGCCCTGAGCGGCCTGGTCGTCTTGTTCCTTATTCTCCGCTGGCTGGGGAAGCCCCTGTCCGCTTAGCCGGGGCGGCGATGCAGACGAGCCAGCTTATCGAGCAAGCGCAGCATTTTGGCATTCAGGCCCGGACCGCCGTCGAAATAACGACCGTTAATGGTCAGCCAGGTCTTTTCGCGCTTCACGGTTTCCAAATCGGCGAAAGCCACGCGCTGGGCACGATGTAGATAAGCCTTCCAGTAAAGAGCAAGCTCCGTAAAAGCGAACCCCTCCTGTCCGTTGGCCAGCATGCTCTGGTCACAAAGCAAAAAAATCCGTTCTCTCGGGTTGGGCGTGAGAAAAAAGCGGCTCGCATTTTTGAGAATATGAAGGGGCATTTGCGCCAGATCCCGGTAGTACCTGTCCGGTTCTTTTGCGGGCTCCAGGTAATCCCAGATGAGCCGGTCCAGATCGATCTCCCGCAGGGACTTGCCCTGATGAGCGAGAATGGCTTCCGGCAGGGAGTGGCTTAGCAGCTCCCGGCAATAGTGAATGATAAAGAGATCCAGCGCATCGGCCCAGAAGCTTTCCCCCGGCTGAAAAAGCGCCTGGCCCTGCTGCTGGTCCAACAGCTCGCGAAACCCGCTCGTGTAATAGTGCTCCGCCAGTTTGGGAAAAAACGACCGGTCGTGTTCGGCTTCGAGGCGGCGCAAAAGCCGCTTGAGGAATTCGTCGGCGGGAGCATTTTCCGAATGGGTGGAGGCTGCCGCCGGGAGGGGCTGGCCACAAGAGGGGCAAAAATGCCCTTTGGCATCCGAAAGAGAACGACCACAAGCTGGGCAATGGCGCATCTGTCGATAGGCTTTGAACCGGTTTTTCCGCCCAAAACCTTCGTCCCGGTTCTCGCGTTACTGCAATACATTAGACCGAGTCAAAGAGGTTCTGGTCCATGGCAAAACAACGCAAGAAAAGGGATTTCCCCGAAAAAACGTGCGCCCACTGCCGGCGGCCCTTCAAGTGGCGTAAAAAATGGGAACGAAACTGGAGCGAGGTAACCTATTGCAGTGAGCGTTGTCGTCGGGCCGCCCGAAACACAAAGAAATCGCATGACTGATAACCGAAACCAACCCACGGGCGCCACCGAATACCAGAACCTGGCCTTTCACCCATACAACGTTCTGCTCTTCCTGGTGCTTTTCAGCCTGGGCATGCTCTTCCTGGCCCTGACAGCGGCCTTCATCTACAGCCGGGTCGAAAACAAGCAGCCTCCGATTTCCCTGCCCCCCATCTTTATTCTCAATACGCTCATCCTCCTCGCAAGCAGTGCGACCATGGTGTGGGCACAGCGCTCCTTCAAGGCCGACAACACCCGAAATTACAAGCGAGCTCTGGTGCTGACCATTATCCTTTCGGTCGTTTTTATGATTGCCCAGTTTTTTGCCTGGGGACAACTGTTTCAGAAATCCATTTTTATCGACTCGGATGTATCGGCTTCCTATCTGTACGTCATATCCGGCCTGCACTTTTTACACGTCATTGCCGGCTTGCCTTTCCTGGGGCTTTTCCTCTGGAAAGCCAACCGGCAAATGAAGGAGCCCGTAAGTGTACTGGTGTATTTTTCTGATCCGGAAAAGCGGCTCAAGCTGCGCCTGCTCACCATTTACTGGCATTTTCTCGACGGTTTGTGGATTTACCTGGTTTTATTCTTTTTGGTCAACGACCTGATTCGCTGAGCCGTTCGGGCAGACAGGCAATATCCGGCTCAAAGGCCGGGGGATTCCTTTTAGGAGTGCTATCTTTGTCGATCAAAATATCGGCAGCGGATGCAAACCAAACACCCTCCCGTGACCCTGGAGACGGCAAAGAACCTGGGACTGACCGAGGAGGAATTCCAACGGATACGGGACATCATGGGCCGCGAGCCCAATTTCACTGAACTGAGCGTGTTCGCCGTTATGTGGTCGGAGCACTGCTCGTACAAGAACTCGATCCGATGGCTGAAAACCCTGCCCCGGGAGGGCTCCCGCCTTCTGGTGGGAGCAGGTGAGGAAAATGCCGGCCTGGTCGATGTAGGTGAAGGCCTGGCCTGTGCATTTAAAATCGAATCGCACAACCACCCCTCGGCCATTGAGCCCTACCAGGGAGCAGCCACAGGCGTAGGCGGCATACACCGCGATATTTTCACCATGGGCGCCCGCCCCATCGCCGCCCTGAATTCCCTTCGCTTCGGTCCGCTGGATTCGCCCCGCACCCAGCATTTGCTGCGAGGCGTGGTGCGGGGAATCGGCGATTACGGCAACTGCTTTGGCGTGCCTACGGTGGGTGGCGAAATCTACTTTCAGGACTGCTACCACCAGAACATACTCGTGAACGCCATGTCGGTGGGCGTCGTAAGGGTTGGCGAAACGGTTTCGGCAGTGGCCGACGGACCCGGCAACCCGGTTTTCATCGTGGGTTCTGCTACCGGTAAGGACGGCATCCACGGCGCCACCTTCGCTTCAGCTGATTTAACGGAGGACTCCGACGAAGACCTGCCGGCCGTTCAGGTCGGCGACCCTTTCCAGGAAAAACTCCTGCTGGAGGCCACGCTGGAAGCCATAAAAACAGATGCGATCGTGGGCATGCAGGATATGGGAGCTGCGGGCATTTCCTGCTCTACGTCCGAAATGAGTGCCAAGTCGGGTACCGGCATGCGCATCGATCTGGACAAAGTACCCACCCGGCAACCCAATATGCAGGCTTTTGAGATCTTGCTGAGTGAAAGCCAGGAGCGCATGCTCATCGTGGGAAAGAAGGGCGAAGAGGCTCGTCTCAAGGCCGTATTTGACAAATGGGATCTGGTATGCGAGCAGATCGGTGAGGTGACGGACAACGGCCGGTTGGAGTTTTATCAACAGGGCGAGCGGGTTGCCGACCTGCCTGCATGGGATCTCGTACTCGGCGGCGGAGCTCCGGTTTACGAGCGCGACTACACGCGCCCGGCCTACCTCGACGACATTGCGGCCTTCAAGCCGGAGGCCATCGGGCAGCCCAAAGACTACCGGGAAGCGGCCTGGGCGCTTACCGGCCTGGCCAACATCGCTTCCAAGCACTGGGTGTACGAACAGTACGACAGCATGGTGCGCACCAATTCCATGAGTACCAATGCCCCCTCGGATGCAGCCATTGTTCGCCTCAAGGATATTTCCAAGGCCCTGGCCCTGACCACCGATTGCAATGCCGCTTACGTGTATGCCGACCCGTATCGCGGGGCCATGATCGCCGTAGCCGAAGCGGCCCGCAACATCGTTTGCTCCGGCGGGTTACCCGTAGCCATTACCAACTGCCTGAACTTTGGCAATCCCTACAATCCCGAAGTGTATTGGCAGTTCGTCCACGCCATTAAAGGCATGGGGGAAGCTTGCAAAAAGTTCGACACGCCCGTCACCGGTGGCAATGTGAGCTTCTACAACCAAACCGTACTCAAGGACAAGAACGAACCGGTATTTCCTACGCCGACCATCGGCATGGTCGGCATACTCGACGACCCGGACCAGCAAATGACGCTGGGGTTTGCAGAGGCCGGGCACATCATTTACATGATCGGCACCCCCCGAAACGATCTGGGGTCATCTCAATACCTGCGTCATATCCGGCAGGTAATCCACTCGCCGGCCCCCCACTTCGACCTGGATGAGGAGGCCCAGCTGCAGGACAACCTCAAAGACCTGCTGAAAAAGGGCTGGGTAGCCTCTGCCCACGATGTGTCCGAAGGAGGCCTGTTCATTTCCCTCTTGGAGTCTGCCATGCCCAACCGTCTGGGATTTGACATCGAAACCGATGTGAATTTTCGAAAAGATGCCTATCTTTTTGGCGAGAGCCAAAGCCGCGTTATCGTAAGCATTCCCTCTGAGAACGAGGACGATATGGTCAACTTTCTAAACGCCCGAAATCTGCCCTTCACGGCTCTGGGCGAAGTCACCTCCGGCGCGCTGAAAATCGATTCGGAGGATTTCGGCGACATTTCCGATTGGAAGCACCACTACTATTCTGTGCTCGATCGTTCTCTTGAATCATAAAATTCCATGATACATGAAGTTCTTTCCCTTTTCTCTTTTTTCCGCCTTTTTGGTCGCGCTCTTGCTGTTTCAGTGCCAGCCGGCTCCTAAAGGTACCCGCATCGAAGGCACGCTGCAAAATGCCGGGGGCATGCAAGTGTACCTGGACGAAGTGCTCATCAACAGCGCCAGCCGGGTGATTTCCAAAGCCGACATCGGACCGAACGGCTCCTTTGAACTGGATTTCCCCGATGGGCTCGACGGCGGGATCTACACCCTTCGAATTGGAGCCAAACGGGTCAACCTGGTCCTCGACGGCGGCGAAAAGACCGTGCAGGTCGAGGGCGATCTCAACACGATCCAAAACGGCACCTACAGCGTGAAAGGTTCTCCCTCTACCCAGGCTTTCATGGATTTTTTCGAGCGGGCACGCAGTGAACGCCTCGGCCCCGACGATATCGAATCCTTCGTGGATACCACTTCCAACCCCTACACCGGCGTTTTTGTGGCATACTCCGCTTTGCGAACCAACACCCAGTTTCTGGATATTCAGCGCAAGGCAAAAGACCGCCTGGCCCAGGAATACCCCCAATCGGAAATGCTGGCTTCCTACGGCGATTTCATCGACAAGCTGGAACTCCAGCATCAAAAGACCATGGCCAGCCAGCTGGTGCAGGTGGGACAGCCCGCGCCGGATATCATGCTGCCCAACCCGCAGGGCCGGAATATGTCGCTTTCCGACCTGAAGGGCAAAATCGTACTCCTCGATTTCTGGGCCAGCTGGTGCGGACCCTGCCGGAGGGAAAACCCGAATGTCGTAGAGGTATACAAGCGATACAAAGACCAGGGCTTCACGGTCTTCAGCGTATCCCTCGACGGACTGGACACGCGCACCAAAGCCAAGCTGGGCAACGACCCGGAGCGCATCAAGCTAATGGCCGAACAATCCAAAAAGCGCTGGATCGATGCCATCCAACAGGACAACCTGATCTGGGATTACCACGTGAGCGATCTCAAAAAGTGGGAATCGAAAGCCGCTTCCAAATACGGAGTAACCAGCATTCCCCGCACTTTTCTCATCGACCGGGATGGAAAGATCGCCGCCATCAACCTGCGGGGCGCAAAAAATATCGAAGAAGAACTGAAAAAGCTTCTCTGACCCCTGTGGTTCGCTCCTACGCCTTCGAAAGGTCAAGCTTGCCTGCCGCCGGGACCGGCCCCATAGAGCAGCTGGGCTACGATGATGCCGGTGGCCGTAGCGGCATTGAGGCTTTCGGCCTGCCCGCCTCCGGGTATGTACAGGCGGTGGGTGAGCCGGTGGCCCAATGCTTCCCGTATGCCACTGCCTTCACGCCCTATCACCAACAGCCCATGGCTGGGAAATGCGCGTTCGAATATGGACTCGCCTTTCAAGCTGGCTCCCATGAGCGGGAATGCTTCGGTTTCCTCTCCAAAAAGTTCGCCCGGCTCCAGGCGGATATAGGGCACCCGGAGAAAAGCGCCCATACTGGCCTGTAGCACCTTGGGGTTGTACCCATCGGCGCTGTCGTTCGATGCAAATACATAGGGCAGGCCAAACCAATCGGCAATGCGAAGCAGAGTGCCGGCATTTCCGGGGTCTTGAATGCCGTCGAGATACAGGCAGAGCCGGCTCCGCACAACCCGGGGGGCCCATTCCGCCTCTTTAAGATGCATGACGACCAGGGCCCGGTTGGGGCTTTGAAGCCGGGACAGCTGTTGGAGCTGCCGCTCGCTGATCACCTCGCATGAATAGGCCTGATCCACGGGCTGGAGTTCGCACTCGTCCCACCACTCGGGTAAGGCCAGGACCCGGTCGATCTGGGAGGGTGCAGAGCGGATAGCCTCTTGAGCTATTTTGTCGCCCTCCACGATGAATTTGTTATACTTTTGCCTAAATTTTCTCTGATACAGCGACCGGACAAACTGAATGTCTCTTCTGGATAGCGCCATTACTGTGCTGAAATGCTCGTGAGGACCTCACCGATAAGGCTGGTGATCATACTTTTGGGAGGCTTTGCCTTTTTTTCGTCTTGTAATACTACAAAATATCTGGAAGCAGACGAGTTCCTTCTCCGAAAGAACCGGATCAAACTCGAGCACAAAGATAAGCTGGACAGCAAGCGGGAAATGATGTACAGCCTAAGCTCCCAATACCAGCAGAGTCCGAATCGCAACTTCTTCTTTTTCATTCCCCGCGAATGGTTCTACCTGAAGACGGAAGGGGACTCTTCCAAATTCAGCAATTGGGTGCGCAGATCACTGGGTGAGCCACCGTCTTTGTTCGATGAAAACCTGGCCCAGCAGACGGCCGAGTCCATGAAGCGCTTCCTGCAATACAAGGGCTATTACCAGGCCGAGGTTTTCTACGATGAGAACATTCGGGGAAAGAAGAAGATCGATGTGACCTACTACGTCAAGCCCAACCAGCTCTTTACGGTAGACAGCATTTTCTTTGACAGCGAGGACAGCCAGATAGACAACATGCTGAAGCACATCGCCAAAGAGAGCTATCTATCTCCCGGGGCAGGCCTGGACGGTGCTTTGTACGAAAAGGAAAAGGCCCGCATCCGGGAGTACATGCAAAATCACGGGTACGCTTTTTTCTATCCCAGTTATTTCGCTCCTCTGGAGGCCGATACCACCGTACATCCGCGCAAAGCGAATTTGTATTTCGAAGTGCTCATTCCCTCAGAGGACAGTTTGCATCGCCAATACACCGTGGGCGACGTAACCGTTTTTACCCGGTACAACCCGACCTCCGACGAGTCTCTTTTGCTGGACACCCTCATCGAAGGGGTACACTTCCGGGTTCCGGAAGACGGCTTTGACGTCAAGCCCCAGGCCATCCTGCGCAACATCTTCTTCCAACCCGGGGAGATCTACCAGCAACTGGAGGTGGAAAAGACCAACCGAAGCCTTTCGGCCCTGAGTGCCTTTCGCTTTGTTCGCATCAAGGAATCCATCGACAGCCTGCAGCCCAACCGCATCAATTTCCGCATTGAACTCACCCCGAGCAAACGGCTTGAGCTGGGTGTAGATTTCGAACTCAACTACACCAACCGAAGCAATGCCACGGGGATCGGCAACCTGATCGGGATATCGGTGAATCCGTCCATCCGGCACCGCAACATCCTGGGCGGGGGTGAATTGTTGTCTACCAGCCTGCGCGCCGGTGTTGAGATCAACCCCGCTCCCAATGCCGCGTTCTGGAATACCATCGACCTCGGTATCCAGACCGATTTATCGTTCCCGAAATTTATCGATTACCTGGGCAGCTGGAAGGGAATCAATAAGCTGCGCCGATGGCTTACCCGAAAAAAGCGGGCCGACGACCTGAGTTCCAGGCCTATGCTTTACGACAATATGCTGGAACTGGCATCGAGCCGTTTCTCGCTGAGTTACAATTTTATCTATCTGCTCGATTTCTATTACTACAACCTCTTTAATGCTTCCTTCGGCTACGATGTGCAGCTCAGCCCGAACAAACGCTTCATCCTCAACCACATCGGTGCTGACTTTCTTCGCCCGGTGACCTTCCCGGCCTTCGATACCATTCTCGCCCAGAATCCCTTTCTGGAACGGAGTTTCGGCAATCAGCTCTTCGTCTCGTTTCTGTTCCGGGAATTCGGCATCGTGCGCACCTTCAATACGAACCCCTTCGGAGAATCCTTTTACCTGAGTGCCCGTTTCGAGGTGGCGGGCCTGGAACTCTGGGCTGCCAACAAGATCACCAATGCCATCCGCAATGAGCAAGATACCTTCAAACTAAGAGAAGTAGAGTTCTCCCAGTTCGCGTCTACGGAGTTTGACGTTCGCTATTACAGAGAGCTCGGCCCGAAACAGCAGTTTGTGGCCCGGGCGGTCTTTGGCATTGCCCGCCCGTTCGGCTTCACCTCGGATGTGCCCTACGTAAAGCAATTCTTCGTGGGCGGCCCGAACAGCATACGGGCCTGGCCGGCCCGAGGGCTCGGCCCGGGGGGCTATGAGGATCCGCTCACCCAGGACGATGCCAACCGGTTGCTCTTCTACCAGACCGGCGACCTCAAATTCGAATTCAACATGGAGTATCGCTTTTCCATTTTCTGGAAGCTGAAGGGCGCTCTGTTTTTGGATGGTGGCAATGTGTGGACCGTTCAGCCGGACCTCTCCCGTTGCGGCAGCCAGTTTCTCTTTTCCGGACGGGAAGTGGAGGGATGCGGGCCGGAACTAACTACCCGGTTCGTCAATCCTTTTTACAAGCAGATCGCCCTTGGCACGGGTTTTGGTCTGCGGCTGGATCTTTCCTACTTCGTCTTTCGCCTGGACCTGGGCCTGCCGGTGCGCAATCCCTTCCCCAGCACAGGGGACCCGCTCACAGCCCAGGCTATCGATTATTGGATCGACCCCACCCAGGGCGTCTTTCTGCAAAACATCAACTACAACCTGGGCCTGGGCTACCCTTTTTGACCCCTTTACGGATGTTGCATAAAAGCACAATCTGTATTCAAAGCCCTGAGACGGCTGGACGTTAGACCGCCAGCGGGCACCCCCCTTGGCCACACCCCTGTCTGCCATCCAAGGCGCGGAGGTTTATGGTTTTGATTCGCAAGGACTCCAAGGTGAAGGATAGGCGGATCCCGCTCATCAGGTAAAAAGTGATTTATACCAATTTAAAATGAGAATGACGCATGAAACCCGCCTCTTTTTCGCCTACTCCTCGTTAAAAATCCTCGCCGTAGCTCAGGCTATGCCTGCGGTTTTTGCCTTGATTAGACGAAAAATAGACAAGTTTCTTTATACGCCATCTTCAAT
>CAZQSF010000096.1:0-13811 GCA_964595955.1 uncultured Saprospiraceae bacterium
TCAGGAGAAAATTTGGCAAGAACAGCCCAAAGGGTGAAGTCCAAACAAGCTCTCATTTCTCTTATGGTTTTGTGCTTAACCAGCACGATTCACTTGTTCGCTCAGGATAAGAAAACGACAGAAGAAAAAAACGAAGCACAGTATGGATTGAAAGCGGGTATCAACTTTGCCGAACTTTGGGGTGAGGACGCATTGCCAGAAAGTGACCACAAAGTGGGTTATTCTTTTGGAGTGTATGCTTCTTATAAAATTTCAAAGAACCTTAAGCTACAACCCGAAGTCATTTGGTCCCTTCAAGGGGAAGATTCCAAAGAAAGCGGCAGGTATAAAATTTCCTATATCAATATTCCGGTGATGCTGAAATGGACTCAAGGTGAGTTCTATTTCGAACTCGGCCCGCAGCTGGGTTTACTGACCATTAATACCGCTAAATCCGTACCTGATGAACTCAAACTTGAAAACTTTGAGACATTCGACTTTTCGGTAAACCTTGGTTTAGGTTACCACCTGGCAGAAGATTGGGTCATTGGTCTGAGGTACTGCCAAGGGGTTACGAATATTGTCGGTGGCCGCGACTTGAAAAACAGTGTTATTTACGTCGGTTTGGCATATAGAATCTTTTAACCCCAGATCAGACTTTTGAAGTCTGGCAGACTTCAAAAGTCTATGAATTGCTCGGAGGAAGATGCCCATGCTATACTGATCGGTGTATGTAAAGGTATAGATACAGTAATGCATCCGGAATTTTGTTCCGGATGGCAAGATGCTGTACCCGAGCCTATAGCTAAGCAGCAAATACCCGCTACCCTTCACCACCTTCCCACCTCCATGACCGGCTGTTCGGGCAGGTCCTCGGCCAGGAGCCAGCGGCAGAAGACCATACCCTCTTCGTAGCCGGCGGTGGTGAGGCTGTTGGGTGCATCGGTGGGCCGGCGGCTCACGATGACGGTGTAGGTGCCGTCTGCGTTGGGGGTGGCCAGGCCGTTGTTGATCATCACGCGGTGGTAGCGGTAGTCCATGGACTGCATGAAGAAATTCCAGGTCTGTATGCCCCAATACACGCATTCCGGGCTTTGGAAGTGGATCTTGAGGTACTCGTCCTCGGCCAGCCTGAAGCGGCCGAAGCAGTAAATGTTGTCCGTCAGGCCCCAGCTGCGCTGGTCCTTGGGGAAGGGAAAAGGCGGCGTGAAGCCGTTCTCCGGCAGCGGGAACGGCAGGGGGATGAACATCAGCGTCTGCTCTACGAAGTTGGCCACGGCCTCGAAGCGGCGGCCCAGCTCCTCGTCGGTGACCGGTCCCGGCGCGGCGGGCGGGTTTACGTTCTCGATCTGCAGCTCGGCCTCCTGCATGCTATCCGGATCGTAGAAGTACTCCCGCGAGAAGAGGGTCACGCTGTCGGGCTCCAGCTTGAACTGGTTGGGCCCCCGGGGCTCCCCGGGCGTGAGCAGGATCTCGAAGCTGCCGTCCTCCTCAAACTCGATGCGGCGGTGGTTGATGGTATCCACCACCCGCTCGGAGGTGGAGCCGTCGGGCTTGCCGCCGTACAGGGCAAAGGAGAGGTAGCAGCTGTTGAAGCGCCTGCCGCGGATGCGATAAGTCTGATCGGGCTGAACCGGCGCGAAGTAGTAGACCGAGCCCACATTGTCGCCCAGAAACTTCTGCTGCGGGCTCGAAAAGGGCGTGAACTCCGGGCGCAGCGGGTCGCTATTGAGGTAAAAGTCCATGGCGTAGGCCAGCAGATGGGCCATGTGCCGGTAGCCTTCCACCTGGCTCTGGGCGTTCAGGTCCTTGGACAAAAAGCTCTGATCGCCGTTCTGCAGCACCTCCAGCAGGCGATAAAATGCGCTTTGGGTTTTTTTCATGGTTTTGGTATTTTCGTGCTTCCGGATTTCAGTATTCCAATCAGCCTGCCGGCCGGCAGGCATTCTCCCCTACCCCCTCACTCCGCAATACCCTCCATTTCCAGGTACTCGAGGTAGGTGTGGTAGTGTTCGGCTACCTCCTCCCGGCTGATGCCGAACTGGTCCAGGGTGTAGGTATGGCGACCGTGCTTGTCGCGGGGGTTGTCCTGCATGTATTGCCGCATGCGGCTCAGGGCCTCGGCGCTTAGGGGCCAGCCGAAGTGGTCGTACACCTGCTTCACGGCAGCGATCGGATCCCGGATGAAGTCGCCGAAGAAGAGGTCGCAGAACTGGTCGGCCTGCTCGCGGTACCGCCCGCGCTGCTCCACAAAGCGATTGAGGTAGCTGCTCCACATCTCCAGTTGCTCGCGGGCCGTAGCGGCCACATCCTGCCGGTCCGTATAGACCGAGCGCACCGACGACATCAGGCTGGAGACCGAGGCCACGATCTTGAACGGATGGCGGTGGGTCATGATGATCTGCGCGTCGGGGTACACCTGGAAGAGGTATTGGAGATAGGGCAGGTGCACGGGCGTCTTCAGCAGCCAGCGCTCGCCCCGCACCCCGCCCGACTGCAGGTACTGCAGCACCCGCTTGTGGAAGCGGTACTGATCGGCCATGTCCTTGCTGTTCAGCCACTCCAGATAGGAAGGCAGGTTGTACTGGGCCAGAAACTGGTAACTCTGCAGGTCCAGCGCGTGTATGCTGATGCACTCCTGGGGCGTATTGGCCTCCATGTGGTGCATCTTCTGAAAGTCGGGGATGAGCTTGAAGAACTGCTCGAATTCCGTCCGGACCTGCTCGATGCGAGGGTCGGTCTCGTAGGTTTCGGGCTGCGGCACCGGGTAGGGCTCCAGGCATTCCCAGCAGCGGGGCGAGCGGTTGGCCGGATCCTGGGCCAGCAGGGCGTGCAGGATGGTGGTGCCCGTGCGCGGCAGCCCGAGGATGAAGACCGGCTTTCGGACCTCCTCCTCCGCCGGCACTTCCGGGTGGCGGCGCAGGTGGTCTTCCATGCGCAGTCGGCCGGCGATCATGCGCGAGATGAAGTTCTGGGCGGCCAGCCGGCCGAAGGTATTGGGCCGGGCCTCCTGTTCCAGGCTGTACAGCAGCCGGTCCAGATGCTCGCGCATGGCCGGAAGCTCCAGCTCGATACCGGTGCGCTCCCGGCCGCGCTGCATCAGGTGATCGGCATCCAGTTTCGGCCATTTCAGTCCGAACGCCCGAAGGCCGTTCCCCACCGTATTGATCAGGGTGAAGGGCACCGAACGGCGGATGTAGTATTCCGAGGGTAAACTCGACATCTTACATTCGTTTTTATACAATTTTCAGGATAAAATGACCTTTTTACCAAGACCTATTTTATCCTGAAAACCGTGAATACCGCTCAACGGGATCCGCTGATCGTGATCTGTTCTCCTGAGCGGAGTACTTTAAGCATCAACTTTCCGCTTTTCACCACGGCCATGATCTTTTCGATGCTGCGCTCTTCGGCAAAGGATACGCCGTTGACCTCCAGGATGATGTCTCCGCCCAGCAACAGGCTTTCGCCATTGATTTCGGCCGGCGTATCGCCTCCGTGTAGCCCTAGGAGGTCGGCGGGAGACAGGGAGGCCACCTTTTGCACCAGCAAACCCGCGCCGCCGGGCACGTTGAGCAGTTCGGCCATCCTGCCTTCCAGGAGGATGCCTTCCACGCCCGTCCAGTGCGATTTTTGCTCCAGCAACAAGCGCCGGCAAACATTGGCGGTAGCGGCAAAACCCATCCCCTCAAAGCCTCCGGAGTTCGAAAGGATGTAGCTGGCGATGCCCACCACTTCCCCCTCGTAGTTGAACATGGGGCCACCCGAACTTCCCGGGTTGATCGCCGCGTCCGTCTGCAGGTATTCCACCGCCGACAGGCCGTTGGTAAACCGGCGCTTCACATGCCGCCCGCTCACGATGCCACTGGAGAGGGAAAACGCGGTACCCCTCGGGCTGCCGATGAGAAACACCGGGCTGCCGATGCGAACGGAATCGGAATCGGCGAGGCGGACCGCCCGCTTGCCCTTCGGCGAATAGACGGTTTTTAAAAGAGCCACATCGGCCGAGGGTACGCTGTAGAGCACCTTGGCGGGCAGCCGCCGGCCGTCGCTGAAGGATACCGCGATCTGATCCGAGGTTTGCACCACGTGTGAGGCGGTGAGGATGAGCCCGCTGGTGTCGATGAGTACCCCGGCACCGACCCCCTCGCCCAGCTCTACCCGTCCGCGGCTGGGCAGGCGGATGGCCTCGTTGGACTCCACCTTCACCACACTGGGCAGTACGCGCCGGTAAAGATCCTCCAGAGACTGGGCCGCAACCCCCCATGGGGTCAGGCTAAAACCGAAAAGCAAAAAAAGCATAGACCGCATAGGAAGGACGTGCTTGCGGGCTCAATATAGAAAAAGTCCGTTAGCAAGGGACCGCCGGTCAGGCATTCAGGAGTCCTTCGCCCTGGAGTTGTCCCAGCCGGCAGATCCGGTCCAGTAGTTCCGCAAACTGACCGGAGTTGGTAAAGGGGTTGGTCAGCGTGCTGCGCAACCAGGTCTCCCCCCTCAGTTGGGTCTGCACCACGTAAAACCTGCCTTCCTCCAGCAGGGCCTGGCGAATGGCCTGGTTGAGGTGCGAGCGCAGGGGTTCGTCGAGTTGCCCATCGGCCGGGCGAAAGCGGTAGCAGAGTATATTGGACTGGGGCGAAATGGCCAATTCCAGATCGGGATGGCGGCGGATCTGCGCAGCCATCTCCTCGGCGAGTGCCATGACGCGGTCCGCATAGTCCTCAAACAGCTCGTCGCCGTAGGTTTGCCAAAGGGCCCACACTTTGAACCCCATCAGGTTCTTGGTGCACTCAAAAGTGCGCTTGGCCAGGTTGTACCATTCCGACCGGTCATCCTCGGCCCACAGGTAACCGGCCTTTTGGCGAAAGGTCTGGTAGCTGTCCTTCGCCTTGCGAAAAACGAGGGCGGTAGTGGGCGCTGGGATCATTCCCATTTTGTGGAAGTCCATGACCACGGAATCGGCCTGGTGCATGCCGCGCAGGCGATGCCGGTGGCGTTCCGAAAACGCGAGCATACCTCCGTGAGCGGCATCGACGTGAAACCAAAGCCCATGGCGGCTGCAAAAGCGGCCGATGGCTTCCAGATCGTCGAAAGAACCCGTGGCCGTGGAACAAGCGGAGCCGACGACTGCGATGACCTGCAGCCCCTTGGCGGAGGCCTCGTGCATGGCCGATTCCAGGGCTTCCGTTTCCATGCTGAAATCATCGCGGCAGGGCACGCGAAAGATCCCCTGCGCTCCCCACCCCATGATGCGCACGGCGCGATCTACACAATAGTGTGCCTGCTCGCTTACCAGTAGGGCCAGGGGCGCACCGGCGCCGTTCTGCCAGACATCCCCGGGCGCTTTGGCGCTGCGGGCCGCCAGCAGGGCCGTCAGGTTGGCCAGGGTCCCACCGGAGGTGAGGAAGCCCCCGGCCGAGTCCGGCCACCCCCACTTCCCGGCGAGCCGGGCCACCAGCAGACGCTCTACCGGGGTGCCCACCATGCCCATTTCGTAGACGCCCATGCCGTTATTGAGCAGGTCGCCGGCCAGACCGGCCAGCGCAGCCAGGGGTGCGACCGGGCTCAACTGGTGCCCCATGTAGCGAGGATGGTGCGGCCGCACGCTCTGCTGCAGCAGGGCGCCGAACAGCTCCCGGGGGGTGCTTTGCCCGACCTCCTGCCAGGCCGACCACTGCCGGTCGGGCTCGCGCCAGGGAATGGCCTGTTCGAGTTCACCCGACAGGGCGTCTTGCATGAAATCGGCCAGTTGGTCGATCAGCTCGTGTCCCTGGCTGCGAAAGTCGTCGACGGAAAAGGCCTGTTCGAGTCGATTCATGATCGGGGGCTTGGGTTCTGCCCGCAAGCTCCGGAAAATTTCTAATTTCCCAGTAAAAGAAAGCCCTATGACCTTTGCCGAATACCGACAGTACGATGCGTTGGGCCTGGCGACCCTGATCCGGGAGGGGCAGGTATCTGCCGAAGAGGTGCTGGCGGCAGCGCGCGAACGAACCGAAGCCGTCAACGACCGCATCAACGCCATCATTCACCCGGCCTTTGCCGAAGCGGAAAATCAGCTCCGGAGCGGCTTGCCGGAGGGGCCTTTCAAAGGGGTTCCCTTCCTGATCAAGGACCTGGGGCTCCATTGGGCCGGCCAACCCCAGCTGTCGGGCAGCAAGGGCTATGCGGGCTATCGCGCACAGACCGACTCCTTCCTGCTGCGGCGCTACCGCGATGCGGGGCTGGTCCTGATGGGCAAGACCAATACGCCGGAGTTCGGCCTGACCCCGTATACCGAGCCGGCTCATTTCGGCCCCACCCGCAATCCCTGGAACCTCGACCGAACGGCCGGCGGAAGCAGCGGCGGATCGGCAGCGGCGATTGCCGCAGGCATCGTGCCGCTGGCTACAGCCAGCGATGGGGGCGGATCCATTCGCGTGCCGGCATCCTGCTGCGGCCTGGTGGGGCTGAAGCCCAGCCGGGGGCTGCTGAGCCTCGGCCCCCAAACCGGCGAGCATTGGGCCGGAGCCGTGGTGGAAGGCTGCAACAGCCGCACCTTGCGCGATACGGCAGCCTTTCTGGACGTGGCTGCGGCCTCCGAACCGGGCGACCCCTACCCCAGCCCGGCCCGGCCGACCTCCTACCTGCGCCTTCTCGATCAGAAGCTTGCCCCCTTGCGCATCGGTTTCAGTACGGCCCACCCCCTGGGCCACCGGCTGGACGAGGCCTGCATACGGGCCGTACAGCAAACCGCCCAACGGCTGGAAGAGCTCGGGCATCAGGTGGAGGAAGTCCCCCTGCCCATTGAGCGAACAGACCTCACCGAGCTGTTTATCACCATCGTTGCCGGCCAGGCGGCCGCTACCGTGCGCGAGATGGGAGAGACTATGGGCTTTAAGCCCTCCCCGGCTCATGTAGAGCCTTCTACCTTTGCCCTCTACCTGCTGGGCCGCAGCCTCTCGGCAGCCGATTACGCCTACCAGCGCCGGCGCTGGAACCTGCTGGGCCGTCGCCTGGCCGCTTTTCATCAGAACTACGACCTATTACTCACCCCCAGTGCCAGCCTGCAGCCTTTCCCCATCGGCAGCTTGCAGCCCAGCCCCGCCGAGCAGCGCCTGATCAGCATCATCAACAGCTTGCGATTGGGAAGGCTGGCCGCCGCCAACATCGAAAAACTGGCCGAAAAGGTATTTTCATACATTCCGTATACGCCGCTGGCCAATATGACCGGACAGCCCAGCCTCTCTCTGCCCCTGTATTGGAGCGAGGACGGCCTGCCGGTGGGTGTGCTGTTTACCGGCCCCATCGGCCGCGACAGCCAATTGCTGCAACTGGGGGCGCAATTGGAGTCGGCCTACCCCTGGAAGGACAAACAGCCTCCGCTGTGATTTCGGTCCCCTTTTCATGCCGAACCAAAACCATGAACCTCCTCCCCCGTTCAATCCAGCTCGCGCTCTGCGTACTGGCCTGCTTGGTCGCCGGCCGGTTGGCGGGGCAAAAAACAGACACCCTGTTCCTGAACAACGGAGACCGGCTCATCGGGGAAATCAAGCGCATGCAGAATGGATACCTGTTCTACAACACCCAGCAGGCCGGCAATGTACAGATCGAATGGGCGGATATCCAGCGCCTGATTTCGGATAAGGGGATGATCATTCAGACCCTGGACGGCGACCTGATGGAGGGCTATTTCACCTTTGCCAAACCCGAACAGGTCATCATCTACGAGGGCCAAGACACCCTGTTCTTCGGAGACTCCTACTTCATCAGTAGCCTGCATCCTTTCAAAGGCCGTTTTTGGAGGCGATTCGACGGCAATTTCAATCTGGGACTGGATTACACCCGGGTCAGCAACGTCTTCCGGTCCAACTTTGATACCAAGCTTTCTTATCAGGACTCTCGAAATTACGCCGACATCGGATACAACGGAATTGTGACCAACGACCGGGGAATAGAGGAGCGTTCGGTAAATCGAACGTTTTTCATGAACTTCGCCCACTTTTTCGCCAACAGCTGGTTCGTCACGCCCCGATACAGCCTCGAACAAAACTCCCAACAGGGGATCGACCTGAGGCACATCATCTCCGGGCAAGTGGGACGGCTGATTCCCCTGGGGAAAAGCATCAACTTCCAATCGGCAATAGGGGTCAACTACAATCGCGAGAAATTCTTCAATGAGGAGACCCAAAGGGAAGATTTCAACAACAGCATGGAAGGGTCCGTTGCCGTCAAAATCAAGGCCTTCCGCTACAATGTGCCGAAGCTGGATGTAACGGCTGACTTTACGCTGCTGCCCGGCCTGAGCGAATGGGGCCGGGTGCGCATCGTCTCCAACCTGAATACGACCTGGGAGCTGATCAAAGACTTCAACATTGCGCTGAGTGGCTATTACAATTTCGACAATCGCCCGCCCCGGGAATCGGCTTCGCGCGACGACTGGGGCATCGTTTTCTCGATCGGCTATTCGCTATAGCTCCTTTAGCCTAGGTAAGGCTGTGGTTGAGCTAGCCGCTAAATTACTGAAGTTCAGAATCTCAGCTCACAGAAGGTAGTCGGACATGCTGAGGTCCGGCTACCCCCTACCGGGAGGTTGTTGGGCCCGGCCTTCCGTCAGCTCGCGAAATCGGCCCTGCCCGGCTTCACCTTATTTAAAGAAGCCTTCCCGCTTCAGGTCTTTCGCAATGCGAACGGTGAGCTCATCCATGACCTGCTCGCCATTGCCATGAGCGTAGGAGTTGGACTTGCAGGTATACACGGCCTGGCCGGTATGCACATCAAAAAGAGTGGTTTCCAGCCGAATGAGGGTATTGGTGCCGAAAGAGCCCGGCCCGGGGGCTTTGCCGTAAACGCGATTGTAGTAGCTGTAAAAGCTGGCATACTCGGCCGTACCCGAATCGCCGGGCACGAAGACGGGCATTTCCTTGACCTCGACGGGCCGGCTCACCAGCACGGCATCGATGTTTTGGTTGCTGAAATACTTTTGAAAGGTTTCCTTGCTGATCTTTTCCCGGGCGGGTATGCCGTCCAGGGAAGCCACGGCCGTAACCTTTTTGCCGGACAGCTGTCTGGCCAGGTGGTCTTCGTAATACCGGCGCACGGCCGCGTTTTTCGCCACGGCAATGACCAGTACTTTTTCGAATTCCGCATTCCGGGTTTCGTCCGAAGTCCAGGAGTCCATAATGGCACTGGTCGGGGCTTTGCATTGCAGCAGGCACAGGCTGAGCAGAATGCCAAGGAAAAAGGCAGCTTTCATGGGGCAATGGATTGGTTTGAGAGGCTAAAGGTAGGCTTTCCCCTTTATTTTCCGGCCGGCCGGGGCATCTTCCCGATGCCGTTGTCGCCCAGAGACCCCAGGTAGAGGTATCCACCGGCCTCCTGCACACTGGAAATCTGGTGGAATCCCCCCTGAGGGTCTTGCAGGTTGTAGCGCACCTGTCCGGAGGGATCTACGCCCAGTACGAAGCCGTACTTCCCGGGTTTGGGCAAAAAAGCTTCGGGCAGGCGCACCAGCACTTTCCGCCAGAAGGGTCGAGGCATCAGGCCATCCAGCAGCGCATTGCGTGGCGAGATCATGGCAACCCAAAAAATCCGCTCGCTGCCTTGGGAAATCCCGTCGGGGAAGAAGGGGAGGTTGTCCAGAAAGATATCCGTTCGGCCGGCTTTGGGCCCTCGCAGCCAGTAGCGCCGCACCCGGTACTTCCCCGTCTCGTTGACCAGCACATACGATTGATCGTGCGCCAGGGCGATTCCGTTGGCGAAATAGAGGCTGTCGAGCAGGAGCTCTGTTGTGCCCGTGGCCGGATCGTATACCAACAAGCGCCCGTTGGGGCGGTGCTCCATGAGGTCCAGCTTGTATCGATCGAAAGAGAACTTCCAGGAGGCATCCGAAAAATAGACTTTTCCATCCCGGGCAATTTCGAGATCGTCCGCAAAGGCGAAGGGGCGACCGCCCTGTTCGGTGGCCAGCACCTCGACCTTTCCGGCTTCGGCTATGCGCAGCAGGCCTTTGACCGCATCCGCAACGTAGAGCCGGCCCAGCGAATCGAAGTCGAGTCCCAGGGGCCGGCCCCCGGTAGCCGCAAAGACCTCGCGTTGCCCGTCGGGACCGAAGCGATAGATGTTTCCGTCGGAAGCGGCCCCGTAGAGGCGCCCCAGGCTGTCGACGTCCACATCTTCACATTGCGGGCATTGCCCGCGGTGCAGCACCTGCGCCCGGGCCAGCCGGTCGTTGGGCGAAAAGGCTCCGTTGAGGCCGGGCGAAGCCGGTGGCTCCCAGTGAGCCGGATCGATCGGTACGGGCGAAAAGAACACATAGCCCAACACGAGCAATACGGCAATGCCGAGCAATCTCCGGGTCATGAGTGGTGGTTTTTGAGTTTGGCAAAAAGAATTCCGTCCAGGTACCTGCCGTCTTTACAGTAGTACTGCTTCAGGTAGCCTTCCCGCTCAAAACCGCACTTGTGCAGGACGCGCACAGAGGCCCGGTTGTGGGCGAAGGTTACCGCCGAAAGGCGCACCAGCGGGCCACGGACAAACCAGAACGAGCAGAAGGCGCGCACACAAGCCGTCATAATGCCTCGCCGGCGGAAGGGGCGGCCCAGCCAGAAGCCGATTTCATCGGAATGGCCTTCGAAGCCCGTTTTCAGGTGGCGGGCAATGCTGCCGATGCAAGCGCCGCTCGGCGGCTGCCGAATGGCATAGACGGTCGGCAAGCCGTTCTGGACGTTGGTCTTGCGGGCAATGGCCAGAAAGGCTTTCCCGTCCTCCGGGGTGTAGGGATACGGGATGTTCAGGGTGTTGGCATAAACGACGGGATCGTTGGCGTAGCGAACCAATGCGCTCAGGTCGCCGGGTGAAAAGGCGGAAAGCTCAATCTCATCGTTGACGGGTATGATCATAAGGAAGCAGTAAGCCAACAGCCCGATGTTGCGCTCCGCCTGTTCGATGAAATCCCGGATCGGTTGCGCAATATCCGTTGCCTATCCTCCTGAAAATAAGGAGCCTTTGGCGCATGAACAAATGCCGGCTGCCGCCGGGGCGTCTTTTGCCGTCCAAAGAAGATGTTAAAATCGGCCCGGGCCTGTAACGAATGCCGGCAGCTGCATTATTAGTAGTAAAGACAAGGGGTTCGAATGGGCATAAATTCAGAACTTGGGATATCGCTAAACCCAGGCGCGGTCTCGCCGGCGCCCCCCTTGCGTATGACCCGAGAAGAACTCCAGCAGGAATGGAAACGGATTCAGGCTGCCAAGCGTAAGCCCGAGGCTTTTGGTCCGTTGTACGAACATTATTTCGGGGAGGTGTTCAGCTTTGTTTACCAGCGGACCCAGGACGAGCATTTGGCGGCCGACCTCACGCAGGACACCTTTTTCAAGGCCCTGGAAAACCTGTCGCGATACCGAAACCAGCAGGTGCCTTTCAAAGCCTGGCTCCTGGTGATCGCCCGCAACGAGGTCAACCAGTTTTTCCGGGACAAGAAGCGGCCGGTCCTGGTCGAGTCGGAAGCTCTGCTCCAATTGGTGGACCAGGCAGACCGGGTCGGCGCCGATCCCGACCGCAACCTCCTTCCGGTCCTGCTTCAGGCTCTGCACCAGCTCGAACCCGACAAACTCGAACTCCTGGAGTGGTTTCACTTCGAAAAGCGATCCTTCCAGGAGATCGCCGACATGCTCAACGCGCGCCAAATGCTGCTGCCGGACGGCCCATCCCTGACGGAAGTATCGGCCAATACGGTGAAGGTACGCACCAAGCGCGCTCGCGATAAAGTGGCTCAACTCATGAATGATCTATTGTCATCCACCTCCTGAGTGGGGTATAACCAGCAAACCATGGAGCAACGATACTCTTTCCATGTAGATCCCCAGCGCCCGACCGAAGAGCAAATGGCTCGCCACCGGGACTTTCAGGCCGTACTCCACCGCCACCGGGCTGCAGAACAAGCTCGTCGGGGGCGCCGGTTGCGCCGCCTGCGCAATGGCTTAGCGATAGCCGCCGGGCTGGCCTTGTTGGTCCTTATGCCCCTGCTCTTGTCCAACCCCCAGGGCGCAGTGTGGAGTCCCGAGCTGGCCGAGGCGCATTTTGAACAAGAGCCCCTGGTAACCCCTCCCCTCCCCCAATTGGAGCCCGCCTACGTCGAGCGGGAGATCCGTGCGGAAGAATCGCAGGCGATCAAGTTGAGCCCCAAATCGACCCTGACCATCCCTGCCGATGCCTTTGCCGATGCAGCCGGCCGGCCCGTTCGCGGCGAGGTTGTGCTGCGCTATCGCGAAATGAAAGACCCGGTCGACTTTTTCCTGGCCGGTATCCCCATGCACTACGACTCGGCCGGGCGTCGCTACCAGCTGGAATCGGCCGGGATGGTAGAAATCCTGGCCGAACAAGACGGCCGGCCGCTTCGCATGCAGCCGCGCAAAAGCATGCAGGTCCAACTGGTTTCGCAGGTGTACTGGCAAGCCGGAGAGGCGAGGCCGAAATTCAACATTTATCACCTGGATACGGCCCGGCGAAACTGGGTGTACGAGGAACCCGCAAGCCAGAATTGGGAAGGCTGGATGGATGGCACAGCCGATGGCGCCAGCCAGTTGGCCCTGGCTCAGCTGGAGGAGTACCTTCGCCGCATCCAGGAGGAAGCCGAGCAGCGTCGCCGGAGCCTGCAAGAACAATATCCGCTGCCCGAACCCCCGGCAGCTCCCTATGCACTGCGTCCCGACCTGCCCTCTTTTGATCTCGATCTGGCCGATGATGCCCTGGTGCTCGAACAAGCTGACGGACAGGCCTTCGATCCGGAGGAACGGCGCCGCCTCCAGGAAGAGTATGCCCATACTACCTGGCAGGTATCGCCCCAAAGTGCCGAGGTCGATACCCGGGCCTTCAACGTGCAGTGGCAGGGCTTCCGGCTCCAGCAACTGGGGCCCTACACCTATCGCCTCACGCTGATCCACGAAGCCCGCGAGGAAGAATTGATCGTGCACCCCATCCTCAGCGGGGAGAAACTGGCCCAGGCGCAGGCCGAATTCGAAACCGCCCGGGAAAGCTACCGATCGGAAATGGCGCTGCGGGAAGACCAAATGGCGCCCCGGCTTCAGCAATTGGAAGCCCGGGTGAAGAAGGAGCGCGAAGAGGCCTGGAGCAACTACCGCAGCATTCTCGCCCAATTGGAAGAACGGGAAGTGCAGACCGACCAGGTAACCACCACCTTTGCTCTGACCCGCCTGGGGATCTGGAATGTAGATGCTCCGCACCTGCCGGCCCAGGCTCCGGTCAAGGCTCGCTTTGTCAGCGCCGAGGGTAGTCCAATCGGCGGGCGAACCGCCTGGCTGGCCGATCGCGCCCGAAATACCGTTTTCCGGTACTACGCAGCAAAGGGCACCCCCGTACACCTGAACCCGCAAAAAGACCAAGTGCTGTGGGTGGTCACCGAGCAGGGCCGGCTGGCCGTTTTGCGACGGGAAGACCTGGCAGCTCTCAGCGGGGAAGAAGAACCCACCCTCGTGCTACACGAAGTAGATCGCGATTTGAAATCCGCCGAGGAGGTTCGGGAAGTGCTTCGGATCTGAGCCGAAAGGTTTCCGGGACAGCTCGCTGAGGCCGACAAAAACAGTCCGCAACCCCAATATCCCCCCTTTGGACAGGGCATCCTCTCGGGCCCTGTAACCTCCCGGCCCGAGTGCAGGAGAAGATCATGGATGTTCCGGCAAAAAAATATTGCTCCAGGTGGGTCCGATGAAAAAGCGTAACCCCTGGGAGAGCAGTATGGGTCCTTTTATTATGCAACGAGATTAAAGGGGGAAAGGCCCGGAGCAAATAATACCATTTTAAATTGAAGATGGCGTATAAAGAAACTTGTCTATTTTTCG
>CAZQSF010000097.1:0-13681 GCA_964595955.1 uncultured Saprospiraceae bacterium
TGGTCAGGGCTATCCTGACGATCCTGCGGATGTCAGCACTAAAGACCCTGACATAGGTGGCTGAAAACAAGCTTGTTTTCAGCCACCTATCGTCATTATTCACGGTAATCCGTGAATAATTCGGGTTAAAAAGACGCGACCCATCCGATGGTCTGCCCATCAAAATACAGACCGCTCAGCCAGGGATCCAGCTTTTTGTTCTCGGCGGCCTGCAGGAAGTAGGCGCCTAGGTCGAAGGCAAAGAGAAAAGCGCCCTGCAGGATAATGGATTTGCCGAAGCCCTTGAGGCGGTCGGCATTGTCCCCGCCCCGTCTGGACCGTTCCATCAGATACAGCCCGCCCATAACGTATCCTACGTCCAGGCCCGCATTGAAAAGGAGCAGGTTCTGGATCTTCCGGTTCTCGGCCAGGGTTTCGGCCAGGCCGAAGGCCGATGGATCGGCTTTAGCGGCACTCCAGTAGCCGAAGGCAGCGATGCCCAGGTTGATGGCATTCCATCCGGCATTCATGATGTGAAAATAGCGCTCCGAGCCTTCATGACGGCCCGCCAGGCCGGCTCCGAGGGCGATGTTGCCCACAGCCCAGGAGCCCAGTACGAGCATACTGGTCTTTTGCTTTTGGAGCCGCGAGCGGTTGATATCTTCCAGGCTAAATTCCTGCGCCATCAAAAAAGCAGGTAGCAGCAGGAACCATCCCAGGGTGAACAGTCGGAAATGCATGGATACATGGGTTTGGTACGAAACGGAGTGCGAACTAAATGGTTGGCTCAAAAAACAGCCCCTGATCCGATTGCCGGACCAGGGGCTTGAAATTCAGTAGGTTTATACTAAACATCAATTGCCTTTTGTAAGCTCCCGCGAGATGACCAGCTTCTGGATCTCGGAGGTGCCTTCGCCTATGGTGCAAAGTTTGGAATCCCGGTAGAATTTTTCGACGGGGAAGTCCTTGGTGTATCCATAGCCGCCATGGATCTGAATGGCATCCGTGCTCACTTCCACGGCGGTTTCGGAAGCGTGGTATTTGGCCATGGACGAGATCTTGGTCGTGCGCTCGCCCTTGTCCTTTAGCTTTCCGGCCTTGCGGGTGAGCAATTCGGCGGCTTCGACTTTGGTGGCCATCTCGGCCAGCTTGAAGCTCACCCCCTGGAAGGAGATGATGGCTTTGCCGAATTGCTGGCGTTCCTGGGCATATTGCAGCGCAGCGTCCAATGCGCCTTTGGCAATGCCCAAAGACAGGGCCGCAATCGAAATGCGGCCGCCGTCCAGGATTTTCATGGACTGGATAAAGCCTTCGCCTTCTTTGCCCAGGATCTGGCTCTTGTGGATCCGGCAGTTGTCAAAGATCAGCTCCGTGGTTTCCGAGGCGCGCATGCCCAGCTTGTTCTCCTTCTTGCCCGCCTGGAAGCCGGGCGTACCCTTTTCGATGACAAAGGCCGTCATGCCGTGACTGTCGAGCAACTCGCCGGTGCGGACGATTACGACAGCTACATGCCCGGATTTGCCGTGGGTGATGAAGTTCTTGGCGCCGTTGATCACGTAGTAGTCGCCGTCCTTTTCGGCCACGCATTTCATGCGGCCGGCGTCAGAGCCCGTATTGGGCTCGGTGAGTCCCCAGGCGCCGATCCATTCGCCGCTGGCGAGCTTGGGCAGGTATTGGTGTTTTTGCTCTTCGGAACCGAATTGCAAGATGTGGTTGGTGCACAGCGAATTGTGTGCCGCCACCGAAAGGCCGATGGAACCGCACACTTTGGAAATTTCTTCGATGATGGTGATGTATTCCTGGTAGCCCAGTCCGGCACCGCCGTAAATTTCGGGGACCAGCACGCCCATGAAACCGTATTCGCCCATTTGGTGAAACAGGTCGGTGGGGAAATGCTGGCTTTCATCCCATTCCATTACGTGAGGGCGGATGTACGTCTCTGCAAAGTCCCGGGCACTCTGCCGGATAAGCTGCAGGTTTTCTTGCATTACTGCATTCATGAATGGTTATATTTTGATTTGAGTTGTGGTGTATGGCAAAGGTACGGTGGGGGAGTCAATCCTTGCAAGGCAATTCTTTCCAGGGCTCATTTTCTGACACCCACCGTAAAGAAGTTGGCTATCGGCTCAGGGCGTTCCGTACAGAGAAGCCTTGGGAGCCGAAACCTCGGCCCGGTCCAATTCCAGCACCTCCAGGATTTTATGGTAGATGTCGGTGTTTTGGTACAGGCCGGAAAAAGCCTCAGCCCCCGGCCCGTAGGCGAAAACCGGCACCATGGTCGCCGTGTGGCCGTTGGTGGTGAAGCTGCCCTGGATCGCGCCCATGGCCGATCCCCGGTTGATGCCCAGCCCGCCGGCCTCGTGATCGGCCGTAACAATGACCAGGGTGCGGCCGTCGGATTGGGCAAATTTGAGAACCCGACCCACCGCCTGGTCAAAGTCCAGCGTCTCCCCGATGACGTGTTCCAGGTTGTTGGAGTGGCCGCCCCAGTCGATCTGTGAGCCCTCCACGAACAGAAAAAAGCCACCGCTCGAATAACGATCCAAAAAACGAGCTCCGAGCAGGCTGGCCTGGCTGAGGTAGTCTCTGCCCGCAGAAGCGGGCAAAGGCCGGGTGTCTGCCGTGAAATAGGCGAATTTCATGTCGTACCGGGGGCGCAGGTCGCGCAGGTCGGTGCTGAGGTAGTCGGATACCATAAAGCCGTTCAGTTCCAGTTCTTCGAGCAGGTTTCGATCGTCCGATTCGCGGCGGTGAAAGTACTTGCGCCCACCGCCCACAAAGAAATCGATGTCGGAGGTCACCAGGTCGGCGGCTATGCGTTCGAAATGTATGCGATTGTCGACATGCGAATAGAAGGCCCCCGGCGTGGCGTGATTGACCGGTGAAGTCACTACAAAACCCGTGGCAAAACCCCGCTCGCTCAGCACTTCCACAAGGGTTTTACAGGGCAGCGAGTCCGGCCCAAGTCCAATGGCAAAGTTAAACGTCTTGACCCCACAGGCCATAGCGGTGGCAGCAGCGCCGGAATCCGTAACCAGGTTGTCCAGACTGTGCGTTTTTTGAAAACCCACGACGGGAAACTTTTCGAGCTCGAGCTCATTGTCGTTCTGGAACAGGGCAGCGCTTACCTGGCTGAGCCCCATTCCATCGCCCAACATCAATATGATGTTTTCCGGCTTTTGGTCAATGGCCGGTCCGTTCAGCTGCTCCGGACTCTTGCAGCGGCTGCCGGCAATCCAAAGGACGAGCAGAAGCATTCCCTGGAAAATCGCGAAAAAAAATTTTCTATGGCTCAACGGTTCAGCTGTTTATCAAGTTGGGCGAAAAGGCTTTCCGGTGAAATGTTGAAAAAATTGAGCGCCTGGGGCAAAATTATATTTTGTTAACACTTGGTTTAAGCTTGAGCTGTGAAACTTTGTTTGGGAAGCTTTCGTTCTGGCCATGAACACCACCCAAAAAGAAGGTGGACACGCAAAGGATCCAAACCATGAACACAACCCCAATACACGCAATCCGCAACTGGCTTTTTCTTGCCTTTGTTTTCTCTTTATCGGTGGCTTTTGGCAGAACATCGTTAATAAATAAAGATACGACACTTCGCGGGAATGCCCAAAACAGCTTTTTCGATCAGCTCAGTGAAAGCGAAGAACCCCTGGCTTTGACCCTCACGGCCGAATGGGATTCCCTCTCGGCCCATCTCTGGGACAAAGGCTACTGGCCGGCGACCCTGCAGTATGTCGATGCCCGGGGGGCCGTAGCTCGCTGGGAGGTGGGGATGCAGGCCAGAGGCAAGTTTCGGCGACGGACCTGCGCTTTTCCGCCGCTCAAACTGAAGTTCAAGAAAAGCGAGCTGGCCGCACGGGGGCTTCATGCCGATTTCAATAAATACAAATTGGTGACCAATTGCCTGGACGACCGGAAAAAGGGCGACGAGTTGGTCCTTCGGGAATATCTAGCCTATCGGCTTTTCGAACAGATATCCGGAAAGGGCTATCGAACCCGCTTGCTTCTGATTACCTATTTGTATCCGGACGGGCGCATTCGATCCACCGGTTACGGCATCATGCTGGAGGAAACGGACGAGCTCGGTGCCCGCTTTCAGGCGGACGAAGCCGATATCTTCAACCCCTCTCCCGACAGCCTTGATGCCTCCCAGGAAGTACGGGTCGCCCTGTTTCAGTACATGATCGGTAATGCCGACTGGACCTACCAGCACATGCGCAACCTGAAGCTTTACCGCTACGAGGATGGGTCGGGTTATTTTGCCGTGCCCTACGATTTCGACTTCAGCGGGTTGGTTGCTGCTCCCTATGCGCGTCCTTCCCGCGAACTGGGACAGCGCTTTGTGGGCGACCGGGTGTTTCTGGGGCTCAGTCAGGATCAGGGCCTGTTGCGCCGGGAGATCGGTTACGTGCTCAGCAAAAAGCGAGAAATGCAGGAATTGATCCATTCTTTCGAGCTGCTCCCAAAACGCAGCAAACGCGAAATGATCGACTATCTGTCGGCCTTTTTTGAGACGATGAAGGAGGTACAGCAAAACCGGCAAACCACCGTGCACCGGCAGCTGCAAACCCCCGATGCAGGCCCGGACTCCAACCTTCAGCTCAGGAGCCGTTTGCGTTGAGTGTGCCCTCCTCAGGTCGACGATTTTCCATATCCGTATTTCCCTTTCCACCAGTCGGCGAGTTGGGCGTGTAGTCTCTGCTCGGCCGCGTTTCCTTGCGGGCTGTACAGGCGGTGGTTACTCAGGTTTTCGGGAAGGTATTCCTGGGTCACGAAATTGCCGGGATGATCGTGCGCATACAGATAGTCGGTTCCGTAGTCGAGTTCTTTCATCAACTGAGTCGGCGCATTGCGCAGGTGTAGGGGAACTTCGCTCACGCCGCCCTGGCGAACGAGGGCCTGAGCATTTTGAATGGCGAGGTAGGCCGAGTTGCTCTTGGGACTGCATGCGAGGTAAATGGCCGCCTGCGAGAGCAGTATGCGTGCTTCCGGCATGCCGATCATTTGTACGGCCTGAAAGGTGGTGGTGGCCAGAAGCAGGGCGTTGGGGTTGGCCAGCCCGATATCTTCCGAGGCCGAAATGACCAATCGCCGGGCAATGAACTTGGAATCTTCCCCGCCCTCGATCATGCGCGCCAGCCAATAGACCGCTCCATTGGGGTCGCTCCCCCGGATGGACTTAATGAGGGCCGAGGCGATGTCGTAGTGCTGCTCACCCCCTTTGTCGTATCGCGCCTGCTGATGCTGAACGACAAACGCCACCTTTTCATTGGTGATTCGCACCGTTTCATCCGCGGGCTGTTGCTGCACCAACAATTCCAGAATGTTGTACAGCCTGCGGGCATCTCCACCGGAGTATCCCAACAAAGCATCGTATTCCCCAACCTCGATCTGTCTTTGGGCCAGGTATTCGTCTTCCCGAACCGCTTTGTCGACCAAGGCGATCAGATTTTCCTTCGACAGATAATGCAGGGTGTAAACCTGGCAACGCGACAAAAGGGCGGGGATTACCTCGAAAGAAGGATTTTCGGTGGTAGCTCCGATGAGGGTGAGCGTACCGTCCTCCACGGCTCCCAGGAGCGCATCCTGCTGGGCTTTGCTGAAACGGTGGATTTCGTCGATAAAAAGGATGGGGCCCGGTTGATCAAAAAAATGTTGCCGACGGGCCTTGTCGATGGCCTCGCGCACGTCCTTTACCCCGGAACTGATCGCACTCAGAGCCTGAAAAGGGCGGCCCAGGGTTTGGGCGAGAATGCGGGCCAGGGTGGTCTTGCCCACACCGGGAGGGCCCCACAGCAAGAGCGATGGCAACTGCCCGCCGGCCAGGGTTTGCTGCAGGACGCCCCGAGGGCCCACCAGGTGTTCCTGGCCGATATAATCGCTCAATTGTTTGGGGCGCATTCGTTCAGCTAGTGGCTTCATCTTGCATTCCGTTTTCAGCTATCGGGTTGCCCTTCGAAAAAGGTCGAGTGCATTAATCTCAAAACCGGGACTTCCCGAATCGCGGGTTTTTCTTATTTTTAAAGTACGTCTTCGCCCCCCTGGTTAATTTTTCAGGCTCGGCACCCGAAAGGGGATCTGCCGGGCTGCCCAAAACCGTATTGCTACTAACGTACTATGATTCCAAAACACAAAACCAGGGGCGTTTTTTGTGATGCCTTGGCTCATCTCGTTCCACCTGCCCAAGATGAATATTTTCGCGTAGAGGTAGGTCGAAACACCGTTTTGCGCTGCCAGAGCGGAGCGGAGATACACGTTCCGGCCTTTTTCCTCCATCAGGCGGAAGCCACGGCAGAAACCCACCTCAAGGTAAGTACCAGCACGGAGCTGGGCGGTCTTTTTGCTCAGGGGCTACACACCAAAGCCACCGGTCGCTGTCTGAACCTGCATTATGCCATTCAGGTCAGCCGGATGGACGGGCAGTCGCATTTCGATCCGCCCCTGTTCGTAGATATTCCCTGCCCGAAGGACCGCTGGGTTCGTTCGCACACGCGCCTGCATGGCTGGGGACCGGCCAAATTGCACATCGGCAACCAAACGGGCTGGGAATGGCAATCGGCCGAGGGGCAGATCATGCCGCGCATCCGGAAGTTCAACCGCTGGTACTACCGCATTTTACTCTACGACGATACCTGGGCATCCTGCCTCTACCCCTTTTCTCAGGAAAACAAACGCTGTATGATCAGTGTGGACCTGGAGGGGCTCCAACCCGAAGATGCCGTTCAATTGGGCGTTCGCGTCAAGGGCTCTGCCGCCTGGATCCCCCTTCAGAAGTCGGGCCGAAAGTGGGTGGGTATGGCTCTGCCGTCGGGGCGATCGGCCCTTCTTTGGGCCTTGTGCTTCCGGGCGGGAAGCTGGAGCCTGGCTCAGATCGACATTTCCGCCCTGGGCAATCAAAAATGGACCCTCAGCCCCCGGGCCATATCCGAATCCGGTGTTCACGCTTTCCTTCAAACGGCGCTTCAGCCTTGAGCCAGGTCGAGTCCTTTTTTCGCCAGCTGAAAAGCCTCCTGGAGGGCCATGCCAGCCCAGTAGCCGCGGCTTCCATGGCGCGGTATATGAAAAACCAGTTCGATTTTTACGGCATCAAGGGCCCGGAGCGAAAAGCCCTGGTCCGGCAGTGCGTGAACGAACAAGGCATGCCCCGAATGGACGACCTCCCGGCCCTTTTCCGCCTTTGCTTTGCCCAGGAACAACGGGAGTGGCAGTATGTGGTCAATGACCTCGGGCAACGTACGGGCCCGAAGATGGATCTCGCCTTTCTTTCCCTCTGGGACGAATTAATCGCCCAAAAATCGTGGTGGGATACGGTCGACTTTTTGTCGCCCAAGCTGGCCGGCCGGCTGCTCCTGCGCTTTCCCGAGGCCTTGCCGCAAACGGCTTACTCCTGGATCGAGCGGCCCAACTTCTGGTATCAGCGGGCCGCTTTACTTCTGCAATTGGACTACAAAGCACAGACCCGGGAAGAGCTATTGTTCGAGCTCATTCGAAGGCGCAAGGACAGTCCGGAATTTTTCGTCCAAAAAGCAGCAGGGTGGGCGCTTCGCCAATATGCCCGGGTAGCTCCTGAACGGGTGATCGCCTTCACAGCTGAAACGGAACTCGCCCTGCTCACCCGGCGCGAAGGCCTGAAGGGGATCCGTTCGTGGGATCAGCGCAAATAGGAAGCCCCGTTCAGATCCAGGATTGCACCTGTGGCAAAGGCGGCCTCGTCGGATGCGAGGTAAAGGATGGCCTGCGCTACTTCCGCAGGACTTGCCACTCGGTCGAGCGGACTTTGCTTTCGAATGGACTCGCCCTCCGGGCCGGAGAGCAGGGCATCTACCATGTCCGTTTGTACGAAGCCGGGTGCCACTGCCGTGACGGAAATGCCGTGGGGCCCGAGGGCTTGCGCCAGGCTTTGGGTTAGCGCGTTGAGCGCGGCTTTGGAAGCGCCGTAAGCCGGTTGCCCCGGCTCTCCGCGGAAAGCTCCGCGCGAGCTCACATTTACGATTTTTCCGCCCCCGGCCTTTATCATATGCCGGCCGGCCCAGTAGCAGAGATGGGCCGGGGCCAACAGGTTCACCCGAAGGGTTTGTCGCCAGGCCTCGTCCCATTCGGCAAAAGATACTTCCTGAAGCGAATGGGGAAAGAACACCCCCGCATTGTTGACCAGGACGTCCAGCCCGCCAAGTTTTTCCAGCGTTTGCCGGATAAGGAATTCAGCCGCCTCGGGTTCCTCCAGCTCGGCCTGGACCAAGGCGTGAGGACCTCCGTCTTCCATCGCCTCGAGGGTTTGCCGGGCTTCGGAGGCCGAACGCCCGTAATGGACGGCTACGCGAGCTCCCCGGGATGCAAAAGCGAGGGCCGTAGCCCGGCCGATGCCGCGCGAGGCGCCGGTGACCAGTACGCGTTTCCCACCGAAGGCGTCGTCCTGCATGCTTTACTTTTTGGGATCTACGATGTGCAGTTTAAAACTATCGTCATGAGGGGAAAAGTGAAAATTGCGCCGTACGCCCTGCCCGAACTCCAGCTTGGCCTTGTAGACGGTATAGCCCGTGGGGATACCCATCAACTGAGCAAAGGTACCCTCCTGAACGACATAGGGCTCAAGCTCGCCGGAGTACATGTTCAGTAGCTTTTGGCGGGTTTGTTCGTCGAATAGTTTTCCAAACTGGGCTACGTATTCCTCTTTGGTCATAACGGCCTTATTCGTTCCCAGTACCAGCGGAGCGCCCCGCAGTGGAAAGTAAATGTAGGAAGCCAGTTTTTCGGGCTCGTTGGCTTCCAGAGCAGTTTGAAACTCCAGCCAGAAGCTGTGAAACGGCTCGTCGGCCTCCGGTTGGCACGACCAGGCACTCCAGCCCAAAAGCAATGCCGACAGGAAAGGGAGGATACGTGTCATAGTGACGGGTTTTTGCGGTAAAGGTACGTTTTGTGTGCATTAGCCGTCCGGCAACAATAGGGCATCCATGGTATTGCGGCTCACGGCATGGTAGCCCGGCCGGGCCTTGGTGTAGATCGCTCGCGCCGTTTTCACCTGCCCGGTCTCGGCCAGGGCCCGGTAGAGGGGCGTCAGGAACTTTCGGCGGCCCACCCGCACGAGGAATTCCTCCAGGGCCGGCAGGATGGGCTCTACGTATTCGCTTCGAATGGCCCGGTCAAACCAGGCGGCCTGGATCTCGGCATTGCCGGAGGCCGTCAGCTCGAAAGCCGCATCCAGGACAGCCAGTTTTTCGCGGGGGGCGGGTGTGGGCAGCCCGCGGATGAAGTGCAGCCATTCGTGCGTGCTCCAGGCCTGCGCGTCCGGCAGGGTGCCGTTCTCCAGGAAAGCCCGCCGCAGGCTGTCTACCGCTGCCAGGCGGGGCGACCGGATGGCCGGCATGCTTTCCGGGATGCCGGGCTGATAGATCCAGGCGTCCACATCCACGTCCAGCTTCTGCGGCTCCAGCAGATGCTCGTTCAGGTAGGCGACGAACTCCTCCGTGGTCACTGTCCGGAAGGCGTGCTCGTCGAAATACTGCTTCAGGAAGGCGTCGAAGGTATCGCGGCCGGCCTTTTCCTCCAGCATCTGCAAGAAGAAGCCGCCCTTTTCGTAGGCGATGTCGGTCATGCCCTCGTCCGGATCGCGGCCGGCCAGCTCTAGTTTGAGGCGGGTGTCGGGGCTCCGGGGGCCGAGGTCGTCCAGGTCGGCCTGCAGGTCCTGGTAGCCCAGCACGGCCAGCATGTCTACATAGTCCGTGCCGTACAGAGCTTCCATGATGCGCCGCTCGATGTACACGGTAAAGCCCTCGTTGAGCCAGAAGTCGTCCCATGCGGCATTGGTCACCAGGTTGCCGCTCCAGGAGTGGGCCAGCTCGTGGGCCACGAGGGCCGTGAGCGAGCGGTCGCCGGCGATGATGCTGGGCGTGGCGAAGGTGAGGCGCGGGTTTTCCATGCCGCCAAAGGGGAAGCTGGGCGGCAGCACGATGAGGTCGTAGCGCTCCCATCGGTAGGGGCCGTAGAGGGCTTCGGTGGCTTCCAGCATGTCCTCCATTTCAGCAAATTCGTAGGCGGCGGCCTCCAGCAGAGGCGGCTCGGCATACAGGCCGGTGCGCGGCCCCACCGACCGGAAGGCCAGGTCTCCCACGGCCAGGGCCAGCAGGTAGGGCGGGATGGGCTGCTCCATGGTGAAGCGGTAGCGGCCGTCCGGGCTTTTTTCCTGGGGGTTCTCGGCGCTCATTACGGCCAGCAGTCCTTCGGGTACCTCAATCTGCGCATCGTAGGTGATGCGGATGCCGGGGCTGTCCTGGCAGGGGATCCAGGTGCGGGTGAGGATGGCCTGCCCCTGGGTGAACAGGAAGGGGTTGCGCTTGCCGGCCGTCTGCCCGGGGGCCAGCCAGTCCAGGGCGTCGGCACCTTCGGTGGTGCTGTAGTAGATGGTGAGCTGCTCGGTCTCTGGGCTGATGTCGATGATGAGCGGCTGCCCCAGCAGCTCGTCTTCCAGCCCCAGGCGAAAGGTGGCGGGCTCCTCTTTCGTGCCCAGAGTCACCCGCTCGATGGCCAGGTTGCGGGTGTCCAGTACGATGCTGTCGGCACCCTGGTTGCGGATGCGGTAGCAGGCGTAGCCGGACAGCCGCCACTGCTCAAAATCCACGCGCAGGCTGAGGCTCAGGTGCTCGGTCACGGCCTCCTGCGGCCGGGCGAAAGAGTGGGGGTCGTTCGCCGGCTCCGCTTCAGCGGACGACTCATCAGCTGCCGGCTGGCAGGCAAAAGCGAAGAGCAGCAATAGGACGAGTATCTTGTTCATCGGAAGATTTTGAAAAGCGAAAATAGGAAAAGACAGGCAGGCAAATTAGCGGACCGCTGCGCAGACTGAAGACTGAAGACTGAAGATTGCGGACTAAAGACTAAAGACTACCGACTACCCCTTCTCCCCATCCATCCACAAGACCGGCTGCTCCACCCCGCTGAGACCCATCAGCTCGATCTGCGTGAGGCCGGCCTGGAAGGCGAAGTCGATATCGGTGCGGGTGCGGGAATAGGCCAGGCCCACGTAGAAGCCCTTGGCGAAGGTGATGGCCGTTTCGTCCGGGACGGCCTTGCTCATGCCGATGACGAAAGGCACGTGCTCACCGATGTGCCGGGCCTGCTCGGCCGAGTAGCAGGCGTTGAGCAGCACCAGCTGGACCGGCACCTGCCGGGTGATGGTCTGGAACAGGGTTCCCAGGGCCTGCCCGCTGACCAGCCGGGCCCGGCCGTTGGCATCCTGCAGGAAGATGCCGCTCTCCTGCCCGGCGGCCATGCCTTCGGTGTCGATGCCGCGGCCGTTGCCGGCATCCCCTTCCCGGCCCTGACCGTGGCCCGAAAAGTGGAGCACTCGCGGGCGGTGCTGCAGGATGTATTCCATCAGGCTTTGGGGCTGCACGGCCCATTCGGCCTTGAGCTCGAAGGGCTGAACGCTGTCCTGCAGGCTCATGGCGATCTGTACGAATTCCTTGTCCAGTTGGAGTTTGGCCGTTTGGCTGGGGTTGGAAGCCAGGAAGAGGACCACCGGCGTCTGACCGGGCTCTTCCTCTGCGGGCCTGGGCGGAGTGCCTTCCTCGCCGGCCGGCAAGGCATCCAGCAGCTGCCGGCCGATCTCGGCCTGCCCGCGCATGGCTGACCGGAGGCTCAGGTCGTGGTAGTTCTTTTGTTCCTGGAGCTCGAGATAGCGCAGGCGGAGCTTCTGGAATTGGCTTTCCCGCTTCGCATCCGCCTCCTGAAAGGCCCAGTGCAGCATGCGGTCCAGGGCGTCCTCGAGCGCATGCTGCCCGATCAGCTCGATGATCTGTTGGCGGAGCGCCTCGTCCATGGCGCTAGCCTGCCGGGTTTTCCCGCTGCTCGCCCTGCACCCAGATGCGCGGGATCTGGAAGCCGTCGCCCTCCATGAGCATCACCTCGGTCAGGGCCGTGTTGAAGGCGAAGTCGATGTGCTCCTCGTCGAAGACGTCGTCGCCCTCGGCGACCAGCCCCATGTAGAAGCCCTTGGCGAAGTGGATGGCCGCCGCGTCCCTTACGGCCGTATCCATGCCGATCACAAAGGGCACGTGCCGGGCGATCTCCCGGGCCTGATCGTCGGAATAGCAGGAGTTGAGCAATACCATGTTCAGGGGCACCTTGCGCTTGAGGTTCTGCAGCATGAAGCCCAGCGCCTTGCCGCTCACCCGCTGGGGCTCGCCGTTGAGGTCCTGCAGGATGATGCCGCCTTCTTCCTGGATCATCCGGTCGATGGCGATGCCGCGATCGCCCTCGCTGCCGGCAGCGCCGTTGTCGCCCTCGCCGTGGCCGGAGAAGTGGAGGATGTGGGGCTTGTGGGTAAGGATGGCTTTCTGCAGCTGCTCCGGCCGCACGGCCCATTCGGCCTTGAGCTGAAAGCTGTCCGGCGTGTTCTGCAGGCTGTCGAAGATCTGTACGAACTCCTTGTCCAGCTGCAGCTTGGCCGTTTTGCTGGGATTGGAAGCCAGAAAGAGGATGGTGTGCCTATCCGGATCCGCATCCGGCGCGGAAGGCCGGGGCTGCCCGGGGGCTTCCGCTCCACCCTTGTCGGAGCGGGGCACGTTCTCCAGCGTGCTCAGCAGGGCGTGGGTGATGCGGCTCTGCTCGCGCAGCGCATCGGTGAGGGGGATGATGTTGAGCCGCTCGTTTTCCTTGAGGCGGTTAAACTGCCCCTTCATCAGGTAGAGCGTGTTCTGCAGGTCCTGGTCGTCGTGGGCGGTCGCCCAGTTGAGAAACTGGTCGAGGGCGTCGGCCAGTTTGTTGTCGGCGATCTTGGCCTGGATCTGCTGCCGGAGGTCGTCCTTCATGGGTGTTATGCGTTATCGTATTCGCCGGAGAGGATGCCGGTCAGCTGGGCGATCCCGTCCGGGTGAATGAAATAGGAAAAATGGTCGCAGCCCACCGGCGGCGCCAGGTGCACCGGGCCGGGGCTTTTGGGCACGGCCTGCATGCTGGATACGGCCACAATATCGTCATTGGGCTGGTCTTTGAACAGCCTGGAGGCCAGTTTGTCGGTGGCTTTTTGGGTGGCGCCGGCCACCAGCCGGGCAAACCAGCCTTTCTTCCCGTCCTCTAGGCTGTGCATGCGGGCGTCGTCGCCGGGCACGATGTAGTAGGGCACGGGCGCCCGGCTTTCGGGCGATTGCAGGTTTTTCACGAATTCCGAATCCGGCTGCAGCTGCTCGACCGTCACTTCCACCTGATCCCAGATCTTGCCGATGCCGCCCAGCACTTCCTGCAGCAGGCCCGGCAGGGGCAGGAAGTTGATCAGCTTGCCCAGGGCAAACATGCTCATGTCGTACACATTGGCCCAGGGCGAGCCGCTGTTGGGGCTGCCCACCTGCACGAAGCGCCCTACCAGCTCGTGGCCGCTTTCTTTTTCCAGCATCCAGCGGCTCACTAGCCCGCCCATGCTGTGGGCGATGAGGGTGACCTTGTCGCGATTGGCCTCCGTGATGCCGGCCTCCTGCAGTTTGCGCTTGAGGTCGCGGGCCGTCTGCTCGATGGGTATGCTCAGGCTGTCGTAGTCGAAGGTGAGTACCAGGGGCCGGAGCTGTTCGGCTTCGGCTACGCCCTGCCCGGCCTGCTGCTTGCGGACGCGCGCGGCGATGAAGGCCTTGTCCGAATTGTCGCCGATGATGCCGTGTACCACCACCCAGACGGCGTCGGCCTGGCCCACCTGCAGGCGGATGGTGCCGATGTC